>JBAYIQ010000018.1:0-3232 GCA_041665545.1 Patescibacteria group bacterium | reverse complement strand
ACGTTACAACACTCGCAATCCTCAGAAACTACGCTTACTTGTTAGAAAAATGTTACGTTTTGATGATAAATAGTAGGCCAGACCGTTACTAAGGGGGAGATGCCCGAAGGGCAGAGGGGGTATTATCTAGTTGTTTTTGTAATAAGGTGTTTTAATTTAGAATAATAGCTGGTGCTCCCCAAATCATTGACAACACCATAAAACTGTGATATCATTTGCAGGATATTATTTTTAAATTTTCGGACTCATGCCAAAATTTATAACCATCAAAGGCGCTAATGTCCATAACTTGAAAAATTTGTCGGTGAAAATTCCGCGCGACAAATTTGTGGTGATCACTGGTCTCTCGGGATCAGGGAAATCATCACTGGCCTTTGATACAATCTATGCCGAGGGGCAACGACGCTATGTAGAATCATTATCGTCTTATGCTCGGCAGTTTTTGGGTTTGATGGACAAGCCCGATGTGGAGAGTATTGATGGTTTGTCACCAGCTATTTCTATTGATCAGCGCTCTAGTTCACGCAATCCACGATCGACTGTCGGTACGGTCACCGAAATTTATGATTACCTGCGTTTGCTCTATGCCAAAATCGGTATTCCGCATTGCTACAAGTGCGGACAGCCAGTAGTCAAACAAACTATGCAACAAATTGCCGAAAAAATTTGGCAATTGCCAGCCGACACTGATTTTATGCTTTTGTCGCCTTTGGTTCAGGACAAAAAAGGCGAGCACCGCGGGGCTTTGGACAGGGTAAAAATCGCTGGCTATCGTCGCGTGCGTTTGGACGGTGATATGTTGGCTTTGGAAGACGCGCAAAATGTTGATTTGGATAAATACAAAAAGCATACTATTGAAGTAGTAGTGGATCGCTTGCGACGCGATGACACCAAAGAAACCAAGAGTCGCTTATTGCAGTCAATTGAGACTGCCTTGGATCTCAGCAATGGCTATATCTCAGTGCATCTGCCACAGGAGAATTGGGATATCAATTTTAGTGAACATTTTACTTGTCCCAATCATCCGGAAATTTCTTTTGGCGAAATAGAAGCTAGAAATTTTTCTTTCAATAGTCCGCATGGCGCCTGTCCAGAATGTACTGGCTTGGGCACCAAGCTGACCGTTGATCCAGAATTAGTCATACCCAATCCCAGACTATCTATTGCCGAAGGCGCTATCCGTCCTTGGTCCAGAACCGCGGCCAATCAATCTTGGTATGCGGCCATTTTGGAAGCCGTGGCCAAGAAGCATAAATTTTCTACCAGAGTGGCGGTCAATAAATTGACTAAAAAACAATTGGATATAGTAATGCACGGTACTGGTGATGAGCGCTATGAGTTAAATTTTTCCACTGACAGATTCAATGGAAATTACAGTCCGACTTTTGAAGGCATTATGCCAAATTTAGCTCGTCGCTACAAAGAAACAGATTCGGATTATATCCGCGGTGAGATTGAACGCTATATGCGTATTGATCCCTGCGAGGCCTGCCAAGGCAAGCGCTTGAAGCCGGAAATTTTGGGTATTAAAGTAGTTGGTAAAAATATTGCTGAAGTATCAGCTCTAAATATCGTGGAGTTGCAAAAGTTTTTTACGGAAGTACCCAAACAACTCAATGAACGAGAATTACAAATTGCTAAGCAGATTGTCAAAGAGATCAAAGAGCGTTTGAATTTTATGCGCAATGTTGGTTTGGATTATCTGACCTTAGATAGAAACGCCAGTACTTTGTCAGGCGGTGAAGCTCAGCGTATTCGCCTAGCCACACAAATCGGCTCTTCTTTGACTGGAGTTTTGTATATTTTGGATGAACCATCCATTGGTTTGCATCAGCGGGATAATGATCGACTGATTGAGACTTTGAAAACTTTGCGTGATTTGGGTAACACAGTCATTGTGGTAGAGCATGATGAAGAAACCATACTCAACGCCGACTATGTCATAGATATCGGCCCGGGTGCTGGCAAGCATGGTGGAGAAGTAGTGGCCGAAGGCACGCCTCAGGCCATTATGCGCAACAAGAAATCCTTGACTGGTCAGTATTTGGTTGGCACCAAAAGTATTCCCGTGCCAAAAAAGAATCGCGCTGGCAATGGCAAAATGTTGTCAGTCATTGGTGCTAGTGAATTTAATTTGAAAGAAATTGATGTTAATTTTCCACTGGGTAAATTTATTAGCATTACCGGTGTTTCTGGCTCCGGCAAATCTACTTTGATGACGGAAATTTTGGCCAAAGCTTTGACCAAGCATTTTTATCGCTCCAAAGAAAATCCGGGTCAACACAAAATGATCAAGGGCTTGGAATATATTGATAAAGTAATTGACATCGATCAATCGCCAATTGGTCGCACGCCGCGATCCAACTCCGCTACCTACACTGGCGTCTTTACTTATATCAGAGATTTGTTTGCTGAAGTGCCAGAAGCCAAGATTCGTGGCTACCAAGCTGGCAGATTTTCTTTCAATGTCAAAGGTGGTCGTTGCGAAGCTTGCCAAGGCGATGGCGTGATCAAAATTGAGATGAATTTCTTGCCCAATGTCTATGTGGAGTGCAAAGAATGTCATGGCCACAGGTACAATAATGAGGCCTTGGAAATACATTACAAAGGAAAAAATATTTCCGAAGTTTTGCAGATGACTGTCGAGGAAGCCATGAATTTTTTTGTTAATATTCCTAATATTTATAATAAATTAAAAACTCTTTTTGATGTTGGTTTGTGCTATATCCAGCTGGGTCAGTCAGCCACCACGCTATCTGGCGGTGAAGCTCAGCGCATCAAGTTAGCTACGGAGTTATCTCGTCGCTCTTCAGGCAAGACGCTGTACATATTAGATGAGCCAACCACTGGTTTGCATTTTGATGATGTCAAAAGATTGTTAGAAGTTTTGCATCGCTTGGTAGATAAGGGAAATACTGTGCTAGTGATTGAGCACAACCTAGATGTCATCAAGAGTTCAGATTGGGTCATTGACTTGGGGCCAGAAGGCGGAGATAAAGGTGGCTATCTAATGGCCGAAGGCACACCAAAACAAGTGGCTAAAGTAAAAAATAGCTACACTGGACAATATCTGGCCAAGATGTTTGATAAAGGAAAATAAAATATTTTTATACCCCCTCTGCCCTTCGGGCATCTCCCCCTTAGTAACGGTCTGGCCTACTATTTATCATCAAAACGTAACATTTTTCTAACAAGTAAGCGTAGTTTCTGAGGATTGCGAGTGTTGTAACGT
>JBAYIQ010000017.1:0-4099 GCA_041665545.1 Patescibacteria group bacterium | reverse complement strand
TCTTGTTAGCTTACAAGAAGCTTTAATTAAGTATTTAAGTTATTACAACAATGAGCGTACGCACATGGGTATTAACTACCTAGTACCTGTCCAGCTGATTCCAAGCTCTTGATTCTTTTGCGGAAAACGGGGGTGCTAGGTGGCGTTTTTTATTAATTATGCTAAGATATAAAGTACCTAAACAAATAAACTATTTTATATATGCGCATAGAAATAGACCGCGAGCTCTGTATTAGTGTGGCCTCCTGTGTGGCCATCGCGCCAAGTACTTTTGAATTGGATGATAAGGGCATTGCCGTAATCAAAAATCTAAAAGGTGACGATGAAAAAGTCATCTTGCAAGCCGCCCAAAGTTGCCCGGTGAACGCCATCATTATCTATGATGACGCTGGCCAACAGATTCATCCGCCAAAAAAATAATGATTCTCCAAAGATTTTAAAATATTGGTGCTCTAATATTCTAGCACCTAATTTTCTAATAAAAAACTTTAATTTGCCTAATCTCTAACGGGATGAAAAAAAACATATATCTAGATCATGCGGCCACTACACCCACTGACCCCCAAGTGGTCAAAGCCATGGGGCCATACTGGACTCAAGAATTTGGCAATCCCTCGGCTTTGTACTCTTTGGGGCAATATGCTAAACGTGCCTTAGATGATTCTCGCCAAGTTGTGGCCAAAATATTTAACTGCCAGCCAGAAGAAATAATTTTTACTGGCAATGGTACAGAAAGTATTAACCTAGCTATCAAGGGCCTTGTTTTGGCTAGTAATCTAAATCCGGCCCATGTCATTACTTCCAATTTTGAACATCACGCTGTTTTGAATGCCGTCCAAACTCTAAAAAACCAAGGACACACTGTCTCATTGGTGCCAGTGGATGCTGATGGCTTAATCATGCTGGACAAACTCTGGTCAGCTATCAAAAAAAACACTGTTTTGATTAGTATCATGATGGCCAACAACGAAGTGGGTACTATTCAGCCCATCCAAGAAATTGGCGCTAAATTAAAAAAAATTAATCAAGAAAGAAAAACAAAAAACTTGCCCCATATATATTTCCATACTGATGCTTGCCAAGCCGCCGGGGCTTTGGACCTCAATGTAGAAAAATTACACGTTGATTTGATGACTATCAATGGCAGTAAAATATACGGGCCAAAAGGAGTTGGCGTTCTTTATGTAAAAAGAGGCACTACACTCAAAGCCCTGATTGATGGCGGTGGACAAGAAAAAAATTTACGCTCAGGCACCGAAAATGTGCCGGGCATAGTGGGACTAGCTGTGGCTTTAAAAATTGCTGCTGCCAAGAAAGAAAAAGAAAACAAGAGATTAACTATTTTAAGAGATTGGTTGATAAAAAAAATCTTAACTACCATACCAAAAACACTGCTCAATGGTCATGCCCAAAAACGCTTGCCCAACAATATCAATATTTCCATCCTAGATATAGAGGGTGAGGCCATGTTGCTCTACTTGGATGAAATTGGCATTCAGGCCTCTACTGGCTCGGCCTGCACAGCGCAAGATCTAGAACCATCGCATGTGATCAGGGCCTTGGGTAGACCCTATGAAGCGGCTCATGGCTCACTGCGTCTGACTTTGGGACGCTCCACTACTAAAGATGATTTAATTTATCTGACCAAAAAACTGCCCTCCATAGTAAAAAAATTGCGTCAAACATCACCGGTCAGCGTCAATATGGACACCCTACATTCTTCCATAAAAAAATATCCCCGAGAAATTATTTCCGCCTAAGACGGATCAGCCCCCCCTTTTTAAACCCGGGTTTCGGAACTAAGGATGAATGATACTTGCGACTTTTTCGCCCAGAGGGCGATCGTCCTCTGGGCGAAACTCATAACTTTTAACTAAAACGACATGCCTACATATAAAAAAACAAAAAAGAAACTTGCTAAAAAAAGTGTGGCCACCCAAGCGGACATTGTGCCAAAAAATGGAGAAGAATCTTGGCTCTATTCTGATATAGTCAAAGAACATTTTTTCACACCCAAAAATCTAGTCATGGATGCTTCCAAAATCAAAGACTACGATGGCTTGGGCATGATCGGCTCGCCAGCTTGCGGTGACATGATGAAAGTCTGGGTCTGGATAGACAAAAAAAGTGATAAAATAAAAAAAATGCAGTGGCAGACCTTTGGCTGTGCCTCAGCTATTGGCGCTACCTCCATGCTCTCGGTCATGGTGTCTGAAAATGGCGGTATGCCGATTGAACAAGCACTCAAAATCCGCCCTCAAGATATCACTTCTCGCCTCGGGGGCTTGCCCACTAGAAAAATTCACTGTTCGGTGCTTGGTGACAAAGCTCTGCGTAGTGCCCTTAATAATTATTTCCTAAAAAGTAAACAAAAAAATCGTATTGTCGAAGAACAAGCTAGGATGATTGATAAAATTGCTCAAGTGACTGACCATGATATTGAGGAAGCTGTTTTGGAAGGAGCAATTTCTTTGGAGGCCGTGCAGAAAAAAACCAAAGCTGGTGTCGGCAACCCAGAGGTCATACCGGAAATAGAACAATTAATAAAATTTTATCGCGAAAAATATTTTGGTTAGCTGTCACCCTGAATTTATTTCAGGGTCTCCAAGACACTTTGGATTATTGGAGATGCTGAAACAAGTTCAGCATGACAAAATTAATTATTAAAAACAAAACATATGAATAAACAATTTATAACCCCAGATTTACCATACGCTTACAATGCTTTGGAGCCATATATTGATGAGGCCACAATGCACGTGCATCATGACAAGCATCATGAGGCCTATACCACTAATCTCAACAAGGCCCTAGAAAAATATCCAGAATGGTATGAAAAAAATGTTGAAGAAATTTTGAAATCACTAGACCAAGTACCAGAAGATGTGCGCTTGCTGGTGAAAAACCATGCTGGCGGACATTTGCATCACAATATTTTATGGGAAACACTTGCTCCAGCCAAAGGCCAGATGCCCGAAGGAGAATTACTGCAAGCCATAAATGAATCTTTCGAAAGTTTTGATAATTTTAAAGAAGGATTTACTAAGATGGCCCTGTCGGTATTTGGATCTGGCTGGGCTTGGCTGTCCCTAGACAAAGGTAAATTAATTATTGACAAAACAGCCAATCAAGACAGCCCCTACTCCATGGGCTACACTCCTCTGTTTGGTTTTGATGTTTGGGAACACGCCTATTATCTCAAATACCAAAATCGTCGCGCTGAGTATTTAGAAAACATCTGGCCAATTATCAATTGGGATAAAATTAGTGAACAGTACAAAAAATTTAAATAAATTTAATTATAAAAAATATGCATAATGATAAAGAATGTTGCGGTGGTGACTGTGAATCTGGCTGTGGTGAATCCAATTGCTGGAATTGTACACCAAAAATAAATGCCAAAGCGCCAAATTTTTCAACTATCGCCTATCACGAAGATGAAGAAAAAAATATCAAGCTATCTGACTATAAGGGTAAGTGGGTAATACTATTTTTCTACCCAGCTGACTTTACTTTTGTCTGTCCCACGGAGCTGGAAGATCTGGCTAGTCACTATGAAGAACTAAAAAAACTCAATGCCGAAGTGCTGTCAGTCTCCACTGACACGGTCTATGCTCACAAGGCCTGGCACGATAGTTCGGAGGCAGTCAAAAAAATTAACTTTCCCATGGTGGCTGATCCGACTGGCAACATTACTCGCGACTATGGAGTATATATTGAAGGAGAAGGTTTGGCCTTACGCGGCACTTTCATAATTGACCCCGATGGTAATTTAAAAACTATAGAAATTCACGCCAATGGCATTGGTAGGTCTGGCAAAGAACTTTTACGCAAATTACAAGCCGCGCAGTTTGTAAATAAATATGGTGATCAAGTTTGCCCAGCTAATTGGGAGCCAGGCAAAGATACACTAAAACCCGGTTTGGATCTGGTTGGCAAAATATAACCTTAAAAAACCGTACTTTAACCCCTCCCAACCTCCCCTTAACAGCGGTCTGGCCTACTATTTATCATCAAAACGTAACATTTTTCTAACAAGTAAGCGTAGTTTCTGAGGATTGCGAGTGTTGTAACGTAATTGCACCTCTTTGAGGTGTAT
>JBAYIQ010000016.1:0-4125 GCA_041665545.1 Patescibacteria group bacterium | reverse complement strand
CTTGAGCTTGTACCAACTTAAGTTACTGTGTTTAATTTTTGCATACATACCCCCAGTTTACCACTGAAGAAGACCAAAGATTCTAGGCCAGACCGCTTGTTAAAGGGGGTTTGGGGGATTAGGAATAGCGGTTTTTTTGTTTTACACTTACTTATTAAACTCGCCCCCCAATATTTGACAAAAAACCATAAATATGGTATCATATCACTTATCAAAGTTCTTACCACGCACTCTAATCGAAAGGAAAAAACTTGAAATTCCTTATTCGGCTCAAGATGGGAATCGCGAACGAATGGCGACTGATGCCGGCCTACCAGCTTCTCCGGCCGGTGTATGAATCAGCACGTGATTACTGGAGAGGTGAATCCCTCTTCAGCAAGATCAAGATCTTCCTGGTGGTGGCGGTCATCATCGTAGCCAGCACATATCTGCTGGGTTATGGCATCAACGATGCCATGAATGTGACACACCGATAACGACTAGGGATGAAACGAAGAGCTCGACATAGAGCTCACTTGAGAGTTCGACAACGGGCTCTCTTCTTTTTGCAAAAAATACTTAAATGTAGCCATGAGTGCTTCCGTCAACAAAATGACAAATAAATGATATAATACTTTTATGCTACCGATTGAATACGAAGCAACTTTTTGCCACATCAATAAAGATGATATTAGGCAACGCCTAAAAAAAGCTGGCGCTCAAATGATTTATCCGGAATTTTTGATGAAAAGATATGTTTGGAATTTTCCCAAAGGCCATGAAGTCAAAGGTGGCTGGATCAGAGTAAGGCAAGAAGCTGATAAAATAACCATGAGCGTCAAAGTGGTGCCTAGTGACAAAAAAATTAAAGACCAAAAAGAAGCTTGTATTGAAATAAGCGACTTTGATAAAGCTAGAGAAATAATAAATGCCCTTGGTTGCCAAGAAATGGCCTATCAAGAAAGCAAACGCGAACTCTGGAAAATTGGTCAAGTAGAAATAACTATTGATGAGTGGCCATTCTTGGAACCATTTGTGGAAATAGAAGGATCATCTGAGCAAGTGGTCAAAGATGTAGCTCAAAAACTTGATTTTGACTATTCACAAGCTATGTTCGGATCAGTGGATTTTCAATATGCCAAAAAATATAAGCTACCGCTAGAAAAAATAAACCGGCAAACGCCAAAAATATTATTTAATATGCCAAATCCTTTTTTAAAAAAATAATATGACTATTTGGGAAAAACCAAACACTCAAACCAAGGCCGACAAAGAACGCGCTGATCGAGAAGCTGCCGTGTTAAAAGATCTTTACAAGATCTTTGACGCTGAATCAACTTCTGATAAAAGAATTGATGCCCTCCTCGACAAAATAAAATATATCCTAGATCATTTGGAAAATTCTGCGGAAATTTTGGCCAGCATTAACATTTTGGGCCAAGAAAATGATCGAGAAATTTTCTGTCAAAAAGCCCTGTCAATCGTGATGCGACTGCATGAATGGAAAAATAAAAATTTAGAGAAATTTGACCAAATTGCCAGAGTTGATTTCAACCAAAAATATGGCTTTCTAGAATTAAACCAGTTACTATCATATAGTTTGACGGAAGATTCTGCCGAAATTCATGTGCCACCCAATGAAGCCACTTCTCAATCAGAAAAAATAAAGCTTTTTCATGAAGGTTTACGCAAATTAGTTTCAATTTTGCGAGAAAAACCACAAATAAAAGAAATTCGCGCTAACTCATGGATAGTAACCCGATATCCGTACTTAATGAAAAAATTGCATTTTACGATAGTGGATGAAATAGACCCTGAAGCGCGGACTAAATACCGAAGCTATGACTGCCCCGCCTCGCTGGCACTGATTTCTAAAGAAGATTTAATAAAATATTATTCTTAAAAACAAAAATTATGGAACCAATCATCAATCAACAAATGCCCAACGAGGTACCAAAAAACAAAACTTGGCTATGGATTGTGCTTATTATTGTCGTAGCTTTATTAGCTAGTGGTGGAGTATATTATTGGCAAAGTTTGAATATTGCCAAACAAAGCCAGACAGCTGCTGAAAAAGTCAGAGCTGAAATGCAACTTAAAATAACTGAAGCAGAAACAAAAAATACTGAATTGCAAAATAAAATAATTGAGCAAGAAGAAAAAATAACAACGTTAACTAAGGTTGATTTTTGTACTATAGCACCAACTACATCTGCCATTGGTAATAATAACTACCCCATTGATGATCGTTACCAAAATCTTGGCCTTTTAGGGCAACTCTTTACTGCTTCTGATTGTGGTGATAAAGATAGACTAAATAAAATTTTTGGTGTCAATGGTGAAAATTATACTCTCGGTTCTAATCTTTCTCTCACCGGAAAACCAAGCATGGAATTATTGATACAATTAAAAAAAATAGGTTTTACTTGCAAAACTAAAGATACTGAAAATAATTGTCTTGGATGGCGACTTGATAAAACTGTCAAAGTAAATGATTTAATACAGCTTAAAACATTTTATAATGAGCTAAACAGCTCCGATTGTATAAATTGCGGTTAATATGCCAAAAATAACCCTCACATCCTACGGCGCTAGCGGTGAAGTCACTGGCTCTTGCCACTTACTCCAAGTGGATAGTTTCCGATTACTTATTGACTGCGGACTATATCAGGGTGGCCAAGATAATTATTTCAAAAATTGGGAAGAGTTTGGTTTTTCAGCCAAAAATATTGACGCCGTCATCTTGACCCACGCTCATTTGGATCACTGTGGTCGCCTACCAAAGCTAGTCAAAGAGGGCTTTGGTGGAAAAATCTACACTACTCCGCCAACACTCATGCTGACCGAAATTGTCTTGGCTGACAACTTGAAAATAATGGCGGAAAAAATTGCTCACACCAAATATCAGCCACTGTATAATCTGACGGATTTACAAAATACTATCAAAAAATTTTTAGCCGTAGATTATGGTCAGAATTTCAAAATCAATGAAAATATTTCTTTTACCTTGCATCAAGCTGGACATATTTTGGGCGCGGCCATTATCAAGCTAAAAATATTTGGCAAAACAATTATTTTTACCGGCGACATTGGCGCTGAAAATATGCCACTGGTCAAAAACATAGAATATTTTGACCAAGCTGATTATGTGATCATGGAAAGCACCTATGGCGATCGCCTACATGCTCACGTCAAAGACCGCGACGCGGTGCTCATCCAAGCTATCCAGAGAATCACCCGTGAAAATTCCACCCTAGTCATGTCGGAGTTTGCGGTGGAGCGGGCGCAAGATATCCTGAAAGTGCTCAACGACTACTATGAAAAACATCTAGACTTCCGCGTGCCCGTATATTTTGATAGTCCTATGGCTGATGTGGTGACCAAAGTGTACAAAAAATATTCCAGCTATTTCAACGACCAAGTACAAGACGATCTAAAATATGACCGCGATATTTTCAGCTTTCCCCATTTGCAAATTACCTCCGAATCTCGCTTTTCCAAAAACATCAATACCGCTATGCCACCAAAAATTATTTTAGCTGGCTCGGGCATGGCTGATGGCGGACGCATCATCCACCACTTGGCGCGCTATGCACCGAATCAAAAAAATTATGTTTTGTTTATGGGCTTTCAAGTGCCCGGTACTTTGGGCCATAAATTTATCAACGGCGCTTTTGACTTTGACTACTACGGCAAAAAAATACCAATTCATTGCGCGGTAGATATTATTGACGGCTTCTCAGCTCACGCTGATCAAGCTGACCTACTCAAGTGGCTAAGGGCTTTCCAAAACAAACCAAAAATATTTTTGGTTCACGGCAATCCAGAAGCCATACAAACTTTTGCTCAGAAAATAACAAGTGATTTAAAACTTTCCGCTACGCCTTTGGCTAGGCGGGCTAGTGTGGAGCTATAGTTTAAAACATCCGCCAAAGGCGGGTCCGCCTTTGGCGGGAAAAACCGCCGACCCTAACCCCCTAAATCCCCCTTAACAGGGGGACTTTTTAAAACTCCTCCCCTGTCAAGCGGTCTGGCCTACTATTTATCATCAAAACGTAACATTTTTCTAACAAGTAAGCGTAGTTTCTGAGGATTGCGAGTGTTGTAACGTAATTGCACCTCTTTGAGGTGTATTTGGTAACGATT
>JBAYIQ010000015.1:0-4874 GCA_041665545.1 Patescibacteria group bacterium | reverse complement strand
TGGTAAACCCACTCGTCAATGAGTAACTTGAGCTTGTACCAACTTAAGTTACTGTGTTTAATTTTTGCATACATACCCCCAGTTTACCACTGAAGAAGACCAAAGATTCTAGGCCAGACCGTAATTTAGGGGGAGAAAGAGAGGGGGTATTTTTTGACTATTTATTTTATTTATTGTAAATTAGGTTTATTCGCTGTTCGTTCACCACTTTTTTGGGAGGCGAGGTCATGTACAATCCGATTATTGCCAAAAAGAATCTGATGATTTTTGCTAAAATCATCCAAGGGCTATTTCTGGTCAGTATTTTCGGCTGGGTGATCTTGAGCATTTTGAGGGAGATCAACCAGCCCATGCACGATGTTATTTGGTTCCATTGGCAGTAGGAGGCGATTTTCATGGTCAAGCGTTTGATGTTTATCATCCCGTGCTTTGCTATGTTGATCGGCATGGAACTGAGCACCACCGCAGCCATTGCTTGAGGTGCAAATGTCTCAACGGCTCTCAACTGGCGAGCGCTCCATGCGGGGCGCTCGTTTTTTATTTGGCATGTAATTTTAGCCGTGTTATTTTTTTGGTATAGTTCGGGGTAGTAGTGCATTTTGTCTGATAGAGGAGGCCCGAAATGAAGTGTTCTTCCAAAAAAAGATCGCGATTGACCATTGGTCAAATTCGCGCTCTGAGGCGTGGAGTCTATGGCAAGGGCGTACGAAAATCTCTCTTGAGAAAGGGTTATCTACAGAGCATGAGTGCGGGGCTGTTTGACCATTGGCTTTGCCTTTCCCCCAAGGGAGAGAATGTGAGGCGAGCGTTGCTTCATGGACGGTGTTGGTGAACACCAACACACCAAGCAAAAGATCTTTTGCTCCGCGTCCGGTGCCATGTGGCCCCGGACGCTTTTTTTTGATTGAAAAATATTAGATTTGGCAGTAAGATAAAGCTATGCTTACGGATTTAGAAAAATCCATTATCAAGACTATTGCCTATTTTGATGTTTTTAATTTTCCCCTGACTACTTTGGAAATTTGGAAGTGGCTTTATCGCCCTCGAGAAAAATATACTTTGCAACAGGTGCGCGAGGCGCTAGAAAATAGTTTGGAGTTGCAAAGTAGATTGACTTTGCAAGAAGGATTTTTTTCTCTGAAAAAAAGGGACAGCATTTATTTACTGCGCAAGCAGAATAATAACTGGGCTGAAAGAAAATTTCAAAAAACTGTGCGACTGGTCAAAATTTTTCGCTACTTGCCTTTTGTGCGGATGATTGCGGTCTGTAACAATTTGTCATACAGCAATTCAAGAGATTCTAGCGACATTGATTTATTTATTATTACCAAAAAAAATCAGATTTGGTTGGCTAGATTTTGTTGTTTGCTGATATTAAAATTTTTAGGCCTGCGTCCTAGCGTCGATAATCATCGCGATAAATTTTGTCTTAGTTTTTTTATTGATGAGGCCTATTTAGATATGCAGGGGGTGATGCTCGGTCAGCATGATGTGCATTTTGTGTATTGGTTTTCACAATTTTTGCCAGTTTATGATCCTGACAATTTATTTACAAAATTGCGGACAGCCAATTCTTGGTATCAGGAATATTTGCCCAATGCCTACGCTAATGAATTCATCAATAAAGTAGAGCCAACTTTTTTATCAAATTTAGTTGCTAAGGTAATAAGTGTTTTGAGCCAATTGCCAATCATTGCTGGCTGGCTATACAATCGAGCGCGTATTTTGCAGATTAATATCATTGATCACAATATGCGAGCCATGGTCAATGTGGATACCAGAGTGATTATCAATGAGCAAATGCTCAAGTTTCATTCCAATGATCGTCGTGACCAATATTTTCACCAGTGGAAAGACTCGGTCAAAGAATTATTAAACTCAGAAAATAATTGTGACTAAAAATTTTGTACAAAAAAGTTTTGTTTTTCTGTTAATGCTTTTTGTTTTTATTATTCCTTGGCAAACTCGATTTATTTACAAAGATATCATGCTGGATGGTCAGACTTGGCAGTTTGGACGCTTGAGCATCTATGCCAGTCTGTTGCTTTTGTGGCTTGGGGCCTTGGCTTTTGGCTGGCATCGTCGTGAGCAATGGCATTTGTCCAAAAATAAATGGTGGTATAGTCTATTTTTTTATGGTTTAGCTATTTGCCTCAGTAGTCCCTTGCCGATTTTAGGCCTTTATTATTTATTTATTATTTTTGGTGCGATTTTATTTATCTGGCTGGCACAGGGGGTCAGTAAAAAAAATATTTTGTGGGCTTTGTTGCTTAGCGGTTTAGTACAAAGCATTTTGGCCATTTATCAAAGTTTGACGCAAAATATTAGCGCCAACAAATGGCTGGGTATGGCTGAACAGTTGGCCAAAGATAGGGGTGTGTCTGTTTTAGAGAGCGGGGACATGAGGATTTTACGGGCTTATGGCGCTTTGCCACACCCCAATATCTTGGCTGGTTTTTTGGTTTTGGCAATTTTGGCTGGCTTGTATTTGTGGCACAGCATTTATGCCCAAAGCGAACAAGCTGATTGGCAAATTAAAAAAATAAAACAATACACCCTTAGTTTGTGTCTGGTGATAGTTAGCTTGGTGTTGATGAGCTTTGCCTTGCTTACTACTTTTTCCCGTAGTGCTTTGCTGGCTCTAATGGCCACTTTATTATTTATTTTTATTTTCAGTATAATAAAAAAAGACAAGCTGACTATTTATGTGCTTATCAAATATGTGGTTTTGTTAATTATTGCTTTTTTTGCTTTTAATTTGTATTACCCTAATTTATGGGCTAGTCGTTTTGATTTGAGTAATCGCTTGGAAGCCAAATCAATTCAAGACCGCGGGCTTACTTATGGACAATTGAACTGGAGTAATCCCAAAGAAATTATTTTTGGTCAGGGTTTGGGTATGAATACTTATTGGGTTTCTAAAAATAATGATCAATTGCCAGTTGATCAGATACAACCAATTCACAATTGGTATTTGCTGGCTGTGGCTGAAGTGGGTTTGGTGGGCGTATTTATGCTTTTGGTATTATTGTATTTTTATCTTAAAAAAAATTTGTTTATAAAAAATAAAAACCAAGTTTGGACTTGGAGTTTTGTTTTATTAATATTGTTGTTGGGATTGTTTGATCATTACTTATGGACTTCTTGGACTGGCTGGCTGATGGTGGGAGTGGTGATAGCTATAATTTGCAATAAAGAATAAAAAAAGAAGAGGGGCGCCTGTGTTGGGCACCCCTCTTGGGTTGCGTCCCGTTTCGCCCGCGGCCTGGCACTACTGCCTAGACCCCGGAGCCGAACTCAGGATCATTCTCCATATCGGCGGCGCTCTTGAAGCCGCCGAGCAGAAGCCACTCGGTGTCTTCGCCGATGCCGGCCCTAACGAGGCTCTTCATGATGTCGCCGATCTCGCCGCTGTCCGTGGAGCAGACCTGGATGTAGGGCATCGACTGACCCTTGCCGTCGCAGGACCGGGCCACATGGTTCAGAGCGACGTCGGTGATGGCTTCGTCGCCCAAGCCGAGTCTCTGCAAGACCAGGTCGATCATCTCGCGGAGTACCTCGGCCTTTGCGGGCTCATAGCCAGTGATCACGATCTTCGGCATGATTTTGCCTCCATTCGGGGGGGGTTACTTGGATACAGCGGTGGCGGTGTAGATCTGTTCCAAGTGTCGGCACCACTCTTCGGTGCCGTGTTTCAAAAGCTGGACGTCCTTTGTTCGTGAGAGATTATCGAGTTTCTCGTACCAGATGCCACCCCAGGTCTGCACCATTTTGACCTGCATCTCGTTTCCCTCAACGAAGTTGACGATGGCGGTGGCACAGTGCTTTGGCAAGATTTCGGAGCTGGGATCGTAGATCAGGTCCCCGCGCTCTGCAGAAAGGAAGACCTGCATTCTCGTCGCCTCAGTGACCTGCTGTTCGGCCGTGGCCGGCGGAGTGATCCGCTGACGCATCTGGTTTTCAAAGACGGCAGAAGCGATAATTGCAACTAGCACTCCCAGGAAAATTTTCCCTCCGGTTCTCATCTCAATACCTTCTTTCTGCTCGACGAGACTGGCTCGGCGGCCTATAACGGCTGAAGATAGATCATTCTACAGCTGAAGATCGATCATCCTTCTGGCGCGAGCCGGTAAATCGGGGTGCCCGATGGTGACCAGCCGGTCATTCAGGACAACAACGAAGTCGTACAGTAGCAGTGGCTCGAAGGAGCGCATGTTGGGCATGGGCAGATCCTGCCGATAGCTTGCATACTTGCTTCTGCGCCAATCATGAGCGCTGATGAACACTAGGGCGTCGGTGTGCTCGATGTGATCCACCCCATCGTCGGTAGTCGCACTCACCAATAGCCATACCCAGCCATCAGCACGATGGCCGATGGTGTAGGTGCCGTTTGTACAGTGGGCGACGTAGCCCTCGTCCAGACGGTAGGACTCGGTGCCAACCAGCTTGAGCTTGCGGAAGATGGTGACCAGCCTCGGATCGAAATCCTTGACGGCCACCACCGTCGGTACGAACTCGAACTTGATCGCGGAGTGGCCCACGGTCTGTTCGGCCGTGGCCGGCGGGGTGGTCTTCTGGTGGTTGCAACCGTAGACGATACCGGCGATGAAGATAAGGATGGCAATGGTCGCCAGCAGACCAAAGTACTGTCGGTCGCTCATTCCACACCTACACTTTCTGCCCATTTACGGGCTGTTTTGCATGAATTGTAACGGGAACATGAAACATATTATATTAGCATATTTTAGCATTTTTGTCAAGAAAACGTTATGGTTCAATAGCTTGGAATCACCTTAAGTGATAAATTCAAGTATATGGCATACACAACAAATCCTCATCTACCTAAAGTACGTAGACAGGCAGTTCTCTTACTA
>JBAYIQ010000014.1:0-6843 GCA_041665545.1 Patescibacteria group bacterium | reverse complement strand
TTGTTAGCTTACAAGAAGCTTTAATTAAGTATTTAAGTTATTACAACAATGAGCGTACGCACATGGGTATTAACTACCTAGTACCTGTCCAGCTGATTCCAAGCTCTTGATTCTTTTGCGGGGGTGCAGATATTTGTTAAACTACACTATATGTTATCAAAAGGCCAGTTTAGTTTTAAATATTTTATTTTAGCCTTAATTTGGGGTGCAATTATTTATTATTTTTCTTCTATTCCTGATCTGAAAAGTGGTTTTGATAGTACTATTGATCTGATACTGAGGAAGGGGGCTCATATATTCGTTTATTTTGTCTTGACTTATCTTTTGGCCAAAAGTTTTAATAAAAAAACAGTCCCTTATCTAATACTAGTGGCCTTGCTAGCTATATTTTATGCCATAAGCGACGAAGCGCATCAGCTGACAGTCGCTGGCCGTTCTGGTAGCCCGCGGGATGTAATGATTGACTCGGTGGGAGTTTTTGCTGGGCTTATTTTTCATCGATTTTTTAAAAAAAAGTAATAAAAAAATACCCCCACGAATGGAGAGTATCTTATCGAGTTTAGCTCGATTTTATTTTAGATTTTTTACTAATTGAGTAAAGGCGACTGGATGCTGGGTAGCCATTTCTGACAAAACTTTGCGATTCAGTTCAATTTTATTAACCTTTAATTTGTTAATAAAAGTAGAATAGTTCAAGCCATGTTCACGCACTGCGGCATTTAGTTTGACTTGCCACAAAGAGCGATGCACACCCTTTTTAGCTCGGCGGTCATGGCGAGCATGCAACCCAGCATGAAGAATAGCTTCTTTAGCTTGCTTTACTTTTTTACTACGACCCCACATGTAGCCCTTAGTTTTTTTCAATAGGTTTTTTCTTTTCTTGATGTGGGCTGTACCTCTTTTTACTCTTGGCATATTATAGTTTTAAAGTTTAAAGTGAAAAGTTGAAAGTTGTAAGATTATTTGGCTTGTGATTTTTTAACCTTGTAACTTGCAAACTTGTAATTCGTTAAATGTATGGTAAAAATTTCTTAATTACTTTTTTATTAGCGCTAGATAATTCTTTACTGCGTCTTTTATTCTTGGTCACCTTGCCAGATTCGCGAGAATTAAAATGATCCTGTCCGCCAGCGCGAATCATGATTTTTTTGTTGCCAGTGACTTTGACTCTTTTACTTAATATTTTTTTCGTTTTCAGTTTCATCCCGTTAGAAATTATGTTAGTTAAGTAATTTTATATTCTTTTTTCTTCCCGTTATATTTCGTAAATTTCTAACGGGATGAATAAATTTATTTTTTAGCGATAATGGTGCTAATAGTGCCCATTTGCGTTTCTATTGGTTTATCTAATTTATATTCGCATTGCAGTGTGTCAATGAATTGTTTGACAACTTCCACGCCTTTGCCCCGAAAAGCTTTTTCTCGACCGCGTAGACGAAGGTCAATTTTGACTTTGTGGCCTTGATCCAAAAATTTGGCCACTTGTTTTTGCTTGGTTTCAATATCGTGCTGTCCAATCTTCAGGGACAACCTAATACCCTTGATATCAACTCTTTTGGTCTTGTTTTTGGTTTGGCGACTTTGTTGGTATTGGAATTTTCCAAACTCCATCAAGCGACAAACGGGGGGTTGAGCTTGGGGAGATACTTCTATCAGGTCTATGCCTTGCTCTTCAGCCAAACGCAGAGCTTCAACTGTGGGCATGACGCCGATTTGTTCGCCCTGATCGTCAATAACTCGGATTTCTGGTACGCGAATTTGTTGGTTAAGCCGATAAGATTTTCCCCCGAATCTATTGCGGTTGAAAAATGGTCTTGGTGTGTAAATATTTTTACTTTTAATAATTAGCCTGGTTTTTTCTTAATCTTTTAGAGATCTTGAAAATATGTCGTAAATTTTTTTATGTCTCGTGCCCTTCGACCCTGAATGTCCCTCGACTTCGCTCGGGACACTCGCCTCGTCTTGTTGTCTTGAATGGTTGAAGCTCCGAACAAAGTGAGGAGCTGAAACCACGAGCGAGGAGTCGCCAAGCGACGACGAGTCGAGTGGTGGAGATGAGGGGTATTACACCCCTGTCTGCCAAAAACTCAAATAAATGACTACAAGTTTATCCAATTTGATTTTTTGGTCAGTCAGCTATGAATTGGCAAAATATTGACTGCTTAGTTGACAATTTGTTTGAAATATCCAGGTCAACGCTAGGTATTTTATAGCCCGAATTATGACGTCTAGTCCAAAATTTCGGGCCGAATTTTGGGTAGACGGTCTAAGTTTTTAGGCTAAGACTGGTGAAAACTGCGGAACCCTAAAGAGTTCTTTAGCTTTCGCAAATAAGTTGTTTGCACTTATGTAGCAGACGTTTTTTAGGAGTTCGTCGACTCCACTTGCCATCTATGAAAGGATTTGACGTCGAAAATAAAACATCCCCATAAATTAATAATTTTTCATTTTTTGCGCAATATCACGATTGATTTCTCGTTTTTTTATATCAGCGCGTTTGTCAAATTTCTTTTTTCCCTTAACTAAAGCCAATTTGACCTTAATTAATCTTCGGCTAGTATACACTGAAAGGGGGATTATTGTCAAGCCCTTATTGTCGGTTTTATTGGCTAAACTAAGCACTTCTTTGCGGTGTAAGAGTAATTTTCGGTCACGGATAGGATTGTAGCTTTTCAAGGATATTCCCGCCTTGCTATAAGGAGCAATAAATAGTTTTTTGAGCCAGGCCTCACCGTGGCGTATGGAAATAAAAGAGCCCTTAAAATCAATGTGTTTGCTTTTGACTGATTTGACCTCTTGGCCAGTCAAAACCAAGCCGGCCTCGAATTCTTCCAGGATTTGGTAGTCACGGCTTACGGTTTTGTTCATGGCCAGAATTGACATAATTCTTATACACTATAAACTTATATTGACTGTGCTTGTAGTCAACAATTTGACTATAACATAATTTTCGGCTCATTTCAAAGCAGAGTAGGTAAACGGTAGGCACTGGTTCTAGCCCAATGACCAACAAGGAGGATTGTGATGGATGACAATCGCCAGCAAATGATTGACGAAATCATGGGTTTGGCTCGGCAGAATCGGTTTTTGATAATCGGTGCTGATTTCCTGACGGCGCTTGCTCCGGACAAACTGAATGCCATCCGCATGATGTTGGCCGCGCATCGCACCGTCGAGGACGAACTGCTGGAAGAGCTTCTTTCCACCAGATCGGACTCCATCGACGACGAAGAAGATGGTGATGACGAGGAAGTTGATCAGAACGTGCTCAGAGCGTGGGGAGGGTGACGTCTGGTCAAGAGAAAAGCGAGATCGAATTAGAGCCCTGTGTACAACGCGCGGGGCTCTTTAATTTTATCCCCCTTCGCTAAATACTTCGCACTTTAGTGCGGAGATGAAAGCGAAGTGGACCCTCCGTAGCTCCATAGGAGCGAAGGAGGGTAATGCTTCGGGGGATGAAATATATTAATTTTTAGGATACCCCGCGCTTTAGCGCGAGGTGATGGATATTTCATAGAATTTTTAAAGTGGATTCTATATTTGGCAATAAATTGTTAGACAGATAGCTGAGTTCGATTTTGATTTGTTTGTTTTGATAAAACCAGTGGGGATTTTTTTCTTGGAGCAAAGAAATATTTTTTAAATTTCCTTGTCCCATAAAATTAATTACTAACCAATTTTTTGTTTGGCTTTTGAGAGTGTTGATGCTAATGATGTCTTTGTCTTGGCAAAGTATCTTTATTTTTTGTAAATGCCACAGGTTGGCCACATTTTTTTCAACCGCGCTATTAATATTTTTCTCGATTATTTCTAAACGGCGTTCTTGGCTGATTTTTTGGTAAAAAATTATTTTTTCAGAGATTGTTTTTTTGAAGTTGACTGCTAAACTAGTATCAACTGGCAGATTGATTTCCACATCGCGCCAATATTTGATTGGCTGGCCTTTTATTTCCAGGATAGTTTCGGAAATAAGCTGTTGGTAAAGTCCCAGGCCGATTGTTTTTATTTTGCCAGATTGGGCTTGGCCCAGTATTTGCCCGACACCTCTTAGTTCCAAATCTTTGTTGGCAATTTTAAAACCTTCGCCAAGATGGGCGGCTTGTTTTAAAAAGCCCAAACGCTGGCTAGCTAATTTTGGTAGTTTTTCAGAACTATACATAAAATAGGCCTGGGCCTGACGCTCAGAGCGACCAATGCGTCCGCGCAATTGATGTAATTGTGATAGGCCAAAGCAATGCGCTTTGTGAACAATAAGAGTATTGGCATTGGGAATGTCTAGGCCATTGGCAATGATGGTAGAGCAAAGTAAGACATCTATTTGTCCAGTATCAAATTCGTGCATGACCGCGGCTAGCTTTTCATCGGCCAGCTGGCCATGAGCAATAGCTATTTTACACTTTGGTAACCCGCTTCGCCGCGAGGCGAGAAGTTTTTTTAATTTTTGGTAAGCTAAATCAATTGTTTCTACTTGGTTGTACAGATAATAGACCTGTCCATGACGAGCTAACTCCTGGTTTATAGCTGCCACAATAGTTTGGTCACTTTCGGCCACTACTTTGGTAATAATATCTTGACGGTTTTTTATTGGTTCATTTATCAAACTAATGTCTTTGATCATAGATAAAGCCATGTTGAGCGTGCGGGGTATGGGAGTGGCGGTTAGGGTCAGTAAATGTATGTTGGCTTTATGTTTTTTTAATTTTTCTTTGTCCTTGACGCCAAAATTTTGTTCTTCGTCAATTATTAATAATTGCAGTTTGGGGAAATTTATATCGCGGGATAATAGGCGATGTGTGCCAATAATAATATCAGCTGTGCCATTGTTTATGGCTTCAAGATTATTTTTTATTTCTTGGGCTTTTTGCCAGCGAGTCATCAAAACAATTTTGACGCCTAATTTTTCAAAGCGACTGACAAAGTTGTCATAGTGCTGTTGGGCTAGTAAAGTGGTAGGGCAGAGTAGGGCGACTTGCCAGCCATTAGACACGACGCGGCCTGCGGCACGAATAGCTACTTCGGTTTTGCCAAAACCCACATCGCCACAGATCAAGCGGTCAGAGGGGAATGGCTTGGTCAAGTCAGCTAAAGTTTCTTCAATGGCTCCTTTTTGAGAAACGGTCAAAGTATAGGGAAAGCTATCGGCAAGGCTTTTTTCCAAATCTTGTGGCCTTAAAATAGGGCTTTTTTGTAATTTTCTAGTGGCCTCTATTAGTAAGAGCTGGTTGGCTAATTCCCAGGTTTGGCTTTTTATTTTCCGTAAAGTCTGCGGCCAAGTGTTACCCACTGATAAACGGTGGATTTTGGGGTTTGATGGGCCAATATATTTTTCCAGCTTATCAGCCAGATCGACCGGCACAAAGAGCGTGTCGTTTTCGGCGTAAGATAAAACAAAATATTCACGCGCTAACCCATCGACCGGCATGGTGGTCATTTCTTTGAGTAAGGCAATGCCATGGTCACGATGTACTACCAAATCACCGACTGTAAAATCAGCTTGAAATTCTTGGATAATATTATTGTTGCTTTTTTCTTCGGCAAAAAATAAAGAATCATTTACTAAAACAATTTTTTGTTGTTCAGCATAAATAGCCCTTGGCCAGCTTAAAGCGCTTTGCCAGTCGTATAGAGAACAGCTTATTTTATTTTCAGTAATTAATTTTTGAGCAAAATTTTTATTTTTTGTCAGCCAGATTATTTTAGCTTGTTTTTTTTGTTCCAAAAACTGGTAATAATTTTTTTGTTTATCTAAAATATTAGTGATTGACTCAGTGAGGAAGCTGTCTTTGGCTAGGGGATCAAAAATTATTTGCGGATTATTTTTTGTTAAAGCCAGGTCAATATTTTGGTCAGCTACTAACAATACTTGTTCCGGCAAAGCATTGATAAATTTTTCTTTTTTAAAAGTTGATTTTGGCCAAATATCTACTGTATCAATTTTGTGTTCAAGATATTTTTGTTCAGTGTCAAAATATATTATTTTTTCTATTTTATTTTGGTCATAGTTGAGGCGGATAATTTGGTTATTTTGAAAGATATCAAAAACACTGCCCTTGATGCTAAAGGTGTAAGGGCCAAAAGCTTGTGACTGGCGCTCAAAACCGATTTTTATCAAATCACTGCTCAGTTGGTGGGGATGATAGTCTTCATTGAGTTGAAGATTGATTTTGTTTTCATTGAGGGCTGACCAGCTGGGAGTGGGCAATTCTAGGTTGTGTTTGGTGGTTAATATGTAGCTTGCTTGCAGACGGTGTAGAGCGATTAGCAGTTCCATGCTTGCCTCTTCGCCCATGGGCCAAGTAAATATTTTTTTGTTGTTTATATTTAATTCTTGAGACCAAAGTTTTAGCAGATCTAGCCAAGTTTTTATTTCTTTATTATTTTCCAAAACGCATAAAACCGCCTTACTTTCCGTAAAGAGGGGGGTATGAAATAGGGCTAGAGTTTGGCTGGCCTGATCAGCCGTTGTGGCAATTCGCGTTTTCACTGGCATTTTGACAGCAGAAAATTTATTTGCTAAGATTTATTGTTGATTGACTTAGCCGTATGAGAATATTAACAAAGATAGCCATCTTTGACAAATTAGCAGGGTGTTTCCCATAAACCTTGGAGGTAAGAGTCGTGAAAACACTGTTGTGGCTGGTTTTGCTGGTTGTGGCCGTGTCGGGGTGTTCTGACCCAGTCAAAGTGCCCTCAGACAATGGTCTCTACGAGACCTATTTTGACGGTCTGGCCTACTATTTATCATCAAAACGTAACATTTTTCTAACAAGTAAGCGTAGTTTCTGAGGATTGCGAGTGTTGTAACGTAATTGCACCTCTTTGAGGTGTATTTGGTAACGATTT
>JBAYIQ010000013.1:0-10452 GCA_041665545.1 Patescibacteria group bacterium | reverse complement strand
TCTTGTTAGCTTACAAGAAGCTTTAATTAAGTATTTAAGTTATTACAACAATGAGCGTACGCACATGGGTATTAACTACCTAGTACCTGTCCAGCTGATTCCAAGCTCTTGATTCTTTTGCGTACTAAGAAAAGGCCACATTTAGGCCGTTTTTAAATCCCCTTATTAAAAAACCGCCGGCCCCCGTTGTCATCCCGGACTTGATCCGGGATCTACCATTGATTTGCCATTGGTATGATAATGGTAGATTCCCGCCTTCGCGGGAATGACAGTATAGGGGTCGGCGGGTTCTCTGCGTCTTATTAATTATTTTTCTATTTTAAGATAGTAGATTTTTTTCTTTGCCTTTAAGTGCTTTTCTTCAAAATAGGTTTTTATCATTAAATCAGGGCTAATTTTTTTGTGTTTATAGATATCAATTATTTTTTTATTTATTTTAAACCCCTCAATTTTGGACGAAGCAATAGCAAAGTTAAATAATTTTTTGTCATCGGTTTTTAAATGCACTAAACCATTATCTTTTAACAAGCTTTTATAAATTTTTAAAAATTGTGGAGAGACCAATCTTTTTTTGGCTTGTTTTTTTCGGGGGTAAGGATCAGGGAAAGTCAGCCAGATTTCATCAACAGAGTGTTTGGAAAAAATTTTATTAAGATGTTCAGCTTGGAAACGGATAAAAATTATGTTTGCTAAATTTTTATCCAAAGCCAATCTAGCGCCATGCCACAATCTTTCGCCCTGGATATCCAGGCCAACATATTTATTGTGAGGATTTTTTTCGGCTAAGGCCACACTATACTCTCCCTTCCCACAACCCAGTTCTAAAATTATTTTATTTTCTTTGCCAATAAATTTTTTAATTTTTTTATTAATATCAAGATCGCCAATTTGCAAGACATTTTGGAAGGTCTTTAGTTCAATAAATTTTTTTAATTTATGGCGGGGCATAGCTAGAGTTTATCGTATTTTAGCAAAAAGTAAAACAGTTAAGCGTCATTGACATGGGGGGCTTTTTATCTTAAAATAATATATCTGCTATAATTGTATTATGAAGATTTTAGCTATTGAAACATCCTGTGATGAAACAGCCCTGGCCGTGTTGGGCGAGCAAAGGGGTTTTTTGTATTTAGAAAAAAATTTGGTCTATTCGCAAGTCAATATTCATAAAAAATATGGTGGGGTGGTGCCGGAAGTGGCCTCTAGAAAACACCTAGAAACCATCATACCCTTACTTGATCATGCTTTGGGCAAAAACAAGTTAAAAAAAATTGACTACCTTGCCTTTACTCAAGGACCGGGTCTAGTGACTTCTTTGGTTTTGGGCGTGGCTACGGCCAAGGCCTTGAGCTTGGCCAGTAATAAGCCCCTAGTGCCAGTCAATCATCTAGAAGGACATATCTATTCCAATTGGTTGACGCACAAAGAATTGCAGGCCGATGCTAAAAAATATTTTCCCAGTGTCATTGCCGTGGTTTCTGGTGGACACACCGAGCTGATATTAATGACCGGTCACGGCCAGTATCAATTATTGGGTCGGACGCTTGATGATGCAGTTGGTGAGGCCTTTGATAAAGTGGCCAAACTTTTGGGTTTGGGCTATCCGGGTGGTCCGATTGTTAGCAAGTTGGCTACAGTGGGCAATGCCCATAAGTATGATTTTCCTAGACCCATGATCAACAGTCATAATTTTGATTTTAGTTTGTCAGGATTGAAAACCGCCATACTATATTTTATGGAAAAAAAGCAAAAAATAAACCAGCAAGATGTGGCCGACATTTGCGCGGGCTTTCAATTGGCAGTTACTGAAGTTTTGGTTAAAAAAACATTTTTAGCTGCCAAAAAATATAAGGCCAAATCCATTATGCTGGCGGGCGGTGTTTCAGCCAATACTTTTCTTAAACAAAATTTGAAAAAAGAAGCCGATAAACTGGCTTTGCCATTTTTTCCGCCCGATCTAAAGTTTACCGGAGACAATGCGGCTATGATTGGTGCAGCTGCTTATTATCAGATAAAAAATAAGCAAGCCAAAGTTTTTTTAGGTGAAAAAGCTTATAAACTCGAGCCACTAGCTAATTGGCAATTAGTTGAAAAATAATTTTTTGAAGTATTGAGCTTAGTGTTGTATAATTAGCTAAATACAAGGATAAATTACCTAATATAAAATGAACCCCGTTAGAAATTAGGACACCTAATTACTTACGGGATAAAAGCACAATAATTATTAATTTCTAACGGGGTGAAAGAATATATATCAAAAAGTCAGATCGAAACAGAAAAAATTGCTCAAAGTTTGGTGCAGAAACTGCAGGGCGGTGAAGTATTGGCGCTGATCGGAAATTTGGGCGCTGGCAAAACAGTTTTTGTCAAAGGACTGGCTAAAGCTTTGGGTATAGAAGACAATATTACTAGTCCTACTTTTGTGCTGATGAAAATATATCAAACTCAACATCAGAAAATAAAAAGATTGGTTCATGTCGATTGCTACCGCTTGGAAAAGACCGAAGATCTAGCCGAAATTGGTTTGGCCGACTATCTTGATGATCCAGAAAATGTTGTGGTTATTGAGTGGGCTGATCGCCTTGCTAATTTGCCAAAAAACACCATAAATATTAATATTGACTATATTGAAGGTCAAACTAGGCGAGTGCGTGTTAGTTAAAATATGAATGATTTAGATAAAAAAATTGATTTACCAAAAACTTACGAGCCAGCTCAGCACGAGAAAGAAATTTATCAACTGTGGCTGGATAGTGGTTTTTTTAATCCTGACAATTTACGCACTGATGGACCGGCTTTTACTATTTCTATGCCACCGCCCAATGCCACGGGTATTTTGCACATCGGACATGCCGCTGGACTAGCCATTGAAGATGCTGTAATTCGCTACAAACGTTTGCAGGGTTACAAAGCTTTGTGGCTACCCGGCACTGACCATGCTTCCATTGCCACTCAGACTAAAGTGGAAAAAATATTAGCCACCGAAGGCACTGATCGGCACACTTTGGGCAGGGACAAATTTTTAGAGCGAGTAAAGCAATATGTGGCTGACTCCCAGGGTACTATTCGGGAGCAAATCAGGCGAATGGGCTCAAGCTGTGACTGGTCGCGGGAGCGCTATACTTTTGATGATGGCCTATCTCGAGCAGTCAACGAGGCCTTTATCAGGATGTACAATGACGGCTTGATCTACCGTGGTCATCGCATAGTGAATTGGTGTCCGCGCTGTACTTCGACTTTGGCTGATGATGAAGTTGAATATGAGGAACAGCAAGGTAAATTGTATTATATAAAGTACGGTCCTTTTGTGGTGGCCACTACTAGGCCAGAAACTAAGCTGGCTGATACTGGTGTGGCTGTGCACCCAGATGATTCTAGATACCAAAAATATATTGGTCAAAGTTTAGACATAGATTTGGCTGGCCATAAAATAAAAGTAAAAGTTTTTGCAGATTCTAGCGTTGATCCCAAGTTTGGTTCGGGCGTTATTGGTGTCACTCCAGGCCACAGCATGGTTGATTATGATTTTGCCACTAAGTATGGTTTAGAAATCATCAAACTTATTGATGAACAGGGGAAGATATTAGTCAGTGGTGGTAAATACGCTGGCCAAACTACTATTGAGGCCAGAAATAATTTTGTAGCTGATTTACAGGCAGTAGGTCAAATTGAAAAAATAGAGGACATAGTCAATAATTTATCAATTTGTTATCGTTGCCAAACACCAATTGAGCCATTGACTTCTGAGCAGTGGTTTGTAGCGGTTGATAAAAAGATTCCCCATCGAGACAAGAGTCTCAAAGAGCTGGCTGTTGAAGTGATCAAGCACAAAGACATTAGAATCATGCCACATCGCTTTGAAAAAACATATTTTCATTGGATGGAAAATTTGCATGACTGGTGTATTTCTAGGCAACTGTGGTGGGGGCATCGTATTCCTATCTGGTACACTGCTGATCAGCAGATAATTGTCGCTCACGATGAAGCTGAAGCCAAGACCAAGGCCAATGGTAAAGATATCACTCAAGATCAAGACACTTTAGACACTTGGTTTTCTTCCGCCTTATGGACTTTTTCTACTTTGGGCTGGCCAGACAACAGCAAAGATCTGCAACTTTATCATCCAACTGTGTTGATGGAAACTGGTTATGATATTATATTTTTTTGGGTGGCTAGGATGATTTTGATGACCGAGTATTTATTGAACGACAAGCCCTTTGCTTTGGTATATTTGCATGGCATGGTGCGCGACAAAGAAGGAAAGAAAATGAGCAAGTCTTTGGGTAATGGCCTGGATCCGATTGAGATGATTGATAAATTTGGTGCTGATGCTCTGCGTTTGTCTACCATCATTGGCACTGCTCCGGGAAATGACTTTCGTATTTACGAAGAGAAGATAGCTGGCTATCGCAATTTTGTTAATAAACTTTGGAATATTTCTCGCTTTATTTTTTCTTCAGTTGAAAAAATAAAAAGAATAGAAAGTGAACCAAAACCAAAAACATTAGCCGATGCTTGGATTTTGTCAGAGTATAATGACTTGGTAGAACAGATTACTAGCAATTTTCACAGATATGATTTATCAAGCGCTGGTGAAAAATTGTACGAATTTACTTGGTCAAAATTAGCGGACTGGTATTTGGAATTAGCCAAGTTTGAAAAAAATAAAGATGAAATTTTATTGTATATCTTGGAGCGCTTATTAATTTTATGGCATCCTTTTACGCCATTTGTTACTGAACAGATTTGGAAGCAATTTGAAGCCCCGCACCTGATGATAGTTGAGCATTGGCCAAAAGTCGGTAATCAAGATCAGGAAGCCATCAAGGCCTTTGCTGAGCTCATGGAGCTAGTGGCCATGATTAGAAACCTCAAAGCTGAGAACAAAATGCGTGGTGCTGACAAACCTGATTGCTATATTGAAAATGATTTTTTGATCAAGGAGTCAAAATTAACAGCTGCTTATCTGGCTGGCGTTACTTTGCAGAACAGTGTTATTGATGGCGTGAAGTTCAACACTAGTCACGGTTATTTTATTATCAATCTACATAAGCCACTCAAAGAGCAGGAGCTTGAGAGCATGAAAAAATATATCACTGATTTGGAGGCCAAGTTGGCCAATAAAGCTTTTACTGAAAATGCTCCGCGACAAATAGTGGATGAAACTAGAAAAAAATTAGCGCAAGCCAAGAAAAAAATAGCCCCATAATTTGGGGCTATTTTTATATCAATTATTTTAATCTTTTACTTTACTAAATACTTCTTGTACTGAAGTGATGCCCTCGAGGGCTTTGAGTAGGCCATCTTGCAACATAGTGATCATGCCATTTTTGACGGCCACTTTTTCAATTTCATATTCCGAGACATTACCAGCCAGGATTAATTTTTCTATTTCCGGGGTCATCATAAATATTTCATAAATACCTACCCGGCCTTTGTAGCCAAGACTATGACACTGGTCGCAGCCCTTGGCTTTGAAAAATTTTAGGTTGTTTATATCAGCGACAGCGTGACCAGATTCGGGGGCAATATTATTTAGGGTGTTTAGTATTTCGGTGGTGGTAGCAGTATCTATGGTATCATCCTCAACTTTGCAGTAGGGACAGAGGCGTCTGACTAGACGCTGGCCAATGATGGCATCCAGTGCCGGAGTTAGTAAAAATGACTGTACGCCCATAGCCAGCAAGCGGGGAATAGTAGCGGCTGCCGAGTTGGTATGCATGGTGCTGAGCATCAAGTGTCCGGTCAAAGCGGCATTGATAGCCACGTCGGCGGTTTCTAAGTCGCGGATTTCGCCAACCATCACCACGTCAGGATCTTGGCGCAATATGGCTCGCAAACCGCGAGCAAAAGTATAGCGGGTACTTTTTTCTATTTCCGATTTAGCGTCAGTGTTCGACTTGTTTTCTACCTGACTTTGGATGATGCCAGCTAGTTTGTATTCTATGGGGTCTTCTAGGGTAATTATTTTTGTTTCTGGTCTATTGAGTTTGTTTAAGATTGCGTAAAGGGTGGTGGTTTTACCTGAGCCAGTCGGACCAGTGGCAATCAGCATGCCATTGGGTTTGCTCATTTGTTTTTGTAGGTCATTATAGGCCTTACCCTTCAAGCCCAATTCATCAAATTGTAGCCCAGCGCTAGAGGCCCGAAGCAAACGCATTACTATGCTTTCACCATAAGCCGAAGGGATGATGGATACGCGGACATCCACCTTGTCTTTGGTCAAAGAAATTGTAAAACGGCCATCTTGTGGTTTGCCACCAGTGTTCAATTTCAAACTAGCTAGCAACTTGATGCGGGAGTTTATTTTTTCATTGGCTTCTTTGGGCATAGATAGGGCAGTGTACAGGGTACCATCAATACGGAAGCGAACCTTAACATCATTTTCTTCAGCTTCAATATGAATATCAGAAGCCAAAAATTTCATGCCGGCCGCAATTATCAAATTAATGCTTTCAGTGAGACTGGTTTCTTTGACTAAGCTTTGCAAAGCATCAAAGTTGGTTATTTTTTCATCAAATTTGCTTAAAGCATCTTCAGTGATATTTATGCCTTCTAGATGAATGATGGTTGGTATTTTTTCGTATATTTTGTAAGCCAATTGCCAGCTATTTTCCGAGATCATGTACACCTTGACGCGGGCGTGGTGATTGTCGCCCAGCTCTTTGGCTAGATTGGATACTTGGGGGTTGTTGGGATTGATGGAGCCGAGGCGTATTTCTTCGCCAGTAAATAGGAAGCAAATAGTTTGTAAGGCCTCGGCCTGATCCTCACTGATCAATTTTAAGGCCTCTTGGGAAATGGGAAACTTTTCCAAACTAATATACGACAAACCAAGGGCCGTGGCTTTTTTTTCTATTTCATTTTCTTTTTCCTTTATAGCAATATTACTAAGCTTGGAGCTTAGTTTTTGTGCCACCTCGTCGGAAAATGGCGCAGCTTTTTTTGGGTCGTCCATAGATTTTTGTTGGCTTATATTTCTAAATTATACTTTTGCCAGAGCATAAAGTCAACCAAAAAATCCACCCAACTTATTGTAAGAGTATGGATGGATTGGGAATATATATATATATATTAATATTATCTAGTTAGGGCTGGCAAGTGGCGATGCGCTAGGCGGTGTACTTTGCTGTAGCTTGGTGTTTTGCCATTGAGGCGCAAGAAAATATTAGCCCACAGCAGATTGTAAAAGGCGCCAAAAAATGAAGTAATTAGCAAAAAGACTACTACCGTAACAAAAGCGCCCAAAACTACTAGGATATAAAATACTATTGGGCTGATTTGCATAAGCATAGCCAAAACAATGAATGGGGCAAAAATGAAAGCCAGAGTGGCTAAGCCTATAGCCACATAAATTACAGTGAAAATTAATATTGTGATGGCACTCTCAATAGTGATTATCCAGTTGGCCCTAAATAGTTCCCAGCCATTATTGAAGGCTTTCCAAAGCGGTTGATTGTAGATTACTATATAGGCCATACCAAAGCGGGTAGCAAAGGAAAGGGTGACTATCAATGGTACCAAGAGGAAAAAGACAATTAAAGAAAGTAGAAAATAAAAAGTCAGGCCACTATTTATGGCTATCAGCTCGACCAGCGGACTGATTATGAAGGCAATAAAGAAATAACCCAGAATAGTATTAATTAAGTTGATGCCCAAGAGTGGCCAAAATTTATCCAAAGCTACGGCGAGTCCATTGTTTGTTTTGCCTCGGCCATTTTTTAAAAATTTGGAAGCATTGTATATTAGGGCGCCTTGGGAAGAAACAGCCAGTATCACTATAATCGCAAAAATAATAAACAGACCAACCAGCATGATGAAACTGTCGGCCTGCGACCAGTTTATAGTAGTGTTGCCAGCTAATCTTTGGATGTTTGTCCACCAAGTGACAAGCCATGATCCCAAGAAATCAGGCGTGGCATTTTGAAAATCAAATACCATCTTGATTTCGTTGAATCCTAGCAGTGAAGCAAATAGTCCAAAAAAGAGTAGTTGAAAGTTTTGTTTAATTAGTTGCCACGATTGGCTGAAAATTTTACGATAAAATGGTTCCATAGTTTTTATTTTAGCTTTTATTTTAAGTCGTTATTATTATAACATATTTTGCTAATATATAAAAGAATAGTCAGTCCCACTGACTAGGATATTTTTTTGTTAGTTTAAATTATTTTTTCGTGGGAATAAAATATATAAACCACACAAACCAAACTATCCATATGGCTTGTAGCCATTCTCCATTTAAAACAGCGGGTATTCCTTGTATACCCATAAATCCCAAGAAGCCTAGTGCCCAATTTTTTTTCATAATTTTTTTATTAGTAATATTTTAATACCGCTAATAATAAAATTTTTGAAACTTACTCCTTCTTTTTTAAAACAAGAGGGGTATTTTTTTATCAGGTCTAGTCCAGATATATCCAGCGTTTCCTCATAGCTTTTTATCTCAAATTTATCATCCACTTGCTTCCAAAGCGAGCTAAATTTTTTAATAGTGTAGCCATTTACAAGAGGCAATTCGTTCCAGTTTAGTTGGTGTAAATCGGCGTATTTTTTAAGATCGTCAATTTTGAAAAGAATTTGTAAATAAGGAATATTTATTTTTCTGTAAGCATGCAATCCACGAGGAGAATAATACAGAGGATCAAAATCAGCGTAAAAATATCCCCCCGGCTTAAGAATTCTATTGATTTCAGTCAGAACTTTTTGAGGATTATCAAAATGTTCCATGGCGTTATATGAAAAAACAGCATCTACGGCATTATCATGGAGAGCAATTTTTTCTGCCGGGGATTTTACAAACAGAATATCATTATTTTTAGCCACATCTATTCTTTGATCCCTAATGTCGAGAGCAATCGGATTAAAACCATTTTCTTTGAGGGCCACCGAGGTCATGGCGTCAGCACAGCCCAATTCTAAGATCGTTTTTCCTCTGGGTAAACCTGAAAATAGTTTGGCCAAAAAAAGTGCTCGCTCATTTCCTCTTTGACGACAGCTTTGTTCGTCATAATTATATTTTTTTACTTCCGGAAAAGATCCAAGCAAATTTTTTATCTGTTCTTGGCCAAGCCAGGCCGGCTCTAGGGGAGCTTGCTGAAATTTAACTTTAGCTGGCATTGTTTTAGCCAGTTTTATACCATTCCAAAGATAAGGGGGGATATATTTTTTTAATTTTTTTTCCATCGGGCAAGTTTTGGTATCTGTCTTACGGCCAACCAACGGAATATTTTAGGAAATTTCATTTCATTTTTTAGAACATCATCAACAAGTTTTTGCATTTCTTCTAAAGACATAGTTGGTTTTTTAAATTCGCCATTTTCATAGCAAGAGCTACAATACATTTTACTTAATGTACCATCTTTTTCTGAGCCACCGCCTTTTTTGTCCTGTTTTAGTGGCATGCCGCAGGATTGACATTGTTGGTGTATTTTTTTCATTTTTTTGTAGATTAAATACTCATCCAAAAAAACCAAGCGCCAATAAGAAATATAACGCCGCCCCAGAGCATCTGTCCACCTTTGAACATTTGAGCTTTTCTGTTAACGCGATCAGGAAAGCCAATTTTTTCAAGTCCTTTTAGTAGCGTCGTCCAGCCCAAAATAGTGATAGTCAGTCGCCAGTCAGCTACCCAGAGATTGTGTAAGGTCACGGTGGTTAGTCCCAATAAAAAAGTGATATAGCCAGTAGAGATAGTAATAGTCCTATCTTCAGTCATGGCTATGACCCGGCCTAAAAATTTGGCTACAATGGCCAGCAGGCCGAGAATTAAAAAAAGGCTGCCCCAAAATCTGGCTAAAAATAGGGAAATTTCTATTGTAGTTGTCATGGTTTTATTATTATTTTTTTATATTATGGGCTCGCCGCGTATGCTGTGTTAGCTGATGTATTGCGGAGTTTTTTATAATAAATATTCTTAGGGGGTGAGGGAATACGAATGTTTCCCTCGGTTGGCACTGAACGATGGCCGTTATGCTTGCCCTCTTTCTCTTTCGCGGATAGATTCCGCGATATCATAGAGTACCACATAAGAAGCGATGAAAAGAAAAAGGCCAATCACCCCTCGACTGAAGTGTGTTTCATTGAGGAGGATTTTCTGCATCACCGAAGTGAGAGCGATGACAAGGCCACAAATGCCGATACCGATGATGGCATATATGGGGCCCTTTCTGATCTGATGATTCGTACCAGTCACGAAGTTCGCAAGTCTTTCTCGACGGCGCATTGTAGTGCCTCCCGTTAAAAATATGGAACGAACACCCCCTAAGAATATTTAATTTTAAGAGAACTAATACAATCTTTATCCAATCTTAACTTTTTGTCAATAATGAGCAATATTTCGCCTAACGCGCGCGGGTGATCCGAAGTGTCTGACACTCTGCGAAGCAGAGGGGCAGGCATTTCGGATACCCGGTGATAGGTGATGTTCGCGAAGCGAACGAACCTAGCAGCGGGGGT
>JBAYIQ010000012.1:0-10989 GCA_041665545.1 Patescibacteria group bacterium | reverse complement strand
TGGTAAACCCACTCGTCAATGAGTAACTTGAGCTTGTACCAACTTAAGTTACTGTGTTTAATTTTTGCATACATACCCCCAGTTTACCACTGAAGAAGACCAAAGATTCTAGGCCAGACCGCTAAAGGAGGGGCGGCCATGACACGTTCTTTAACTTTCTGCATGAAGATGACCCGGTTTCACCTCGCTGTAATGGCGGCCATAGCTGCGTGGGTAGCAGCAATGCTGTCCAATGGTCCGCATTGGATTACGGTTCCTAAAGTCGCTGCTCCGGCCATTATGTTTTTCGCCGTCATCGGCGCCAGCACTTTTCACTTTGTAGCCGCTAACCCAATGTACAAGCGCAAGAACGAACATTGGGCTATTGATGGTTGGTGGCACAGGGCATCGTTGATCATCTTCGGTCTGGCGGGTATGCTTTTGGCTGTGGGCATCGCAAGCAGATACCTGAACCGCTATTGTCAGATTGTGGTAGCGGTAGATGCCGTGATCATTGTCTGCTATGCCGCATGGCTGTCGCGGTATTGGTTGACAAAGAACTTGCTGATTGCTGTCGTCTGCGTCTCACCTATCATACTGGGGTGGTTGGCGGGTCACAGAACTCATCCTAGTATGCCTTATGCAATTCTGGTTGCATTTTTCGCTTATCTCGCTCGCGAGATTGTAAAAGACGTGGAGGATAGGTACATCAACCATGGTCGCAGAATCACGTTGCCGCTGTGGCTGGGTGTAGAACCAGCACGTCATATAGCTGGCACCGTGATGCTCGTTGCCGATGCACTCCTAGTCGTATCTGGCCCGAGGTTGCAGGAGCACACTTGGTATGTGCTTCTGACATACTTGGTGGTCCTGCATGTTTTCTTGTCGGTTACTCATTCCTTGCTCTTCAGGCCAGTGGGCCGAGAGCATGATGAGATCAAAGCCATTCTGCTAGGGAGTGGTTGGCTGATGCTAACCTTTTTCCTGCAGATAGTCTAGACAGAGGGGGGGGCGACTGATGAAGAAATTGTGGGTTGCTTACGCGCTTTATGTACTCATGGTGGTAGTTGTTACTGTAATTACGTTCGATACCGTAAGCGAAAAAATACTCATACCTCGCGGTGAGCGGATCAACTTGATGGTGATTGGCTTCACCTACGGACTTTTCTACGGTTGGCGCAAGCGGAAGCTCTTTGACGGCATTGGTTTCGGCTTGATATACTGTGTTGCAATCAGCATAGTACTACATCCGAAATCCACTATTTTCTATGGACTCGTGATGATACAGCCATTTTACATTTCGTATTTGCCTCTGTATCTGATCTGGCGTTATAAGCAGCCAAAGAAACCCCACAAAGGTGTGGTATTGGTGAGCTGGCGCTTGCCCGATGATGACGAGTTCTAGGGTTTATGCCCGCCCGCCACGTTGTTGCTTCGGCGACAACGTGGCGGGCGCTTTTCTTTTTATTGGCATTTTGCTAAGATGTTTTTATATGCGACAAATAATTGATTTTCACCCCGCAAAATTTCGCTTTGCTCAGTTTGCGGGGCAAGTATTCACTCTATAAATTTATGAGAAATATACTTGATTTTCACATTCATTCCAAATATTCACGGGCCACTTCCAAGAATTTTGACTTGGAGGAGATGTATAAATGGTCAAAAATAAAAGGCGTGGATATTATTTCCGCTGCTGATTTTACGCATCCGGCCTGGTTTAAGATTTTGGAGCAAAATCTAGCAGAATATCAACCTGGCGCTGGATTGTATCAGCATAAAAATAAACTAGCCGATGTTTTGTTCATAATTTCTACCGAAATATCCTGCATTTATGGGCAGGGTGGCAAAACTAGGCGGGTGCACTTATGTTTATTAGCGCCAAGTCTTCAAATCGCCAAAAAAATAAATGAAAATTTATCAGCCCGTGGTGCCAAGCTAGCTTCTGATGGTCGGCCTATATTAGGCATGAGTGCCAAAAATATTTTGGAAATGATTTTGGAAATTGACGAGCGGATTATGTTAATACCAGCTCATGCTTGGACACCGTGGTTTGCCGTCTTTGGTTCCAAATCGGGTTTTGATTCCTTAGAAGAATGTTTTGAAGACCTTACTCCTTATGTGCACGCGGTCGAGACAGGTCTATCATCTGATCCACTGATGAATTGGCGATTGTCTAAGCTTGATAATATTACTTTGGTTTCCAATTCAGATGCCCACTCTGGTCCGCGCATTGGTCGCGAAGCCAATGTTTTGGATTTGCACGATATTACCTTTGATGAAATTAGAGAAATAATTAATCAACAAGATAAAAAAAGATTTCTATACACAGTAGAATTTTACCCCGAGGAGGGCATGTATCATTTTGATGGACACCGCGATTGTCAGTTTAGCTGTAGTCCGCAAGAATCTATCAAAAAATACAAAAATATTTGTCCGCTTTGTAAGAAACCACTTACTCTTGGGGTCTTAAATCAAGTAGAAAAATTGGCTGATAGAGCTGAACAAAAAATTGATACAGCCGGACGCACCCCTTACAAAAATATCGTGCCTTTGCCAGAAATAATTGCCGATTATTTTGGAGTCAATCGTAGTAGCAAAAAAGTAGAAAAACTATATTTTGAAATAATTGCCAAAGCTGGCAATGAATTTGTTGTTACCTTGGACCTAAGCGAAGAAGAATTAAAAAAAATAATGCCCATAGAGCTAGCAGAGGGCATTATGAAAATGCGGGCTAGAGAAATACAAGTTTTACCTGGCTTTGACGGTCAGTATGGGCAAGTAAAAATATTTAGCGAGCCAGATCGTCAAAAAGCTAAGATTATTAGGCCACAGGAAACACTATTTTAATATTTAGACAATCATAAAAACCCCACCAATTGGTCTAGGGTTTTTATGTTTTTGAAAAAGAATTATCTCTTTCTCTTCTTGGTTGTTTTCTTGGCCACCTTTCTTTTTTTGGTGGTTTTCTTAGCTACTTTTCTCTTAGCTACTTTTCTTTTCTTTGCCACGGGAACTCACCCCCTTTCTTAATTAAAAAATATTTATTTTAATTTTAATTTTTATTTCATCTGTCTAGGACCGAACATGTTGCCCAGAGTTGCCTCAAAAAAAGCACTTATTAAATCAGTCGCTATCAACAAACCAACTATTATTAAAAGAAAACCGATAATTTTGTAAAATAGACGACTGCCTCCGGAAGTTTGTAAATGTTTTTCAGCAAAACCAATGGCGCCAAAGTTTACAAATAACCATTCAGATTTCCAAACAACTAAGTATCCAATGCCAGCAATTATTAGGCCGAAGATAAATTTTTCAAATGTCATAAAATGAAATTACAATATCAAAAACATTTCTAGTAATTATTATAGCACATTATTTAAATGTTGAGAATAGTTTTGCACAATTTTTTGTAAAAAAATATTTTTTGTAATAATTTTTGTGCATTAATATTATTTTTTTAAATTTTTGCAAAACAAAAAATAGTTTTTAGAAAACTATTTTAGAAATTATTTTAGAGCCTTTCGGTTTTTAGTTTTTTTGTCTCATGCCTTTCGACTCGCTACGCTCGCTCAGGGCATTCGACTCCTCCTAAGTGGTCGAAGCCCGAGGCAAGGCCGAGGGCGCAGACCATGAGCGAAGTTCCGAGCCTGCGAGGAACGGAGTCGAATGGTGGACGGCACAGGATTCGAACCTGTGACCTCCTCGGTGTAAACGAGGCGCTCTAACCAGCTGAGCTAGCCGTCCTGGTGGACTCGAGCGGATTCGAACCGCTGACCCTCGCGATGCAAACGCGATGCTCTAGCCAACTGAGCTACGAGCCCGAAATCATTGATAATGTATATATTTTTTATTTTGATATACTCCGCGACCCGCCTTGCCTTCGCCTATCCCGCAATGCGGGATGGCGGGCAGGTGCAAACGCGATGCTCTAGCCAACTGAGCTACGAGCCCTGAACTGAAAAATTAATGTCCCTCGATTCTCCCTAGATAAGTTCGGGATACTCGATCATTTTATAGAAATTATCCTTGTGTCTCTCGGCTCGCTACGCTCGCTCGAGACATTCACCTCGTCTTTTTTTATGAATGGTTGAAGCACTGAACAAAGTGAGGTGCTGAAACCATGAGCGAGAAGGCGCGAAGCGACGACGAGTCGAATGGTGGGCGGAAAGGGACTTGCCACCGCCTTTGGCGGGGTCCCGCCCGCGGCGGGAAACCCAGATATTATTTTGATCTTGGTGCCGAGGACAGGACTTGAACCTGCAAGGGGTTGCCCCCACTACCACCTCAAGGTAGCGTGTCTACCAATTTCACCACCTCGGCTGGACCCGAGTCTCAAACCCAGGTGACTTTTAATACACTGGTCAAATTATCATGAAGACAGTTAGGCCTTTTTTTCTCTAAGTTTCTTTTTGTTAGTTCTAGTATAGCCCAATTTTGCGCGATGCACAGCGAATTCTTTGACTACTTCGATTTTGGCAACGGCTGGTGAAAAAATATGATAGATTTTTTCGACAGCAATACCATCGGATATTTTGCGGACAGTGATGGTGGCACCGGCTTCATTGCCGTGTTTACGAGCCAAGACTAATCCTTCAAAAATTTGAATTCTTTCTTTTTCAACGCCTTTAGCGTTTTTTTCTTTGATTTTTTCGTGTACCTTAACTACCATGCCAGACTTGATAGCAGACAATTCTTGGGCAGGATTTTTGGCAGAAATTTTTACAGCAGTCATAAATTTGCTTTATTTAGTTAGTTATTCAATAAAAAGTTACTATTTCCCTTAATAATAACTACGCTATTTTAGCCCAAATTTGATTTTTTGTCAATAAAATTAGGTGGGGTTTATTTGGCTCTTTTGGCTGTTTATTTCGACTCTTTATCTAAAAAATGCAGGGTTTTTTCAATAGCTTCTTCGGCTGAAATATGGCTAGTGTCCAACACAAAATCGTAGTGTTTTAATAGGTAGTGATTGAGGTGGTAATATTTTTTGTAGCGCAAAAGTTCACTCTTTTTTCTAATTAATATTTGTTTTTTGAGCTCCCCAATATTTTTTACTTTTGCTTCATTGCGTTCTTTATTTTTTTGGGCATCTTTTAGATCTTTCCAAATACGTTTGGCCGCCTCTGTTACATTAGCTTTGATAAATATTTTTGTTGATTCCGGTAGAAAATGAAATTGGACCCTTCCTTCCACTACTACTGAGTATTTTTTTGCCAAGTAACGGGCTCGCTTGGCGGTTTCTTTGTCGGCCTTGATGTCGATGCTAGGGTCAGATTGGGCCAAATAGTTTAGTTCAGCCAGAGTCATATTTTTTTGGCGTGCCAATTCTCTCATGTATTGCCCCACATAAACACGCCTGGCTTTGAATTTTTTACACAAGGCCTTAGCCACCGTACTTTTACCACTACCCGGTGTACCAGAAATAGTAATGATGCGTTGCATAATATTATTTCAAATCTTTTAGATAATTTTTTAATTCTTGGGGCAGAGGAGAGCTGGTGCGCACGCTTTTTTTGTCAGGTCCTAAGAATTTTAAGAGATGAGCGTGTAAAAATATTCGGACCTCAGCTTGTTTTTTCTTTTTACGAACATCTTTGGTTTGGTATAGTTTATCACCAACAACGGAGTGACCGATGCTGAAGAGGTGGGCGCGAATCTGGTGCGTGCGTCCAGTTTTGATTTGGACTTTGAGTAGGGTGCAATTGGTATACCTAGTTACTACCTCATATATAGTGTGGGCCTCTAGTCCTTCACCCGGAGTTTGTATTTTGGTCAAGCCAGTTTGTCGATCGCGGGCTAGGTTGGAATTTATTTCCCCAGTATCATTGAGTACGCGGCCATTTACTAGGCACAAATATTCTTTGAGCACCTGACGCTCGACAAATTGTTTTTTTAATTCCTCGAAAAATTTTTTGTTTAATGGTATGACCATTAGACCAGAGACATCTCTATCCAGGCGCTGAACCAAACCAGGGCGCAAAGTATCGTTGTTTATTTTTTTGACTTGGGGATATTTTTTCAATAGCCAAGTAATCAAAGTATTTTTTTCTCCTTTGTCAGTCGGGTGCACCAGTAAGCCGCTGGGTTTTTCGATTACAATATAATCAGCTGTTTCTTTTTTTACTTTCGGCTCGATCAAAACGGTATCATCTAGGCGATGACTTTTTAAGTCATAATTAACAACATCATTTTCTTTGAGCCAAAAATGAACTGACGGCGCTTGGTCATTTACCTTTACTTGGCCATCGAGGATAAATTTTTTGATCTGACTACGATTGATGTCAGGACAGTGTTCGCTCAAGAATATGTCTAGCCGTTGTTTTTGTTGGCCTTGATAGGTAGTTTTCATATGAGTACTTTAGCAGAAAAATCAGGATAAATAAAGCTTAAGAAAAGCCAGCGCTTGAGGCGCTGGCTGGTGAGGGGCGGAAAGCCAAGTGACGAACTAGTCGTCGGGATGCGGACTCCACTGTCCGTGGAAATCTCCGGAGCCCAAGCCCCGGTCAGTGTCTTCGTCTCCGGTCGGCAGGGGCGGGGTCAACGTGACATCCGGCAGTGGTGTCTGAGGTGGCGTCTTGGGCGGTGTCTGGGGTGGTTTTCCCGCGTCTTTGCACATGGCTTATTCCTTTGGTTGAAGGGACCGTCTATAGGCATAAATTAACAAGTAGGGTCGTTTTTGTCAAATAAAAAAAACCCATCGGGTTGTTTATTAATAACTTATCTTATTTTTTGTCTTATGCCCTTCGGCTTCGCTCAGGGCACTCGCCTCGTCTTATAAATTACCAATGGTTGAAGTTCCGAACACAATGAGGAACTGAAACCACGAGCGAGGAGGAGTAAAACGACGACGAGTCGAGTGGTGCCCCCAGCAGGACTCGAACCTGCGACCGTTTGCTTAAGAGGCAACTGCTCTACCAACTGAGCTATAAGGGCTTGTGTAATAATATGTTTTTTATATGATCAAGGACTTCCGCCTCGTTCTATCTGTGTGGCCAAAGGCCATGAGCGAGTGCCCTTCGACTCACTACGTTCTCAGGGCACTCGATTCGTATGAATTGAGAATGGTCGGAGGTGCGACAAAGCACCGTAGACCACGAGTGAGTCTTTTGCGAAGCAAAAGGCGAATCGAGTGGTGCGGCCGGTAGGAGTCGAACCCACAACCCCTTGGTCCGAAGCCAAGTGCTCTATCCATTGAGCTACGACCGCAAAGTGATAAATATTTATAGGCAGTCTTTTTTGGAAAACTAGCCTTAATCCATTGCCACCCACAGGGTGGTCGCCCTGTGGGCGAAGCTACCCGTCTCGCCTTCGGCTCGCCGAGGCGGGCGACCGCATGTATAAAAAAATAGCATAATAGCTATAGGGTATGGGCATTATAGTACATCGTGTAGAAAATTTCAATACTTAATAAGGCAGGTCAATATATTCTCTTTTTAGAGAGTTTTCAGCTTCTTCCCACTCTTGTGAGCGGATGTTTTGGATCAAGCCAGCTAGTTGGTTGGCTAGGGCCTCTAGTAAGATAATATTATTAGCACTGTATTCTTGGCCCTTGGTTTTGTAGGACAAACTGATGAAACCAATGGTTTTTTGGCCAGCCAAAATAGGAGTAACTATGCTTTGTTTGTTGGACAAGGGCCATAAGACAGCACCTTGGGGCAAACTTTTTGGGTTGAAAATAACAGTGCGTGGAGATTTTATAATGTCTTGTAATAGTGGCAAATTTTTCAAGGGATAGTAATTATTTTTTTTCAAAAAGGGATAATTTTTTATTTCATAAACATGTATTTTTTCAGTGGTGTGTGAATAAGAACAAAGTAGGGCTTGTTCCGAAGGAATGATTTCCAAAATTGTTTTTAAAATATAACTACTGATTGCTTTTAGATTATTTTGTCCGGTCAAATATTGGCCAATAGCAAATAAGGCAACAAGTTTATTGTCAGCATGCTCCAACCTTTGGTGCAAAATCATAGTCAGGTTGGTCAGCACTTTTTCTTTGAGAGTTTTATTTTTTTTAATAGCTGTGTACCAATTTTTGTTGGATAATTCATAGGTCATCAAAGTCGGACTGCTGACTCGCAGGCTGTGCTGGTAAAGAGCACGGTCTTTTAGCAGACATAGCTCGCCGACAAAATCATTGTTTCTAAAAATTGCTAAATTTTGTACACGATTTTCCAAAGTGGCTTCAAGAGTGGCTTGCCCAGAGGCAATGATAATCAACTTGTTGTTTATTTTTTTGGCTTGGAAGATGTAATCGCCTTTTTTATATTTTTTTTCTACAAAAAAATTACCAAGCAGGTTTAATTCCTGCTTAGTCAAACCCTCAAACAAATCTATTTTTTGCCAGAAGTTGTTCATTAAGAACTATGGTGATTAAGGTAGGCCAAGGCAGTTGTTTCATCAATTGAATTGTTGTCTAACAACTCTTTGATGTTTTGTTCCATGCTAAACATACCCTCGTCAGCGCTGGTTTGGATAACACTTTTGATTTGCGGTATTTTGTTCTCGCGGATGATATTGGAGATGGCTGGAGTATTGATCAAAATTTCGCGGACAGCCACGCGTCCACCGCCGACTTTGGGTACTAGTTGTTGAGTCAAGACGCCACTCAAGGAAATAGACAACTGCAAACGGACTTGAGATTGTTGGTGAGGAGGAAAGACATCAATAATACGATCAATGGTTTGAGAGGCGCTATGGGTATGCAAGGTCGCCAAGACCAAGTGGCCGGTTTCCGCCAGTGTGATGGTGGCGGCAATGGTTTCTAAATCACGCATTTCGCCAACCATAATGACATTAGGGTCTTGCCTGAGAACGTGTTTCAAGGCATCTTCAAAACTCAAAATATCAGTACCCAACTGCCTTTGTTTGATAATACTTTTTTTGGGCTGGTGGACAAACTCAATTGGATCCTCCAGGGTGATGATGTGAGCCGAGCGAGTTTGGTTGATTCGCTCTATCATAGCAGCCAGAGTGGTTGATTTACCGCAACCGGTGGGGCCAGTTACTAAAAAGAGGCCGCTAGTTCTTTGAATCAGCTGGGTGACTATCTCGGGCATTTGGAGGTCTTCCATGCTGGGTATTTGGTTGGAAATGACGCGAGCTACTAGACCGACATTGTCTTTTTCGTAGTGCAGGTTGACGCGGTAGCGTGAGTACTCAGCGATTTCATAGGAGATGTCTAACTCTCTTTCATCAATGAATTTTTTTTGTTGGCGTTCGGTCAAAATGCCAAAAATCATTTTTTCGGCTAGCTCGCGAGTAACCACCTCTATATCAGGAATTATTTTTAGTTCACCATCTACTCTCAAAATTGGCGGCTTGCCAACAATAATATGCAAATCAGAGGCCTTGTTTTTGGTCGCCAGTTTAAATAGGTTATTGATATTCATATAATGTTTTTATTTTTCTTTTGAGTTTTTATCGTTTAATATATTATAACATATTTTGATATAAAATAAAAAAGCCCCAGTAATGTACAAAGACTATTTTACTTTTAGCTATATTTTTTTAGCTAACCAATAAAGACTTTTACCCCTTGTGACTTTATTAGCCCCTAGCGGAAATAAAAGCATACCGCTATTTGTTATATATTCTTCTTCACCATTAGAGTATTTTCCTAGCAGTTGCTCTTTACTTACCAGCTGCCAACCTTGATCCATATTTTTTTGATAGACAAAACCATCATAACGAGCTTTAAAGCAATTTGTTAATTTAAATATTTGTTGTTTTGAGTTGAAGCTAAAATTATAGTAGGATTGTTTTATTAATTCATTATCATTTATTACTCCAGTAGCACTAAGCATTCGGATCACAGTAAAAAATATTTCGTCTAATTTTGACAAATCAGACTGAAAGCCGGTTTCATAACATAAAGCGAGAGCTTGCTTGTAGCCAAATTTTTTTACACCCCATTGACTGCCACCGTATTTATAGACATAGTTATCAGTAGTGCCAGGTTCGGGTAAATTATATTCTTTAGTAATTACATTATTTGGATCAATCAAAATGTTTTCTATTGGCATTAACTCTAAATATTTTTTGTATTCAGGCGTATAACTGGTCAAACAAACAAATTGTGGAGCAGGATTACTGGTGGCATGTATGTCAAAAAGAAAATCCGTATCTTCTAGTAATGGTGATAACTCCCTAGCTCTTTTTAGATCTATTGAGTCATTATTTTTGGCAGGGCTTTCTAATTCTTCTTTTACGAAAGAGCGATTTAGATCTCTTAATCCGGAAGCCGAGCGAGTTTGTTTTTTAATTGCCTCTGGGTTACCAAAACCAACAAAAAGATTACCCTTAATATCAGGTAGATTGTATGTCCCGCTAGGTTTATCAAGTAGCTTAAATTCAGCTAGTATTTTTTTGATAATTTCTATACCAGTGAGTTCATCGCCATGCGTTCCTCCCAAGACAACCACATTGGGGCCACATTGATTTTTGCCTTTTAATTGCCAAATATTTTTAGGTAATTGCATATTTTTAGATATATTATCTTTAATTTATCATACTAATATCTTATGGTAAATGGTTGGGTGGTTTAATATGTTTATGCTATCATTAATTTATGGGCAACAAATACCAGCATCTACAAACTCCCCAAGCAGAATTTGATTTTCACAACTTAGGAATTTTGACTCACGATCAAATTTTGGGTTTAACTGATGATTTTTTACAAACTAGCGTTGATAATGGTTACAAATTAGTTAGCATTATCACTGGCGTGGGCCTACATTCCAAAAATGGTCCAGTAGTCAAACCAGTGGTGGCTGATTTTTTGACTAGTCATCCCTTAGTTCAAAGTTTCAGCGAGGGCAAATACACTCAAGGCGGTCAAGGCGTTTTTATAGTCAAACTAAAAACACCCAAATAATTTTAAGTGTTTTTTACCCCCTCTGTCCCTCGACTTCTCTCGGGACATCTCCCCCTTACTAACGGTCTGGCCTAGAATCTTTGGTCTTCTTCAGTGGTAAACTGGGGGTATGTATGCAAAAATTAAACACAGTAACT
>JBAYIQ010000011.1:0-12234 GCA_041665545.1 Patescibacteria group bacterium | reverse complement strand
TGGTAAACCCACTCGTCAATGAGTAACTTGAGCTTGTACCAACTTAAGTTACTGTGTTTAATTTTTGCATACATACCCCCAGTTTACCACTGAAGAAGACCAAAGATTCTAGGCCAGACCGCTGTCAAGGGGAGGTCGGGAGGGGTTATGGTCGGCGGTTATATTTTCTATTATCTCTTAGACACTTTTTCAAACAGTGGCCTATACATGTCATCCTTGATATCGATGTATAGTTCATTTTTTTGTAGACGCTGACAAAATTCTACCGGAGCATCATTGATGACGACCAAGGGACAACGCTCTGCTCCCTCGCCCATGACTAAAACTGCGGCCGTAGCCATGCTGTCAACCACATCAGTTCGAGAAAAATGCAACTTACGACCAAAAATATCCGGTCGACCGCGGTAATCCCTGACGCCCTTGATACCAGCATAGCCGACGGCCATGCCCATGACACCGGCCCGCAGTGGCATAGTACGGCTGTCAGTAATAATTATGCCCAAATTTTTTAAACGAAATTTGGATAACAACTTTTTTCTAATAAGACGAGCCGAGCGAAAACTATCTTTGGGTAACAATATCAACTTACCATTGCCGTTGGATTCATCAATACCAGCCGAAGCCATGATTTGGCCATCTTTGATGGTCAGCCAGCAATATTTTGTCGGCAAGGCCAACTCACTTTCCGAGCGAATTAATTTTTCCTTGCTCTTGGCGTCTTTTGCGACTGCTGTCCGGCCTTCGGCCAAGGCCACAATTTTAGAAGTGACAAGCAAAATAGAATTTTCTGGCAAGCGATGAACATACGCAATAATAAAATTAATCAGGTCTTCGCTTTCTTTAAAAACTCGGGTTTTAATAGCTGTTATTTTCATACTTGTGTTTTATCTTTAAGCAATCTCAAGCCAATATACGACAAAGGTGTGTAAAGCGCGCCCATAATTACTTTGTAAATCCACCAAGTAACAATAATACTGACCAAGACTGCCGGCTTATAGACTCCAGCAAAGGCAATGACCATAAAAAACACGCTATCTAATAATTGCGACCAAACATTAGACAAAAAAGAGCGCAACCAAAAATGCTTGGCACCAAACTTTTTTTTGAAAAAGAAAAAAGAAATTACATCTTGGTATTCGGCCACCAAAAAAGCAACCATAGAGGCAACGGCAATCCGTATGGAAATACCAAAGATTTGGTTGTAGCCATTTTGGGCCCAAAGACCATCGCTCGACCAGGGCATCCACAAAGACAGGAGAGAATAGACAATAAAAAGAGCGGTGCTGATAAATCCGGCCAGTACAAATAACTTGGCTATCGGTTGACCATAGATCTCCCCAATGACATCAGTCATCAAAAAAACCACTGGAAAAGAAAAGACGGCGACTGAAAGATGAGAGCCAAAAATAAAAGGCATTACTTTGAGCCCCAAAGTATTGGCCGCAAAAAGAGACACGAGGTAAATAGCTAGGGCGATAATTATTTTTTTAAACGCCCCCTTAGTAAGTTGAATCATATTTTTATAATTAATTTTAATATTAAAATCAAAAAACCGCCCGATGGGGGTGGCTTAAATCTCGACAAACAAAGCAAAACCCCCATCAATTAGGCACTAAAGGTGTAATTGATGAAACTCGACCAGGTTTTGATTTGATGATTGTGCAGCATAAGCTTTCTATTACCTCTTATTGAGCGGATTTTCCGGCTCAAACTCTTGAGTTTCGGTCTTTTTTTGTTCCAAAACAGGAAATTTGACCAAATCCAAATCGCCAACATAGGCAATGGGGTCAACCAAGTCATGATCAGACACCTTTCTGGGGCGCTCTCTTTCTCGCGCCGGTCGATTATCACGTGACCGGCGATTATTAACTCTTTTGTGGAATATATTGGCCATATTTATTTACTATTTTTCTGTCTATACACCTTAGCAAAAATGGCCCAAAAACACAAATATTTCATTGATTTTATCCCGCCGTAGCTCAAAAAATATTATTCCCCTCTTATTTTGAACTGCGGCGGGATGGCGCCAAATATTACTAAAATTTTGAGGCACTTCACTTATCCACAAATATGGATTATAATAAAAAAACCTTAAAATATCGGGTAAAAACAAAAATTTGTCCATCCTATATCTTGTGTGCTATAATTATTTGCACCACTAGATGTTGTGTATAAAAGTCCGATATTCTTTTTTTGGGCAAAAAATATAGCTATTTTCATTAAAATAAATTAAATATAAAACCAAACCCATGCAAGTCAAAAAAAGACACGGTCAAATCGAAGACCTCGATCTCCAAAAAATTACCAATTCCCTGCGCCAAGCCATTTTAGCTTGCGACTTGGAAGACAACCCACTGGCTGAAAAATTTGCTGATCAGACAATCAAGTACCTAAAAGCCAGCTACCAAGATGACGACCTCATCACTTCTGATGATATACGAAGTGCTATCAATATTATCTTGCTGGAAAACAACCTGCCTCAAGTAGCCAAACTATATTTTCAAAAACGTGGCCAAAAAATCGGCACGCAACAAAAAATATTTCACGGCATGTCGAAAATAAAAAAACGCGATGGCACTTTTGTGGATTTTGATAAAAACAAAGTTTTTCAAGCTATCATCAAGGCCGGTCAAGCCACACTAGAGTATGAAGAACTGGAAGCCAAAAAATTAAGCGACATTGTGACCGCAGTCCTAGAACAAAAATTTGACGGCCATGACACTCCGACAGTTGAACAAATCCAAGATGTTATTGAAATAATTTTGATCCAATCCAATTGGGCCAAGACCGCCAAGGCCTTCATCCTCTACCGCGAACAACGCAAAAAAATAAGATTAGAGATTGGTAAAGAAGTGACTAGTCCTGAAGTCAAAGAGCTGGATGCTTTGGGAATTTTTTTGAGCAAACAGAGCAAACACATTCTCAATGGCTCTATGGATTTTGATGAACTGGGACGCATCATCTTCCTGGACCGCTACTCGATCAAAGATAAAAAAGACGAAATTGAAATCGGTGACCTAGTCATTGCTATCACCAAAGAAGATCGTAAATATCCCAAAAAAGATCTAGGCATTGTCAAACAAATATTGCCCGGCGAAAAAACAATCTTACACATGTTGACTGGGGTCTATGCTGACAAAAATAATAATTACGAATTTCAACAAGACCTCTACAAATGTGATAAGCCACGCGAGTCAATCGAAGATGCTCATCGTCGCGTAGCTAAGGCCGTAGCTTCTGTGGAAAATAACGCCGAAGACCGCGAAAAATATTTTGAATTATTTTTTGAAGAATTGCGCGCCAAGCGTATCCAGCCAGCGGGTCGCATCATGACTGGCGCCAATGTCGATACCCACGGCAACTATACCTCCAACCTGACCTTATTTAATTGCTATGTCTTGCCCTCACCCCGCGATTCACGCAAGGCCATCATTGCCGACACTTTGTACCAAATGACCGAAGTCATGTCCCGCGGTGGCGGTGTCGGACTATCTTTGTCTTCTTTGAGACCACGCTATGCCTATGTCAAAGGCGTGCATGGCAAATCCTCGGGCTCAGTGTCTTGGGGCGGACTGTTTTCCTATGTCACAGGACTCATCGAGCAAGGTGGCTCACGCCGTGGCGCCCTGATGCTCATGCAATGGGACTGGCATCCGGATGTTTTGGAATTTGTTGACGCCAAAAACAAAGCTGGCCAAATAGAAAATGCTAATATCTCGGTCATGGTCTCAGATTCATTTATGAAGGCCGTAAAAAATGATGAATACTGGAATTTGGAATTTCCTGATTATGAAAACACCTCTTACAAAGATATTTACGACAATATCTGGGATGGTGATATTTTGGCTTGGAAGGCGGCTGGCTATCCAGTCAGAGTCTACAAGACCATCAAAGCCCGCGAGCTGTGGAATAAAATCATCCAATCAGCTCACACTAGCGCTGAACCAGGCGTGGTTTTTATGGAGCGCTACAACAAACTAAGCAATTCATATTATTTCAACAAAATCATTGCCACCAATCCTTGTGGCGAACAAGGCTTGCCGGGCTGGGGAGTTTGTAATCTTGGTCATCTCTACTTAGCTTCTTTTACCAAAGAAATTAGTAAAGATGATTTGGGTCCTATTTACCAAATGGATTGGGATCTTTTGAAAAAGTCGGCTCGCTCCCTTACTCGCTTTTTGGATAACGTCATTGACCTGACGCCCTACCACTTCAAAGAAAACGAAACCAATCAAAAAAATGAACGCCGAATTGGCGGTGGTACTTTGGGCTTGGGAGAATTATTGATCAAACTGCGCTTGCGCTATGGCTCAGATGAAGGCAATGAATTCATCAACCGGCTCTACCAGACTATTACTGTGGAAATGTACAAAGAATCAGCCAAGCTCTCCAAAGAAAAAGGGCCTTTCCCCAAATTTGATAGTGAAAAATTCTTGGATTCTCTTTTTGTAAAAACCTTGCCAGAAGATGTGCAACAAGCTATCAAAGAAAATGGCATGCGCAACGTGACCTTGACTACTCAAGCTCCGACTGGCACGGTCGGCTCTATGCTGGGAACCTCGACTGGTATTGAACCGTATTATGCCTTCAAATTTTACCGCCAGTCACGCTTGGGCTTCCATGAGTGCTACATACCTCTAGCCGATCAATACACTCACAATGGCGAGTTGCCAGAATTTTTTGTGTCGTCTATGGATCTTGACCCCATGGACCACATCAAAGTCCAAGCCGCTGTCCAGCGCTGGACTGACTCCTCTATCAGCAAAACCGCCAATGCTCCGGCTGACTTCAGTGTCGAGCAAACTGCCGAACTATACGAAAAGGCCTATGAATTGGGTTGCAAGGGTGTCACCATCTATCGCGACTCCAGTCGCACTGAGCAAGTGCTGTCTATAGACAAAGAAACTGAAAAGAAAAATCTGGCTTACAATGGTGGTGATAAAACTGAAGCTGAAAAAGTGACAGTCAAAGTAGCCATTGCTCCGCCTATAGAAGTGACTGAACAAATTGGCGAAATCCAAAATCCACTCAAGCATGTGGAAATTGCCAAAGAAAAATTAGCTGTAGAACTAGATGGACTAGACGACAGCTATGGAACAGCTGTTGGCAAAATCTGCCCCAACTGTAAGCTTGGTGTTATGGTCAAAATGGGAGGATGCACTGAATGCTCCAAGCAGTGTGGGTTTAAGGGTAGTTGTGACATGAAATAATGCAAAAAAATATATTATGTTAGTACAAATGATTTTAAATACCTTTTCACCCGCATCCGCCGTAGCTGAAAGCGAAGGCGAAAAGGGCAGTTGCGATATGAAGTAATTTATTAATAACAAATATATGGATAAAAAAACATTACTGCAAGAAATTGAAAAAACAAGGGGTTCTAGAGTCATTACCTACTTAACAAATGATAGGCAAGGACCAATGAATGCCCGAATCGCAATGGATATTATACCAATTTTCAGTAAACAACTAAGACAAATTGGAAAAACTGAAAAAATTGATCTATTCCTGTTTAGTTCTGGTGGCGATACAATGGTTCCTTGGCGTTTAGTATCTATGATTCGTGAATACTGCCAACAATTTTCTGTCTTAATTCCTTACAAAGCGCATAGCTCAGCAACAATGATTTCTCTGGGTGCTGATGAAATTGTAATGAGTGATTTATCAGAAATTTCGCCAATTGATCCGTCAACGGCAAATTTTTTTAACCCAGTAGACTCTCAAAATCCTCAAAATAAAATTCCTATTTCAGTTGAAGATGTAATGGCCTATTTTGATTTAGCAAAAAACAAATTCGGAATAAAAAGCGACCAAGAACTAACAGCAATTTTCAATAAATTTGTTGAAGCAAATCCACAAATCCACCCACTAGCATTAGGAAATATTAATCGCACTCATAACCTTATTAGAATGTTAGCGAAACGACTTTTGAAAAGCCACAAAGCTCCAATGAGAGACGACGAAATAGATAAGATAGTAGATTATTTTACGGAAAAACTATACTCGCATCAATATTTTGTCGGCCGAAAAGAAGCCAAAGAAGATCTTGGAGTAAAAAGTGTAGTTTATGCTGAAGAAAACTTATCAAAATTAATGACCGATTTATTTGATCTATATAAAGACGAGATGGAGTTGGGCAAGCAATGGAATCCCGAAAATGAACTAGGTATAAACACTGTTCAGCTCAAAAAAGACTACAAGATTGCTTACGTAGAAACAAAGGAGGTAGAAAGCTATTTCAATTTGTCCATTGAATATAAAAAACAACAAGTTAACGTTGTGCAACAAACTCCACAGGGTCCAATTCAAGTTCCGCAAGAACAGGTTGGGTTCAAAATTGTTGAACAGGGTTGGAGATAAAAAAATATGGAAATCCAAGAAATAATAATTAAAAATGACGTATTCAGATATCTAGAAATTTTCGCCACATTAATTGCTGCCCTGGGCGCGGGTATTTTTGGTTGGAAACAATTTGAAATAAATAGACGCCTCAAAAATCTTCAGGACTATGTGGCTGTTTCAATCATTCCTCAAAATAATTTAAAACTACAAATCCTAAATGTGGGAAAAATAAACTTGTACATTCATAAATGGGAAGTTGGTAGATTAAATGAAAACTTTACCAAGGCGGTTTTAGTGCCAACGGGGACTAATTCTTTCATAGAGATTGGACTTAATGGGCTATGGCTTGGTGAATATGATTTTAAAATGTATATAACTGATGAAATGGATAAAAAATACATTTCTACTGGAAAAATTTTTATAGAACCAGCGTCTATAAGCACACAGTCACTATCTATTATAAATCCCCCTTCAACTGGAGAAACCCAAACACAAGGTGCAAATATTAATCCCGTCCAAACAATAATAAGCACTAGCTTAAGAGCATATTCCTATAAAACTAAAAAATACGACTGGAAATTATAAGTTATTAAAACCGCCCTTAGCCCACCCAGATCGGTTCCGCCCTTAGCCCGCCAGAGGCGGATCGCCCAGTGGGCGAAAAAATCTTAAAATTTAACGTCGTCATTGCGAGCGAACGGAGTGAGCGTGACAATCTACAAGCTGATAGATTGCTTCGTCGCCTACGGCTCCTCGCAATGACAAGCGACTACCTTTTCCCTGCCCTGAGCGAAACGAAGTGAAGTCGAAGGGTAAAAAGGTGGTGAAGAGAAAATAACAATGCATTCATAAAGTGTTTTGAAAAAAGGTTTAAATCACCACAGCTTAAGGAGGTGAACCATGTTCCCTACTGACAACTTTGTGTGGGAGTGCACCGAGTGCGATCATGCCGAGCATGAATATCAGGATCCAAACGCCCCGAGCATCCCTCCCACCAAGCACTGTTCAAAGTGCGGTGCTGAAATGACAGGCCATTTCCGCATCAAGGGAGGTCCTGTCGCCGAACACCCTTTTCGCCGCGAATAATCGCCTGCCCCGGGGATACGCTTGCGTATCCCCACCTTTTCTCAAAACATTTTATAGAAAACATCTCTAGTAAAAAATCACCAGTTTGACAACAAGCATCAAACAATATTAAATAAATAATAATTCACCACGTTCGTTCCAAACCCCAACCAGGAGAAGTCCGCATGCCCACAGGAGAAGTCAGGGTCCTCACATGCTGTATCTGCGCCACTGCCTGCGTCTGCACAATTCCGCTGACCGAGGCACAAGTCCTCGCTGGCGCCCACTCCGGTAGCGAGTACTGCCCTGAACACTGTGTTCTGCCGAGACCCCACCCTGACTGTCCGCACCACGGACAGATGACCGCCATCGAGTATGAGCTTAGCCAGGACTGACTCCAAGGAGGTTAAAATCCTAGGGCTAACTGCTATTCTACAACCGTGGAGTAGCAGTTAGCTCAGAAAAATTTATTTAAAAAAATATGAATGAAATAAATATCAACGAAACCTTTGAATTATTCAAACCAGAAAGCTGCATTTTTGTAATTTCAATTGATGCACAAGGTAGACCTAACGGCATGATTAATGCTTGGCACATGAAAGTTTCAAGAGAACCGGCATTATTTGCCATTTCCCTTTCCAAAAATGGCTATACTCACAAACTGATTCAGCAAAGTAAAGAGTTTGTCATAGCTATAGCTAATAAAGAACTAGAAAAAGAAGTCCTATTTTTTGGAACAACTCATGGTAATGAAGTTGATAAATTTAAAGAAACGCGTATTGAGACAATAAAAGCTAAATTTATAAAATCACCATTGATAAAAAAGGCAACCATTAATCTTGAGTGTGTTTTAGAAAAAGAAATCGAAGCTGGGGATCATATTATTTTTATCGGAAAAATATTGAATTCGTATATGAACCCAGGGAAAAAAGTTTTACTAGGTATGAGAAAAATCAATAACGACAAACGTATTTTTCAAGAATTTTAAAACATATGATAATATCAATAATTATAATTTTTATCCTTCTCGTTGTCGGGGCTATAATCTTGGGCACCAGAGAAGATAAGGGGAAAAAATCTTAAAATTATTATAAACATATGACGGAAAGATTTAACACACGCGATGGCGACCAATACATGAGTCTTTTGTTCGTCTTATCGCAAATCCACTACACTACTCTTGAAGAAATAGCGGCTACACGCTCAACTTTCAAGCCAGAAAAGGTTCAGGAACTATTTGACAGTTTAGACACTGAAGGACAGCAGTGTATGACTTTTTTAACAAAACAGCCGATTGAAATACTGATTAAATTGGTAAACACGGAAAAATCCCACGGACATTTACCGTCCCTGCATAATATTAAAGAAAAATTGCGATCTTTGTATGTACTGACTGAAGAAAAAAAATATTTAGAAGCAGCTGATAGATAAACATATGGAAGACAATAGACCAAAAGTAGGAATAGGAGTTATCGTTATCAAAGATAATAAAATTTTGCTCGGTAAAAGAAAAAATGCTCACGGCGAGGGATCTTGGGCATTCCCTGGTGGCCACTTAGAATTTAATGAAGCTTGGGAAGATTGCGTTAGACGAGAAGTAAAAGAAAAAGTTGATGTTGAAATAAAAAATATTCGATTTGGAGCAGTGACAAATGATATTTTTGCTAAAGAAGGCAAACATTATATCACTATTTCTATGGTCACTGATTACGATGCTGGCGAAGTAAAAACTATGGAGCCCGAAAAATGTGAGTACTGGGAATGGTTTGAGTGGGATAAATTACCAGAACCTCGTTTTATCCCTTTACAAAACTTACTAAAACAAAATTTTGACCCTTTTAAATAAAAAAGGCCCGCCGTTCATCACCCTGTGGGTGACTACTAGGCGGGCGAAAAACTGGTCACTGACCCTAGGCCGCTTCTGGCGGATCATCCTCTTTGTCCCATGCGCCGGAAACTGGTCGTGGAGTACCATCACTCCTTACATACTCCAGATCTTCCGCGCTAAGGTGCTTGCCTCCCTTGTGGAAAAACCACACACACAGCACCAGCAAAACGATGAGCGCCGGAATTTTGATAAACAGTGGCATACCCACCCCCCTAAGGTACCTGATCGTGGTGCTACCACTTCACCAACGGAATCTCACCGAGCTTGGACAGTGCTACTACATCAACGGCAGCCATGCTGAGGATGCCGATGATGGCACCAATAATCCAGAGAACTGCCCCGATGTGTGCTAACAGCTGAGCCATCAATCACTCCTTTTTCTGGGAAGCAAGTCCCAAAACAGGTAAATGGCCAGGGCTAGAGCGCCGGTGCTTGGAATCTTCAGAATCCAGTGCCAATCGCAAATCCAAGGAACAAGACCTGCCAAAAGCAGGCCCACACCCCAAAAGTGTCTTCTCTGCCATACTTTCATGACTGCCCTCCTAAAAATGGCCAGACAGCCGGGGGATATACACAATGATTTAACCACATAACAAAATATCATGTCAAACAACAATTCAACGCTAGTCGACAAAAAATGTTTAGCTTGTGATAGCGATACTCAAGCCCTTGGCCATGAGGCCGTTAATATTTATCTGCCCCAATTAAAAAATTCCTGGCAAGTGATTGATAACAAAAAAATTGAGCACCTTTTCAAATTCTCCAACTTCAAAGAAACTATGCACTTTGTAGATGAAGTAGCTGAACTGGCTGAAAAAGAAGGCCATCATCCAGACATGGAAATTAATTATAGCCAAGTCAAAATAACTTTATGGACACACAAAATCAACGGCCTATCGGAAAATGATTTTATATTGGCCGCTAAAATTGAAAATATTATTTAACGGGGTAAAAATAAAAAGGCCTGCCCGGTTTTGACGCCAGACAGGCCTAATCGCACTTTCAACCCCTTGGACAGCTACTTGCCGCCGAAGACCAGCGCGATGATGAGCAACACTCCTGCCAAACCCAGCAGGATGAAAAAGAACCTTTTCGCTCTCCGATCAAGAACCCGCTGATAGGCCCTGGCTTCGGAACTGTGTTCCATGATAAAACCTCCTCCGTGGTTTATGACCAACCGCCGAAAAGACATAATCGAGGAAGATACTTTGAAACATTAATATCATTTTAAAAATATGTCAAACATAAAAAAGGGTAAAATACATATCTACACTGGTGATGGCAAGGGAAAAACTACGGCCGCCTTGGGGCTGGCTATCCGCGCCCTAGGCAATGGTTTAAAAGTCGGCATTATATTTTTTGACAAAGGCGGAGATTATTATGGAGAAAGAAAAATATTGGATGAGCTGAAAAAAAAGCATCAGTTCCAATATCAAGCTTTTGGCTTGGCTCGTATGGAAAAAGGCAAGGGTTTTCGCTTCAAAAATACGCCTGAGGATTTGGCCGAAGCGCAAAAAGCCCTCTTACAAGCCAAGCAGTGGATGAAGGATGGCTATGATTTGCTAATCTTAGATGAAATCAATACTACGGTGAAAACTGGCTTGCTAAAATCAGAAAATATAGTAGACTTAATCGCACAAAGACCACCTGATTTGGAACTAGTTTTGACTGGCCGCTATTGTCCGCCAGAAATCATTCAACTGGCTGATCTGGCTACTGAAATGCAATTATTAAAACATTATATCAGCCAAGGCCAAATGGCTAGACCGGGTATAGAATATTAATTCAATTAAATAAAAATATTATGAAAAAAAATTTAAAATTTCTAGTCTTAGCCCTATTAATAATTGGCGTGATCGGGCTCTGGCAATCCTCTGTTTTACAAACAAAAAATAAAGCCCAACAACAACAGGCGCGTCAAGAGCAGGTCAACCAAAAAATAAATATAACTTTTGTTTTTGCTGACGATAAGCAAAAAACTATTGACTATCAATTACCAGAAAATAACACCAAAAACTTATTCACCATTACTCAAGAAGTGGCCTCTAGCCAGGCTTGGGACCTTCAATACCAAGATTATGGTGAGATGGGCTATCTGGTGACCAAAATTGATACATTGGAAAATGGCCAAGACAACAAATACTGGCAATACTTTGTCGATGATCAAATGCCTCAAGTCAGTGCTGACAAATATATTCCCAAAAACGGTGAAGAAATAAAATGGACTTTTGCAGAATCAACATTTTAACCCTGTTAAATAAATTTAATTACTAGCTATGAACAAAAATAAACTTCTATTAATACTTACCTTGAGCATCTTAGCTTTTGCTAGTCGCCTGATTTGGCATGTGCCAAATTTTTCACCCTTGAGCAGTATTATCATGTTTTCCGCCTTTTTGGTCACTAACAAAAAAATGGCCCTACTGCCACTTTTGGCCCTACTGGCCTCCGACCTGGTGCTTGGTTTTTATCACTGGGGCGTCATGTTGGCTGTCTATTTAGCCACGGCTTTGAATATTGTGATCGGCTACAGCTTGAAAAAAAACCATCGCCTATTAAATATATTTTCCGCTTCAATTTTTTCAGCCATCAGTTTCTTTGTCATTACCAACCTAGCCGTCTGGTTGATGAGCAACTGGTATGCTAAGGATGCCAGTGGCTTACTGCTCTGTTTTACACTGGCTGTGCCATTTTTCAAAAGCACACTGGCTAGCAATATTTTATACTCCTCACTCTTGTTTGGTTCCTATGCTTTTGCTCAAGAAAAATTAGCTAACAAAAAAATTATCCCTGTTAAATAAATACCCCCCTCTTTTTCTCCCCCTTAGTAACGGTCTGGCCTACTATTTATCATCAAAACGTAACATTTTTCTAACAAGTAAGCGTAGTTTCTGAGGATTGCGAGTGTTGTAACGTAATTGCACCTCTTTGAGGTGTAT
>JBAYIQ010000010.1:0-19629 GCA_041665545.1 Patescibacteria group bacterium | reverse complement strand
TTGTTAGCTTACAAGAAGCTTTAATTAAGTATTTAAGTTATTACAACAATGAGCGTACGCACATGGGTATTAACTACCTAGTACCTGTCCAGCTGATTCCAAGCTCTTGATTCTTTTGCGGGGCATTATTTGTTCGAGCATAGTCGAGAACTACCTTTATTCAAGAGAACTTCTCGACTCGCTACACTTGTTCGGAGAAAGATGCCATTTTCTTGACAAATACCCCAGTATTTTATAAGATATTAGCTAATAAACAGCAAAAATATGGGTAATTTCAAAAATTTGGAAAAGGTTTTGGAGCTGACAGCCAAAACCGGGGACAAAATCATAGTTATTTCCGAAACTCATGAGCCCTTTGTTATTTTGGCACTCAAGGAATACCAGGCCTTGATGACGCATAATACCAATTTGCAAGAACTGACCGAGCAGGAGCTACTGGAGAAAATAAACCGTGATATAGCTGTCTGGAAGGCCTCGCAGGATGATTTGTCGACTGATTACAACCTTGATCAGTTCAAAGTTGAGCCCAAAGATAGGCCTCAGGAAGTAGCTCCCCAAGCTAGTCCAATTTTTCAAAAGCCAGAAGACACCCCAGTAGTAGAAGAAGAGGAAAAATACTATATTGAGCCAGTTGAGTAATTTTTGGTTTACCCCGTTGGAAATTCACTTTAGTTTTTTAGTGGTATTGAGGATGAAATTGGGGCTTAGATCCTGATTGGTCAAGAATCTAAGTATATTGGATTAAATTTCTAAACGGGGCTAATATTAGCAAAATTATGGCATAATTTGGCTTATTGGCTTATCCCCTTGCCAAAAGTATAATTCTTTGCTATAATCTTTTCTGTTTTACATATAAATAATATTAATAATTAATCAAAAAATTTAAAGATAGTTGGTTCACAAAACCCCACCAGGGGTGCTATCAAAGGAGACTATAAAGATGGCAGAATTTCAACGCACAAAACCTCATGTCAACGTCGGTACTATTGGACACGTTGACCACGGCAAAACCACTTTAACAGCCGCTATTTTGAAAGTAATTAGCGCTAGTGGTGGTGTTGCTCAAAACAAGAGTGTCGACCAGATTGACGGCGCTCCAGAAGAACGCGAGCGCGGTATTACTATTGCTACTGCTCACGTTGAGTATGAGTCTGAGAAAAGGCACTATGCCCACGTCGATTGTCCTGGTCACGCTGACTATGTAAAAAACATGATTACTGGCGCCGCCCAGATGGATGGTGCGATTTTGGTGGTATCAGCCGCTGATGGCCCGATGCCTCAGACCAGAGAACACATCTTGTTAGCCCGTCAAGTTGGCGTGCCTTACATTGTGGTCTTTTTGAATAAGATGGACCAAGTAGATGATCCAGAATTAGTTGATCTAGTAGAAGAGGAAATCAGAGATCTCTTGAAGAAGTATGAATTTCCTGGCGACAAGACTCCAATTATCCGTGGTTCAGCCGTGAAGGCCTTGGAAAATCCTGCTGGCGAAGATGCCAAGCCAATTCATGAACTTTTGAAAGCTTTGGATGAATATATCCCCGAACCAGTTCGTGATACTGAGCGTCCATTCTTGTTACCTATCGAAGATATCTTTTCAATCGAAGGTCGTGGCACTGTGGTCACTGGTCGTATTGAAAGAGGTATTATCAAATTAAATGACGATGTAGAAATTGTTGGTTTATTGGATACCCAAAAAACAGTGGTCACTGGCATTGAAATGTTCAACAAGCAGTTGAACGAAGGTCGCGCTGGTGATAACGCTGGTATTTTGTTGCGTGGTACCAAAAAAGACCAAGTACAAAGAGGTCAAGTTTTGTGTAAACCAGGCAGTATTACTCCACACACCGAGTTTGAAGCTCAGATTTATATCTTGAGCAAAGACGAAGGTGGACGCCACACCCCATTTTTCAAGGGTTACAAACCACAGTTTTATATCCGTACCACTGATGTCACTGGTGAAATTATTTTACCAGAGGGCACTGAGATGATTATGCCTGGCGACACTGCCAATTTGCATATCAAGTTGATCCACCCAGTAGCTTTGGAAGAAAAATCCAAGTTTTCCATCCGTGAAGGCGGTCATACAGTCGGTGCTGGTACTGTTACCAAGATTATAAAATAATTTATTTCCCCGCCTGCCCAAATCTTGGGCGGCGGGGTTAAATTATAAAATTCGAACATTAAGTAATTAAAAAAACAATTTCAATTCCATGCAAGCCAAAGAAGTCAAAGAAGAAGGCCAATCCAGAATCCGCATCAAGATTCGCGCTTTTGATCACAAGATCATTGATCAGTCCACCAAGACCATCATTGATACAGTTGATCGCACTGGCGCCAAAGTTATTGGGCCAATTCCATTGCCTACTGAGAAGAAAAAGTTCACAGTATTGAGATCTACTTTTGTACACAAGGATGCTCGTGACCAATACGAGATGCGAGTGCACAAAAGAATGTTGGATATTTTGAACCCGACACCGCAGACTGTTGATTCCTTGATGAATCTCAATTTGCCAGCCGGAGTGGATATTGAAATTAAAATGTAAGTTCTCGCTTTTGCGAGAGATAAAATAAAAATGTATTTATCTGTTGTCATAACCCCAAAAAATATTGGGAAGTGTGATGACCCGGATAAAACGTTTTAGGGAAAAATCGCCGAGTTAAATAGTAAAAAATTTGACACAAGAGTTAGCCAAGATTTTTAAGCTAGCTATCGCGATTTTGTCCTTAAAAAGAGTTTTTTTAAAGATAAAGTCGCGATTTTTAATTAATTATAGATATGGCCAAGTTTATTTTAGGAAAAAAGTTATTCATGACCCAAAAGTTTTTGGCTGATGGCACTTGGGTGCCGGTAACTGTTGTCGAGGCAGGCCCTTGCACGGTTACTCAAGTCAAAGACAAGGACAATGATGGTTACCAAGCTGTTCAGGTTGGTTTTGGCTTCAAAAAGAAGCTAAATAAACCGCTAGCCGGACATTTCAAGGGCTTAGACAATTTTCGTCATGTGCGAGAATTCCGAGTGGATGCCAGTGCTTCCTTTGAACGCAGTAAGGTGATTGATGTCAGCAACTTCCAAGTGGGAGACTATTTGGATGTCAGTGCTGTGTCCAAAGGTAAGGGCTTCCAAGGTGTAGTCAAGAGACATGGTTTTCATGGCTCTCCAGCTTCCCATGGTCACAAAGATCAGTTGCGTATGCCTGGCTCTATCGGCGCAGGCGGTGTCCAACATGTTTTCAAAGGCACGCGCATGGGTGGCCGCATGGGTGGTGATCGAGTAACCCTCAAAAATTTAGAAATTATTGAAATTGATTTAGATAAAAATTTGCTTTACGTCAAAGGCGCAGTACCCGGAGCTAAGAATAGTTTGTTAATGATCAAAGCTGACGGTGAAATGACTTTGAAAGATAAAGTGGAAATTAAAGACGAAGTCACAGAAGAAAAACCAGTGGTAGTCGAAGCTGATAACAAAACAGAAGAAATTCCAGCCGAAATAAAAACCGAAAGTGTTGAGCCAGAAGTTGTGGCTACTCCCGAAGCTAAAGTCGAAATTAAAGAAGAGACACCAGAAGTAAAGGTTGAAGAATCTACCAAAGGCGAGACAGAGGAAGCCAAGAAAGAATAAATATATGTCAGATATTAAAGTAAAAGTATATAACTGGCAGGGTGAAGCCACGGGATCAGAAAAGTTAGATGCCAAATTTTTTGGTGTCAAAATAAAGCCAATTGTTGTTCAGCAAGTAGTGATTGCTCAGCGCGCTAATTCTCGAGAAACTTTGGCTCATACCAAAGGCAGATCAGAAGTGCGTGGTGGTGGCCGAAAACCTTGGAAACAAAAAGGCACTGGTCGCGCTAGACATGGTTCTATCCGTTCACCTTTGTGGGTCGGAGGCGGTGTCACTTTTGGTCCTACTACTGATCGCAATTTTACACAGAAAATTAATAAAAAAGCTAAGGCCGCTGCTTTGAAGATGGTTATGACCGATAAGCTAGCCAATGAAAAATTGATTGTGGTTGAATCCTACGATATGGCTGATGCCAAAACCAAAACTTTGCAAAGTGCTTTGAAGAAACTGCCAATCAACGGTAAATCAGTTTTGTTGGTGACAGCTAGCGCCAAAGACAATGTCAATTTGGCTGCCAAGAATTTGAAAAAAATTGAAACTATTTATTTTGGCAGTCTTAATGTGGTTGATTTGTTGAAGTATCAATATTTAGTAGTCAATAAGGCGATACTTACCAAGATTCAAGAGCATTATAGAAAATAAAGTATATGGCGATATTCAAAAAAAGAGCAGAAAAAACATTGGTCAAGCGCGGTGCTAAGCCAGTCAAGAAAGAGGACAAGGTAGTAAAAGCTGGCCTTGAGTTAAAGCCACTAAAAGCTATTGGTCGTCCAGCCAAGTATTTGGTCAAGCCAGTGATTTCAGAAAAATCAACCATGGTCAATGCTTTGAATAAATATGTTTTTGAAGTATCAATAGACGCCAACAAAGTTGAAATAAAAAAAGCTATTCAAGAGTTATATAATGTCCGACCAATCAGCGTCAATATAATCAACTCGGCTGGCAAATCCGTCAGATCCGGTCGCAATTACGGACAAACTAAGAAAGTAAAAAAAGCTATTGTTACCTTGAAGAAAGGCGATAGCATAAAATTATACGAAGGAATATAAGAAAAGTAACAAGTAACAAGTTAAAAGTACAAAGTTACGACGACGATAATTAAAAACTTTCTACTTTAAACTTTCAACTTTTAACTAAATATTATGCCGATTAAATTATACAAACCAACTACTCCAGCTCGTCGCCACACTTCGGTGTTGGTGCGCAAAGATCTGACCAAGAAAAAACCAGAGCGATCTTTGGTTTATCACAAAAAGCGCGCGGCTGGACGCAATGCTCAAGGAAAAATTACCGTGCGTCATCAAGGTGGTGGGGCCAGAAAATTAGTTAGGGTAGTTGATTTTTTGCAAGACAAATATGAAATTCCTGGTGTGGTAAGCACCTTGGAGTATGATCCCAATCGCAACACCACCATTGCTTTGATTTTTTACAAAGATGGTGAAAAAAGATACATCATTGCTCCTGATCAATTAAAAGTCGGTGACAAAATAATTTCTTCCCAAAAAACCGCTCCCATGTCTATTGGCAACAGAATGCCTTTGGGCAATATGCCCACTGGTACTTTGGTACACAATGTTGAGCTCAATACCGGCAAAGGCGGAAAATTGGCTAGATCAGCTGGCAATTCACTGCTTTTGACTTCACTGGATGGTGAAAAAGCTATTTTGAAAATGCCTAGTGGCGAGATCAGAATAGTTAAAACTAGTTGTTCCGGCAGCGTTGGCGTGCCTAGCAATGCGGAGTTTAGAAATATTCGTTGGGGCAAGGCTGGTCGCATGAGACATCGCGGTATCAGACCGACTGTCCGAGGCAAAGCCATGAATCCAGTGGATCATCCACATGGCGGTGGCGAAGGCCACAATCCTATTGGTTTGAAAGCCCCCAAGACCTATACTGGCAAAAAAGCTTTGGGTGTTAAGACCAGAAAAGGAAATAAATATTCCAATAAATTTATTATTCAAAGACGCACCAAAAATAAGTAACAAGTAAAAAAGTAGAAAGTAAAAAGTAAAACGCGGTAGAATTTAATAAAAAACTTTATACTTTCAACTTTCAACTTTATACTAAAACATATGTCAAGAAGTTTAAAAAAAGGCCCATACACTGACGCCAAGCTATTGAAAAAAGTAGCCAATGCCAAAGCCGGGGAAGGTAAAATAATCAAAACCTGGTCAAGAGTTTCGACAATATCACCAGAAATGGTTGGCTTTACTTTTGGCGTACACAATGGTCGTGAACACACGGCTGTCTATGTGGTGGAAAATATGGTTGGTCATCGCTTGGGAGAATTTTCTCCTACCAGAAAATTTGTCAGTCATGGTGGTAAGATGGCCAAAAGTCAGTCTAAAGATGAATCTAAGAAATAGTATATGATTGAGGTTAAAGCTAAATTATTTAAAATCACGATTAGCGCCAAAAAGATGCGTCTAGTGGCTGACACGGTGCGTGGCAAAAGCGTGGATCAGGCAGAAAGTATTTTGACTGTCTTGCCAAAAAGATCAGCGCCGGTTTTGCTCAAGCTTTTGCGCTCAGCCATAGCCAATGCCAAAGATCGTTATGAACTAAATGTTGAAGATCTGATGGTCAAGAGCGTCATGGTCAATGAAGGCATGGCTACCAAGCGTTGGAGGCCAACAGCTTTTGGACGCGCTCATGCTTTCAAAAAACATTCCTGTCAGGTTATATTGACTTTGACTTTGAAAGCTGGCGCCAAAGCTCAAGCCCGTGACAAAAAATCCGAGCCAGTAGAAACAGTTGACTTGACTAAAGTAGACAAGAAGACCGACATTAAAGAAGCGCCTATTAAGGATGTAAAGAAAAGTAAAAATCCATTGAAAAGAATTAAAGATAATCAAAATCCTGACCATAAGGCCAAGGGTATAAGACAAAAAACTGGTTAATAATATGGGAAAGAAAATAAATCCAAGAGTATTTCGTCTGGGCATGAGTGAGAACTGGCGTTCACGCTGGTTTGCCTCCAAAGATTATGCTGAATTATTACAGCAAGATATTAAGATTCGCAAATTTTTGACCAAAGAATTGCGCGAAGCCAGCCTTGACCGCATTGAGATTGAAAGAAGCCGAGGAGAAATAGTTATTAATATTAGCGCTGCCAAACCCGGTGTGATTATCGGACGCGGTGGTAGCAGTGTCGAAGATATCAAGGCCAAAGTCCGTCGTGGATTTTTGGAAAAAAATACCAAACTGCAAATCAACATCACCGAAGTTTCCGTGCCAAATTTGTCAGCCAATGTCATTGTGCAAAATATCAGAGAAGATTTGGAAAAAAGGATGCCTTTCCGCAGAGTGATGAAGATGAATATTGAAAAAGTCATGAAAGTCGGAGCCAAAGGTGTCAAAATCATAGTGGCCGGTCGCTTGAACGGTGCCGAAATTGCTCGTACTGAAAAATTGACTCAAGGCAAGATTCCTTTGCAGACTATCCGCTCTAGTATAGATTATAGCCGTGGCATTGCTCAGACCATCTATGGAGTGATTGGTATCAAGGTTTGGATTTATAAAGGTGAATACTTTGATAAAAAAGCCAAAGAAAAAGAGGCCACCAAAGAGCCACAAAAAACCTTTAAATTATTCAATAAAGAAAAAGCCGTGTCTTTGGATTCCTTAGTTAAGCAAACCGCCAAAGGCCCAATCAAGAAAGTTACAAAGAAAGTAAGTAAATAATTTTATGTTAGCGCCAAAAAAGACAAAACATAGAAAATGGCAACGCGGCGACCAAATCAAGGGTAAGGCCACTCGTTTGAATACTTTAAGTTTTGGTGATTATGGTATCAAAAGTATGCAAGCTGGCTGGGTTACTGCTCGACAGATTGAATCAGCCCGACGCGCCATTGTTGGCTATATGCAGAGAAGCGGTGATGTTTTTATTCGCATTTTTCCGGATATGCCTATCACCCTCAAGGGCAACGAAATGCCTATGGGTAAAGGTAAAGGCGCGGTTGACCACTATGTGGCCGTTGTTAAGCCCGGTACCATTATGTTTGAGATAAAAGATGTTGATGAAAAAACTGCTCGTCGCGCCATGGAATTGGCCAAACATAAATTATCAGTCAGAACCAAATTTGTAAGCAAGGAATTAAAATAATTTTATGGACTTGAAAGAATTACAAAAATTAGCCGAAAAAGAATTGCAAATCCACTTAGCCGACTTGCGCAAAAAAGTCCGTGAATTTAGGTTTAGTATTGCCAACAGTCAATTGAAAAATGTGCGCACCATGCGTCAGGCCAAAAAAGAAATCGCCCAAACTTTGACCGAGCTCAACAAACGACGTTTGGCTAAAGAACCAGTGGTAGAAGCTAAAAAAGAAGAATAATATTATAGATTTTGTATATGGAAAAGAAAGCAACAACAAAAAAAATTATCCGCCGTCGCTTGATTGGCGAAGTTGTCAGTGACAAAATGGCCAAGACTGTCGTAGTCAAGGTTGTCCAAATCAAGGCTCATCCTAAGTATAAAAAAAGATACCAAGTGAGCAAAAAATACAAAGCGCACGATGAGAAAAATTTGTTTCGTATAGGTGAAAAAATCGTGATTGAGGCCTGTCGGCCAATTTCAGCGGACAAGCGCTGGCGTGTAATTAAAAAGGTTAAATAATATAAAGATATGATTCAACATCGATCAATGCTACAAGTGGCTGATAATTCTGGTGCAAAATTAGTACAATGCATCCGTGTTTTGGGTGGCTACAAAAAAAGATATGCTGTCATTGGTGATATGATCAATGTTGTTGTCAAAGTTGCTCAGCCCCACGCTCCAGTCAAGAAAAGCCAGGTTTTGCACGCGGTAATTGTCAGACAACGAAAAGAAATCAGACGAAGCAATGGTGTTTATGTCAGATTCAGTGAAAATGCCGTTGTGATAGTTGATAAGAAAACCAAAGAGCCACTGGGTAGTCGTATTTTTGGACCAGTCGCCAGAGAGCTCAGAGCCAAGGGCTACAACAAAATTATTTCCTTAGCCCCAGAAGTATTATAAATATATGAAGATAAAATACAGGGTCAATGACCAAGTAAAAATATCAACAGGCAAAGACAAAGGTAAAACTGGAAAAATTATCCAGGTTTTGAAGGACTCCAATAAAGTAGTAGTCGATGGTGTCAATGTCATGTACAAGCATTTGAAACCCCGCCGCAGTAATGAAAAGGGTCAGCGCGTGCAATTCAATGGACCAATCAGCGTGTCTAACATTATTTTGTTGTGTCCCAAATGTGGCAACACCAGTCGCATTGCTTACAAATTGTCAGTTGGCAAGGGAGAGCAAGTTGATAAAAAAATTAAAAGTAGAATTTGTAAAAAGTGTTCGGAAGTAATTGATTAATTGATAATATGAACAAGTTAAGAGAACAGTATAATAAAGAATTGAGAGCCAAGATCAAAGAACAGCTCGGTCTTTCTAATATCATGGCTGTACCAAAAGTGCAGAAAGTGGTATTGAATATTGGTTTGGGCAAAGCCACTCAAGAAAAGCATTGGGTGGATTTTGGTACCTCAGTATTGCAACGCATCACTGGCCAAAAACCAGTTTTGACCAAAGCCAAAAAATCAATTTCCAACTTCAAAGTTCGTGAAGGAAATATTATTGGCGCCAAGGTGACGCTACGGGGAGCAAGAATGTATGACTTCTTGTATAAACTAATCAACTCCACCATTCCACGTCTGCGAGATTTTTATGGTTTGGATTTGAAAAAGGGCTTTGATGGTCATGGCAATTATATTATCGGCCTCAAAGAGCATATTGTTTTCCCAGAAATTGGCATGGAAGATATTGATAAAATACACGGCTTGGAAATTGCCATTGTTACTTCCGCCAAAAATGATGAACAAGCTATGGTGCTCTTAACACACTTGGGCTTTCCTTTTAAGAAAAATAAGAAATAATTAATATGGCAACAGAAGCGCAAAAAGCTAAATCAAGAAAAACGCCAAAATATTCTTCCCGAATTGTTCGTCGTTGTTGGCGTTGCGGTCGCAATCGCTCTTATATGAGAGAGTTTAATATGTGCCGCATCTGCGTCAGGGAACTAGCCGAAAAAGGTGAGTTACCCGGCGTGACTAAATCAAGTTGGTAATTATTATTCATATAAATATAACAAATTTGAAACCAGATAACATATGACAGATCCTATCGCCGACATGTTAACTAGAATTCGCAATGCTGTCTTGGTAAATAAGCCAGAGGTGCTTATTCCTACTTCCAAGATAAAATTAAGTATTGCCAAAATTCTAGAGCGAGAAAACTACATTGGTCGTGTAGCTGAAGTTAAAGTTGGAAATTTTAATTACTTAAAGATTGAATTAAAATATTCTGATGAAGGTCCAGCCATCCGCCATATTAGAAAAATCTCCAAACCTGGCCAAAGAATTTATATTTCTGGTCGCGAGATTCCTCAAGTTTTGAATAATTTTGGTACCGCTATTATTTCTACCTCAAAAGGTCTGCTTACTACTCAAGAAGCCAGGCAGGGTAATGTTGGTGGCGAATTAATGTTTGAAATCTGGTAATAATAAATATATGTCAAGAATTGGAAAAAAATTAATCACCTTACCAAGCTCTGTGCAGGTTGTAGTCGAGGGTGACTATCAGAGTGGTCAAACTGTCAAAGTCAAAGGCCCTAAAGGTAACTTAATGGTAAAATTACCAAAGGGCATTAGTGCTGAACTCAAAGACCAAGAGCTGACTTTTGTGCTGAAAACTGCTGAAACCAAAGAAGGAAAGGCCTTGTGGGGTTTGAGCCGAGCTTTGGTTAATAACGCCGTGGTTGGTGTTACTGATGGCTTTATAAAAACACTAGAAATTAATGGAGTTGGTTTCAAAGTAGCCATGCAGGGTAAAAAATTAGTACTTAATGTTGGCTTTTCACACCCAGTAGAATATCAAGCAGTAGAGGGTGTGACTATTGAAACTGAAAAAAATGTTATCAAAGTATCCGGCATTGATCGTCAACAAGTTGGTCAAACAGCCGCTGAGATTAGAGATATTAAAAAGCCAGAACCCTACAAGGGCAAGGGTATAAAATATACTGACGAAGTTATCCGCCGCAAGGCCGGTAAAGTAGTCAAGTCATAAATATAAGTGAATTACAGTTATGAAAGATCAGAATAAAGTAAAACAAGCAAAATATTTGCGACGCCAAATAAGGACAAGGGCCAAGATGTCAGGATCAGCCAAAAAGCCCCGTTTGTCTGTCTTTAGAAGTTTGAGTCATATTTATGCTCAGGCCATTGATGATGTTAAAGGCGTTACTATTGTAGCTGCTTCAGATAAAGAATTGACAAGCTCCGACGCCAAAAAAATGGTCAAGGCCTTGGCCTTGGGAGAACTTTTGGGTAAGAAGCTAAGTGAAAAGAAAATTAATGAAATAATTTTTGATCGTGGCGCTTATAAATACCATGGTCGAGTAAAATCTTTAGCCGAGGGTTTAAGAAAAGCAGGAATTAAATTTTAAGCTATGAATACTGTAGATAACAAAAAAGAAAACAGCGTGGCTAGCCCAGTCGCTAGTCAAGCCAAGGCACCAGCAAGGCCGATGATGCATCGTCCAAAACCAGGTATGCGTCCAATGCGTCGTGGCTCTGATAAGCCAAGTGATGATATTGAGCAGAGGATTGTAGACTTGGCTAGAGTTACTCGCGTGATGGCTGGTGGCAAAAGAATGAAATTCCGAGCTTGTATGATTATTGGTGATCGTAAAGGCAGAGTTGGCATGGGTTTAGCCAAAGGTATTGATGTCTCAGCGGCTATTGCCAAAGCTGTGACCCAAGCCAGAAAACATTTGACCAAGGTCACTATTGTTGACGGCACTATTCCACACGCCGTGACAGTCAAAGAGAAATCAGCTAGAATTATGATTAGACCAGCCAAAAAAGGTAGTGGTATCAAAGCGGGTGGCGTAGTTCGTATTATTTTAGACTTAGCTGGCATCAAGGATGCAACAGCCAAAATTTTAGGCGCTGGCAATAAGATTAATAATTCTCGTGCTACCTTGAAGGCCTTGTCTTCTTTTGTGCCAAAATCAAGAAGTATCAAAGTTAAAACCGGCGAAGTCAAGAAAATCGTGTCAGCCGATGAAATAATTGTCGCTAATAAAGAAAAATAATTATGTTGACTCTAAGCAATTTACAAAAATCAAAGGGCTCTACTCATCGCCGCAAGAAAGTCGGTCGTGGTTCTGGTTCTGGTCGCGGTAATTATTCTACTCGCGGTATGAAAGGCCAAAGAGCTAGATCAGGCGGACGAGTCGGTATTGCTGTGCGTAGTATGCGTACTTATTTGATGCGTATACCAAAGTCCAAAGGATTTCACTCCATGCATCCCAAGTTTGCTACAGTCAATGTTCGTGTCCTGAATAATTTATTTAAGGATGGCGATAAAGTTAATGCTCGAATTTTACTCAAAAAAGGCGTGATTATGAGTATAGGTAATGGTTTGAAAATATTATCCACTGGTGCTTTGACCAAGAAGTTGACTATTGAAGCCAATGCTTTTTCCAAGGAAGCTAAAAAGAAAATCGAAGAAGCTGGTGGCAAAGTTATTGTGGTGACAATCAAAAAGGAAGTGCCAAAAAAGAAGGAATAATAAAAGCTTATGCTAGATAAATTAAAACAAATTTGGAAGGCCCAGGATGTTCGTAAGAGTATTTTGTATGTGGCTGCTTTGTTGGTAGTTTATCGCATTGCCGCTCATGTACCAGTGCCTGGTGTCAATGTGGCTGAGTTAAAAACTTATCTTGAAGGCAACCAAGTATTAGGTCTTTTGAGTATGTTTTCTGGCGGCGCTTTGCAAAATTTTTCAGTAATTATGTTGGGAGTCGGGCCTTACATCACGGCCTCCATTATTATACAGTTGTTGGCCATGATAGTGCCAAAGATTGAGGCCTTATCAAAAGAGGGCGAGTATGGCCAGCAAAAGTTAAATCAATATACTCGATTATTGACTGTACCCTTGGCCTTGATTCAGGCCTATAGCTACATCCGACTTTTATCCAGTCAGACCCAAGGTCGGCTTTTGGGTGATATGACCAGCATGGAGCTGGTGACAACCTTGGTGCTGATTACAGCTGGCACATTGTTTTTGATGTGGTTAGGCGAATTGATTACCGAAAAGCATGTTGGCAATGGCGTTTCTTTAATAATTTTTGCTGGTATTGTTAGTGGTTTGCCTACTACTATACGCAATACTTTTATTGCTTTTGATAATTCTCAAGTATTAAATTTAGTAATTTTTGTAGTAATTGCTTTGGTTACTATTGCGGCTGTTGTTTTGATTACTGAGGGACAAAGAAATATTCCTGTTTCTTATGCTCGCCACATGGTGGGCACTAGAAGTGTCGGTGGAGTGAACACTCACTTGCCCTTGAGAGTCAATCAAGCCGGAGTGATTCCAATCATTTTTGCGGTATCAGTTGTTTTGGTACCACCAATGATTGCTCAATTTTTCTTAAAATCCAGCGTGCTGTGGATGGCCAATTTTTCACAATGGATCATTGACACCTTCCAAGGACGGATGTTTCACAACGTAGTTTATTTTTTGCTAGTAGTTATTTTTACTTATTTTTATACTTCAGTTATTTTCAAGCCCCAGCAGATAGCTGAAAATTTGCAAAAACAGGGTGGCTTTATTCCTGGTATCAGACCCGGTCGACCAACTTCTGATTATCTCAATATGGTTATGAATAGAGTGGTGTTGGTGGGGGCAATATTCTTGGGTTTGATTGCTATTTTGCCAAATATCATCCCTTCAGTAACCAATGTGGCCACTATTGCCTTTGGTGGCACTAGTTTATTGATCGTTGTTTCTGTAGCCATTGAAACAGTCAAGCAGATTGACGCTCAATTGGTAATGAGAGATTACGAAGGTTTTTAATAGACATAAAAATCCCCGCGTCTGACGCGGGGATTTTTGATTGAGTAAAGTCCATCATTTTGCTATAATTTGAACATAATAACAAATAAATGGCCAACAAAAAAATAAGCAAAATAGTATTATTAGGACCCCAAGGATCAGGAAAAAGCACACAATGCCAAGTAATTACTGATTATTTAGACATTGAGTCCTTGGCGGCTGGCGACATACTTCGCTCAGCCATCCAGCAAAAAACCGAGTTAGGCAACAAAATCGGCAGTTTTGTGAATAATGGCGAAATGATACCAGATAATTTGATGATTTCGTTAATTTTAGATGAGCTGAAAAAAACTGTTTATAAAAAAGGTTTTTTGATAGATGGTTTCCCTCGTACAATTTATCAGGCCTCAAATCTTGATCAGCATTACTTGGTTGATTTAGTAATTAATATTGATATTCCTGATGAGCTAGCTATACAACGCATAGTGGGGCGTAGGATTTGTCCTAATGGCCATGTCTATCACATAGAACATCATCCCTCTGGGCTAGATTCGCGTTGTGAAATATGTCATGAGCCACTTCATTTTCGTGAAGATGATCGAGAAGATTTGGTGCGCAAGAGATTAAATTATTATAGACAAGAAACTTCAAAACTTTTGGCTTACTATCAACAGCAAAATAAATTAGCAGCGATAGACGGTCGTGGTTCAATTTTTGATGTTTCTAATTTAATCATCAATTATTTGAAAGAGCATGCTGGCTAAAAAGACAGATTTGGAAATTGCCACACTCCAAGAGGGTGGCAAAATATTAAGTCAAATACTGCACGCTGTGGCAGAAGAAGTTAAGCCGGGAATTAGCGGTTTAGAGCTGAATCAATTAGCCGAAAAGCTGATTGTTGAAGCCAAAGCCAAACCCTCGTTCAAAAATTACCGTGGTTTTCCCAATGCTTTATGCGTTTCAATCAATCAGACAGTGGTACACGGCATACCAAACAAACAACCATTGCAAGAAGGCGATATTGTGGGTCTGGATTTGGGCTTGAAATACAAAGGTTTGTACACTGATATGGCTTTGACGGTCGGTGTTGGTAAAATATCCAAAGAAGCCCAGCAGTTAATAACAGTCACAAAAAAAGCGCTAGAAATAGCTATTAGCCAAGTCGGTCCAGGTAAGGGCTTGGAAGAGATTGGTCGTGCTATAGAGAAATTTATCAAGCCACATGGCTATGGTATTGTGCAAGATTTAGCTGGCCATGGAGTAGGGCACGCTGTGCACGAAGATCCTTTGATACCAAATTATGACACTGGCCAAAAATTAGCCAAGATGTTTCCGGGTTTGGTGCTGGCTATTGAGCCAATGATTATTATGGGTGGGGATCACCGCATAGCAGTGGCTGACAATAATTGGAATGTCAACAGTCAAGATGGTTCATTGTCAGCGCATTTTGAGCACAGCGTAGTAGTGACTGATGATGGTTGCATGATTTTAACCGAATAATTATGGCAAATAAAAAATATTTAGGTATTGATTTTGGCGACAAAAATATTGGCCTAGCTTTGGGTGAGCTTGGGAGCATTGCCGTTCCCTACAAGATTTTGGCTAATATTAGCCAAGAAAATACAAAAGTTGAGCTAGAAAAAATCATAAAAAGCGAACAGATTGATGGTTTAGTAATCGGTTTGCCAACTAGTTTGTCTGGTCAAGCTAATGAGCGATCCAGTGTCACTAATAATTTTATTAAATTTTGTCAAAAAAATATTAGCGTGCCCGTTTATGTGGTGGATGAAAGTTTTACTTCGCAATTGTATGTTAAACAGGGAATAAAAAAAGATTTAGATAAATATTCAGCCGCGGCAATTTTAGAAACATTTTTAACACAGAATGAATCTAAGTTATAATTATTTGTTAATTTTTTTTGCGGGGTTTGTTTTATCCTTAGTTTTTACTTTTTTTTATATTCGCTTAGCCAAAAAAATTAATTTAGTAGATGACCCCAAAAGTAATCCACGTAAAATACACAGTAAGCCCATACCTTTTGGCGGAGGTACGGCTATTTTTTTGGCAGTATTTATTTTAGTAACCATATTAGCCAATCAGGGTTTTTTGATTGACAATAAAATAGCGCCACAAATTTTAATAGGTCTTTTTGCATCTGGCTTAGTGTTGATTATAAGCGGCTTAATAGATGACAAGCTATCTTTGAGGCCTTGGCAGTCATTGCTGGGCCCAATTATTGCTATTGTGATTATTATGTCTTGTGGCTTGCATATTGGCTATATTACCAATCCTTTGGGTGGTATTTTGTATATTGATAAAGTTTGGTTTGGATATTTTAGTTTGATTTTGACTTTTTTGTGGCTTTTGGGCATGACCTATACCACCAAGCTGTTGGACGGCATTGATGGTTTGGCTTCCAGTGTCTGCTTAGTAGCCACTCTGATGATATTTATTGTCAGTCTGACTTGGGATGTCAAATATTCTACTACTTCATTTTTGAGCTTGGCGCTAGCTGGTAGCTTGTTAGGATTTTTGCTATGGAATTGGCATCCAGCCAAAGTTTTTTTGGGTGAAGGTGGCAGTACTTTTATTGGTTTTTCTTTGGGAGTACTAGCCATTATATCGGGTAGCAAGATAGCCACGGCCTTGTTGGTTATGGGCGCGCCGATTATTGATGTGGTTTTGGTTATTTGGCGTCGTCTCAGGCAGAAAAAATCAATTTGGCAGGGTGACAATGAGCATTTGCATTTTAAGTTGCGACGAGCGGGCTTAAGTCAGCCACAGATTGTGTTATTTTTATCTTTTCTTAGTCTGTGTTTTGGTACCATAGCTATTTTTTTTAGCACCAAAATAAAAATTATTGTTTTATTATTATTCGTTATATTTTTGTTGCTTTTTAATTATAAAATAAACAGTTATTTGCAAAAAAAGTATGAAAAATTATAAATGGTTGGTTATTTTTGTTATTTTTATTTTATTTGTGGCTGGGATTTGGTTAAAAATATCCAACACCAATGTAGTTAAAAATTTTAAAAATACAGAGCCAACAAATAAATCCAATCAAAATATTAATACAGAAGCTGATAATGCGTCGCAAATTATTATCAATAACAAAACTTTTTTTGTGGAAGTAGCCACTGACCCAGCCACGCAAAGACAAGGCCTGTCCGCTCGCCAAAGTTTAAACACGGAAAACGGAATGCTTTTTGCTTATGCCGAGAAAAAGGATTTGCATTTTTGGATGCTAGATATGAAATTTAATATCGATTTGTTATGGATCAATGACGATAAAGTAGTTGGTATTGAGAAAAATATGCCAGTGCCATTGGCTGGTGCAGAAGACAAAGATTTGCTTATTTACAGCTCACCTGAGCCCGTAAACAGGGTTTTGGAGATAAATAGCGGTTTGGCGGACCAATATGGCTTAAAAGTTGGCGATAGCTTGGAATACAAAAATATTAACTTTTAACTTATGATGCCCGAAAGATGGAAGGAATTGAAGCAGGAAATAAAGGAAAAATTTGCTCTGGAAGACGAGTACGAAGAGGAGCTTGACCATGGTAGCCAAGAAGTTGTAGAATTTTCAAGCCCTATGGGTAAGATTAAGCTATGCTTTGTAAAAAGTCCCAGAGTTTTGGATAAAAAAACCAGCTTTTCCAACCGCATTGGCTCAAGTGTTAGCGTAGAATACGTTTATGATCCGGAAAATTTTGTGCACCACTTGGAGGTATTTGTCTGGTCAGAAGCCAATAATCAATGGGAGAAATTTGTGAATCAAGATGCTTTCAATTAAAAAAATAAGCAAAAAAAATATTTGGCTTTTTATTTTTCCAGTACTTTTATTAGTGGTAGTAATAGTTGTTTTTAGATTTTTGGCCGCTGATCAAACAATAAAAAACAAAAATCAATATCTTAAAGTAGTTAGACCAAAGTTAGAGCAAGTAATCTCTGATCCCAAGCAACAAAATATTGTCAAAACTAAAGATTTTTTGTTTAATATCAAAAGTAGCGATCGCTCAATAGGTGATTATCATTTACCTCTTTACATGGCTTTTTCTCTTTGGACCAAGTATACTGAAAGTAGAGATTTGACGCAGATTACCAAGGCTATGGGCATTTTGGAAGAGCTGAAGAGCACCTTGCCTGAGTTAGATGATCCACTTAGTCAAATTATCAAAATAATGAAAAACAATGTTTAAATCTGCGGCCTACATTTTAAACCCCTTATTTTTACTATTAGCTTGGTGCATTTTTTTCTATACTCAAAAAGGATTGCTAGTTTGGGTTATTTTGTCATTATTAAGTATTATTTTGACAGCTATTTTAACTAGTGGCTACAATTTTTGGCGCCATAAACTACAGTGGTTTAATTTTTTGGTAATTTATCTAGGGCAGTTTACTTTCTTATTAATGCTCAAAAATTCCACTGCCCGTTATTTATCAGCCATTGTTATTTGTTTTTTGTGGGTGTTTATTTGGTGGATGCTAAAAGCTTACTTCAAGAATTATTTGGCTCCTAGTCAAGTAGAGTATTTGGCTTTTAAAAAATATTGGTATGTCCTGAATTTATGGTTTTTTGTGGCCAGCTGTTATTCACTTATTATTTTTTTAAGTCTGGATTTTTATTATTTAGTGTTATTAGTGGTACTGGTTGTTTTTTCCATGGCCAAGGATTTGTTTGGTGCCAGCAAACAGCGGGGTTGGCTTTTTTGGGCACTGAGCATTTTCTTTTTTGCCCAGGTATTTGCAGTAGTTTATTTTTTGCCGGTTAGTTTTTATGTAGCCGGCACACTTTTGGTTTTGTGGTTTTATTATTTTATTACCCTGTCTTTGGATGAAAAGAAAAAAGTTAAATGGCCGATTTTTATTATTTTAATAGTGACAATTTTTTTATTAATTAGCTCATTGTATATTATTTTATAAAAATATATTATATGGAAGAAAAAAAAGAACACTTTGTCAGGCCAACTACTGAGCGACCACCATCGCTGGTTAGCTTGACCTTGTTGGCCGTGATTTTTGGGCTAGCAGCTGGTTTTGGGGGATATTTAGTTGGTAAGTGGTTGATTCCGTCCAATTTAACCTTTTTATCCAATCAGCCAGATATCAAGATAAACTTGGAACAGCCCTTAACTTCGGTGGCTAACAAATACGATGCTAGCATCGCCGGCTTGTATCGGGCGGGTAAGGTGATAGTGGGTCTTGATGGGTCAATATTTGATCGAGCTGACTATTTGGGTTCAGCTGTGGCCGTGACTTCTGATGGTTGGCTGATGACCACTGATCAAGCTTTGTTGACCGCTCAAACCAAAGTAGTTATCAATGACAAGGTTTATGATATTGATCAAATAAAAAAAGATGCTTTTTCTGGAGCAGTATTTGTCAAGATCAAAGCCAGCAATCTCCTAGCGGTCAATTTTCAGCTGACCGAAGGAGTGAAGGTTGGGGAGAGGATTTTTACTGACCAAGAATTAGCTAACAGTTTAAACCATAGTTTTAGCACAGCGGTATTGGGCAACATACATTTTACCACTGGCGCGTACTTATCCACAGATAGCATTGATTATTATTATCAGTTAGCTGATTTGAATGATAACAATCTTAGTACGGCTTCCCCATATTTTAATCTAAAAGGCGATTTGATTGGCTTGAGTTATAAAATAAATCAGCAAACAGTTTTATTACCAGCAGATTATTTGAAGCAGGCCGTCAAACATTTATTGGACAACACCGAAAGACCGATTTGGGGCATCAGCTATATTGATTTGGAAAATAATAGCGGTTTAGAGCAAAAAGGTAACTATATCTACAATGCTGTTTTGAATAAAGCGGTATTGCTTAATAGTCCTAGTTACAAGGCCGGTCTCAAAGCTAAAGATCGCATTGTGTCGATCAATAATGACGCTGTTACCAAGGATCGGACAATTACAGCTATTCTGCAAAATTATCGCTTAGGCGACAAGATAATACTTAAAGTGGTCAGGGATAATAAAGAAATAGATTTAGAGATAAAATAAAAATACCCCCTCTGTCCCTCGACTTCTCTCGGGACATCTCCCCCTTACTAACGGTCTGGCCTAGAATCTTTGGTCTTCTTCAGTGGTAAACTGGGGGTATGTATGCAAAAATTAAACACAGTAACT
>JBAYIQ010000009.1:0-19691 GCA_041665545.1 Patescibacteria group bacterium | reverse complement strand
TCTTGTTAGCTTACAAGAAGCTTTAATTAAGTATTTAAGTTATTACAACAATGAGCGTACGCACATGGGTATTAACTACCTAGTACCTGTCCAGCTGATTCCAAGCTCTTGATTCTTTTGCGTCCTAAGGGCTAAATCCTATTCAATAAAATATAAAGAAAAAACTTGCCACAAAATTTATAAATTGCTATAATTCACTAACTTTTTACAAAATAATAATTAACCAAACAAAAATATGAGCGAAAATAATAAATCAGGCATGGTTGATAACATGCCACCTCGTTCCGCTTTTAAACTTGGAATATTCATAGGCATTGCTATTGTGTGCATTATTGGCTTTTTTATTTTGCTAGCCGGAAAATTCGATGTCAAGGGACTGGTGAGTAACAATGATAACAAAAATAACGCCAACACTAATGTCGCAAATAACTTGGGAGCTGACACCAACAATGGCAATCAACCAGCCGTTATCAATATAAACCCCATAACTAAAGATGATTGGGTCAAGGGTGATAGCAAGGCCAAAATCAGTTTGATCGAATTTTCTGACACTGATTGCCCTTACTGCACCAAATTTCACGAAACCGTTAACCAACTCTTGAAAGACTACAGTGGCAAAATAAAAGTAGCTTACCGTCACTTCCCCTTGCCATCACTGCATCCTGAAGCTCCCAAAAAAGCCGAAGCTATTGAATGTGTTGGCGAGCTAGGTGGCAATGACAAAGTCTGGGCCTTTATGGACAAACTATTTGTCACCACCAAGCCAACTATTGCTCAACTTCCTGATGTCGTAAAAGGTTTGGGTCTTGATAGCGCTAAGTTCACCGAATGTTTGAATTCTGGAAAATACACGGCCAAGGTCAATGATCAATCTCAACAAGCTCAAGCTGCTGGTGCTCAAGGAACACCTTATAGTGTAATTTTGGTGGGTGATCAGAAAATCCCTATCAACGGCGCTTATCCTATCGCTGAAATAAAAACAATTATAGACGGTTTGCTAAAATAATACTTTTAAAAACCCCGTTCGCAAGGATGGGGTTTTTTGTTTATTGACAAAATCAAGCTAAGACAATAATATAAGCTTGTTAATTCTTTCCGCAGAAAAACTTCAATCGACAGGAGGTAGATATGCCAAAGCCGGCCTTGACACCCGAGCAACGCGCGACACTGAACACCATGATCGAAAACTCCCGGGGAATCCACCTACTCATCGCTTCTGACCATGGCTCAGCAACCCCCTTGCTTGAGCCACGAGTGGACTTTTTCCGACCCGGCGATCGCACTTTTCACTTGGTTCTTCCTGATGGCTCAGCCCGTGATGTCCATCTGGACAACATCGTGGAGATCCATCTCCGAAGCTAGGCGCCACCACTAGCGCCACGCCATTTCCAACTCATCCAGTCCTTCCCGAAGGGCTGGGTGAGTTTTTTATTTATTTACCCTGTTAAATAAACGCGAATTTTGATATACTAGAGCTGTAAAATATCTTTATGCCAACTTTAAGCATTGCCGAATTAAAAAAACAAACTAACTTGATACGCCAAGATATTATTTTGATGTTGGAACGCGCTGGCTCTGGGCATCCAGCTGGAGCTTTGGGCCTGGCTGATATTTTTACAATTTTATATTTCCAAATATTAAACCACACTCCGCATAAACCAAATTCCCCTCTGCGCGACCGACTAATTTTGTCTTGCGGACATTATTGTCCAGTGCTTTATGCCACACTGGCGCGCGCTGGATATTTTCCCCTGGTAGAACTAAAAACTTTACGAAAAATAAATAGCCGTTTACAAGGCCACCCGCACAATTTGTCTTTACCGGGAGTGGAAAATTCTAGCGGTCCACTTGGTCAAGGCATATCACAAGCCGTGGGCATGGCCTTAGCTGGAAAAATCGACAAAGCCAAGCATCATATATTTTGCATCACTAGTGATGCTGAGCACAACGAAGGTCAGCTTTGGGAAGCAGTTTTGCTGGCCAACAAATACCACCTAAATAATTTGACCAACATTGTGGACTGCAACGGCATTCAAATTGATGGCAAAACAAATGACATTATGCCACTCTTATCTTTGCGAAAAAAATACGAATCTTTTGGCTGGAAAGTTTTGGAAATGAATGGTCATAATTATGGCAATATAATAACTACTATCAAGCAAGCCAAAAATTATCAAAAAGGACCAGTGGTTATTCTGGCCAAAACTATCCCGGGCAAAGGCGTGTCTTTTATGGAAAACAAATATGAGTGGCACGGTAAAGCGCCAAACAAAGAACAAGCAGAATATGCTCTGCACGAATTAAAACAAGCGATCTAAATATTCCAAAAGAAAATAAAAACAAATCTACACGCGATGGTTTTGGAGATGCGCTTTTGGCTTTGGCAAAAAAAAATAAAGATATTGTGGTGGTTTCAGCTGACTTGGCTGAATCAACGCGCGTTTGGAAATTTGCCAAAAAATATCCTGACAGATTTATTGAAGTCGGCGTAGCCGAACAGAATATGATGGGTGTGGCCGCGGGGTTAGCCCTGGCTGGCAAGATTCCGCTAGCTGCTAGTTTTGCCGTTTTTTCTCCGGGGCGAAATTGGGATCAACTACGGGTCAGTGTCTGCTACTCCAAAGCCAATGTCAAAATTATCGGTTCGCACTCGGGCTTAGGAGCTGGCGAAGATGGGGCTAGCCACCAGGCCTTAGAAGACGTGGCTATCACTCGTTGTCTGCCAAATTTGGTAGTCATAGTACCAGCTGACTACATTGAAGCCCAAAAAGCTTTGACGGCTATTGTCGCCCACCAGGGTCCATGCTATTTGAGACTGACCAGACAAAATACACCAATATTTACTAATGCCAAAAGTATTTTCAAAATCGGCCAAGCCAATATTTTGCAAAAGGGCCAAGACATCACTTTGATTGCTTGTGGTCCACTAGTCTATGATGCCCTACAAGTAGCCAAAAAATTAGCCCAGCAAAATATTAGTGTTGAAGTGATTAATTGCCATACTATAAAACCGCTAGACAAAAAAACTATTCTGACCTCAGTCAAAAAAACCAAAAAAGTAGTGACACTAGAAGACCACCAAGTGCACGGTGGTTTGGGCAGTGCGGTGACTGAACTACTAGCTGAAAATTACCCAGTGCCTATGAAAATAATGGGGGTCAATGACACTTTTGGAGAATCGGGCACTCCCGAACAACTTTACAAAAAATATGACCTAGACCAAGAACATATTATTAAAAATATAAAAGAAATAATTTAACTAGATTCCTGCCTGCCTCGCCCATAGGCTACGGCCGAGGGCGCAGGAATGACAAAAAATATGCAAGAAGCTATCAAAAATTTTCCTAAACAATTTTCCTACCAGCCAAAAATTGAAAATAAAAAATATTTTAAAGCCAGTAAAGACTTTATTGTTTTGGGCATGGGTGGCTCACATTTAGCCGCTGATTTACTCTTGGCTATCAAGCCAGAAATGAATATCCATGTGCACCAAGACTACGGCTTGCCAACTTGGCCTCTAAAAAAACTAAAAAATTATTTAATAATTGCCAACTCTTATTCTGGCAACACTGAGGAAGTAATTGATGGTTTGAACTTGGCTTTGAAAAACAAATTAAGTGTTTTGGTGATTGCCGTTGGTGGTAAATTAATAAATATTGCCAAGGCCAAAAACTTACCCTATATCCAAATGCCAAATTGGCACATTCAACCCCGCCAAGCTCTGGGCTTGAATGCTCGCGCCCTACTGCTAGCCATGAGCGAACACAAATTACTAAAAGAAAGCTCTCTGTTGGCAAAAAATCTAAAAGCCGAAAAATACAAAAAAGCTGGCAAAAAAATGGCTGATCAATTGTTTAATCGCGTGCCAATTATTTATGCTTCCCGCCAAAATACTTGTTTGGCTTTTACTTGGAAAATAAAATTTAATGAAAATAGTAAAATTCCCGCTTTCTACAATGTCTTTCCGGAACTCAACCACAATGAGATGACCGGCTTTGACAGCAATGAGTGGAGCAAAAAATTATCCAACAATTTTTCTATTATCTATTTAGAAGACAAAAGCGACCATATTCGCATAAACAAAAGATTCAAAACTATAAAAAATCTATACAAAAAAGAGGGTTTAAAACAAATAACTATCCCTCTGCGCGGACAAAATCGCTGGCAAGAAATATTTTCCAGCATGTTGCTTGCTGACTGGGCTTCATTCTATCTAGCGGAAAAATACCATCGTGACCCAAACAGTGTACCGATGGTCGAAAAATTCAAAAAAATGATTTAATAAAATCGTCGAGCTCAGCTCGGCGATTTTTCATTAACTCGCAAAACAATATTGACGCGAAAAAAATATTATGATATAAGTAATCGTTAAATCCGAACGTTTCAATGCTCATCACTATCTTTGAGGGAGGTGGAACCAATGCTTTCAATTATAAGTTCTACTGCCTTGGATGCCCTGGCTGATGATGAATGCTTTCTGAAATGCGCGAGTGACGAAGTAATTGCCGAAGTGGTCCAGGTGATCTGGTTGGCAGAAATTGACTACTTAAATGACTGGCTGATGATTCTGCCCACCTTCCTCTGTATCCAAGACGCTCTGGACATCTACCGACGTTACGATACTCACGGCGGCACGCGCATCATGAGTGTCACCTTCACCCCCAGTGAGAATACCATCAATTTTCAGACGGCTGGGAAAACTGTTTCCTTGAAGACCCGACATGTCAGACGACTGGCCTCCATGGCGCCCCATCACTGAAAAGAGGTGAGAGCAATGGCTTCGCTGATTGATCCGCGTACCATGGACACTTTGTCTGTGACCGGAAGAATGCTTGGACACTATCCCGCGGATACGATCATCGACGTGGTCAAGGTGATCAAGCGGGCCAACATCAAGCGCTGGAATCCCATCTCAGTTTTCACTGAGATCCGAATCTCCCGTGATTTATACGGAGTTCGCCACTCCAACACCAGCATCATCGACATCACTTTCAGTCCCACGGAGGAACTTATCAACTTCTGCATTTTCAGAGAAAGAGTTTCCCTGACCATTGGCGACATCCAACGCTTACAGTTGATGACGCCGGTCCCCGGATGAGCGAAGAGCCCGCCTCGCCTCGCGTCAAACGCGATGGCAGGGCGGGCTCTATTCTTTTTATTCAAACTTACTCTACTGTCTGCATTGCTGCTATATAATCTTCCAAGTGCAAATTATCTCTCAAATCTTTTAGTTGCCCCTGAACATACTCCGTCTGCTTCTGAAATTCTAAACTATTGATATAATCATTAAGCTGTTTTTTTATTTCTTCAAAAACACGCAACACTCTTTTTACTTGTTCTGCTTGACCGCCGGGCAAAACCTTATAAACACCGGGGTAACCCTGACGACGATGCTTGCGACCATACTCAATGGGACTCAAGCCGGCTTTTTTAGCCGCTTCACGACGATAAGCGTCCAATTTTTCCATCAATGTTTCTTGTTTATCATCTTGATAATCTGACAAATTTTCCTGCAAAAAAATTCTAAAAACCACACCCCTGCCATTATCGCTTGGCAATATCCTAATTGGATCCTTGATGACTTCATTTTTTTTAGCTGAATTAAAGGTGCGCTGTACACCAATAAACAATTTTTTGTGCGATAAAACATCTTTTTCCTCAACTACACCATCCTTATCAATCAATAACTCCCCATGATCAAAGGTCAAAATATGATCTATGCCGTCTAGATAATCGACATCATTGGACGCTGGCTCCGATGACAGACCATCAATTTCCAAGTCATTAATGCTCATGTCAAATATCTTACCATGATCGCGAGTAGTTTCTACCTGCCGATTTATGCTAGTAGCACTTTCTTGAGCATAGCGACCGTGTAATTTCTCAACCCTAGCCAGACGATCTCTAACAATTTGACGATGCAAATCTCTCAAAATAATATTCAAATTGTCATCTGGTCTGGCTTTGACAGCCCGCCTATATTCCAAATAAGTGGCTCCCACAAAATGCAAATAATCGGCAAAAAGCATGTTTTCCGCATGATCCAAAAAATCAACACTTACTTCGGCTGCCAATGGTACCAAGCCATCACTACCTTTTGGTAGCGGACCAATCAAATTCAAGTGGTCAATATCCCCCGCCATCTTTTCCCTTTTTACTTCTACTCTTGGTGCTTTTTTTGGCGCTTCTGGCACTAATACTTCAAAAGGCATACATTTAAGTTTTAAAAGTTAAATATTTGTTGCCGATAAAATTCCCAATAGTCACAATGCCGGTGGCAATTATCTTGGCATAAATATACCACCAGTGGGCCTGCTCTACCAACAAATACAAAATCAAATTATTTAATAAAACTCCGCTACCGGCAATCAGTAAAAAAATACCTACCTGCTTGGATAGCTTGCCACCAACTTTGAAGGTCCAGGTTTTGTTTAGATAATAATTGTAGCTAGCGGCCACAATAAAAGATATGGTGGCTGACCAAAGATAGTGAAAACCAAAGCCATCGGTCAATAAATACAAAATACCAAAATCAATCATGGCTGAGGTCAGGCCAACAATGCCATAGCGCCATAATTGCTGCCAATTATTTTTTACATAATTTACCCAAAAAAAGAAAAATTTTTTTAACATTTGTGAAAATTTTATGGCCTTTAATTACTTTGACTTTACCCTAATTTTGAGATAATCTTACTACATTAAAAGTTTAAAATCAACCAAAAATATGGCTAATAAGAAAAAAATGATTTTGGTCACTGGCGGTGCTGGCTTTATCGGCAGTAACCTGATTGAGCAGTTAGTCAAAGACAAAAACAATCGCGTCATTTCTTTGGACAACTATTTTACCGGCTCCAAGGCCAACCATATCAAAAATGCTGAGTATCTAAGTGGCCACACCAAAGACATTGCCAAACATATCAAGGTCAGACCAGATATTATCTATCATTTAGGTGAGTATTCGCGTGTAGCTGCCAGTTTAGACGAACCACAGTTAGTCTGGGACTTAAATATCGCCGGCACTTTGGGTGTGTTAGAGTTTTGGCGCCAGACAAAATGTAAATTGGTCTATGCTGGCTCTTCTACCAAGTTCAACGCCCCAGGAAAAAATGGAATAGCGGGTAGAGATCTAGCACCCTATACTTGGGCTAAGGCGATAAACAGCGAGTTGGTAAAAAATTATGGCACTTGGTATAAATTAAATTACTCGATTGTTTATTTTTACAATGTCTATGGTCCGCGCGAACGAGCTGGCCAATTTACTGGCGCTTATGGCACAATGATTGGAACTTTCAAGGAATGCTATGTCAAAAACAAGGCCTATCCAGTGCGCCGACCCGGCACACAAACTCGCGCCTTTACCCATGTCTATGATACTGTGGCTGGAATTATTTTGGCTGGACAAAAAGGCAAAAATGATGAATATGGAATTTGCGCTAAAGAAACCCATTCTCTTCTAGAAGTAGCCAAAATGTTTGGCCCTAAAATAAAAATGTTACCCCAAACCAAAACTAGTCGCACCGGTGATGCGATAGATAGCAAAAAAATAAAAGCTTTGGGCTGGAAACAAAAATATACTCTAAAAAAATATATTAGTGATATAAAAAAATGATGCGTGAAATAAACAGAGTAATTGTATCGGCTCTCATTCTCAGTCAAGATAATAAACTACTAATGGGCAAAAAGAACCCCACTAAAGGCGGCGTTTACCCTGATTGTTGGCATATCCCTGGGGGCGGAGTTGATGAAGGCGAATCATTTGAACAGGCTTTAATAAGAGAGGTTTTTGAAGAAGTAGGAATTAACATTGCTTCCTATCGCTTGCTTCCAATACCACACATTGGTAATGGAGCATCGGAAAAAACTTTAAAATCTGGTGAAAAAATCCTCTGCCACATGGAATTTAACAGATTTAAAATTATGATTGACGACCAGACCGCAGATGAAATAAAGCTAACACTAAATGGCGACCTTGTCGAAGCTAGGTGGTTTAATATCGATGAATTATCCTCGGTCAAGCAAGTTCCTGGCGGTAAAGAGCTTTTACAAAAACTTGAATTAATCCCTAAATAAAATTATTTAAAAATTAAGATAATGAAAAGAATATTAATTTTCTCACTTGCCTATTACCCCAACCAAGTTGGCGGTGCCGAATCGTCAATCAAAGATATTACCGACAGGATTGACCCAAAGGAGCTTGAATTTCACATGGTCACCTTACGCTACAACTCCGATTTTGCCAAAACAGAAAAAGTTGGCAATGTCCTGGTGCATCGTATTGGCCTGACCAAAAAAAATCCCAGTTTTGAAGATCTTGGTAAAGCCCCCCTAGATCTCAACAAGCCACTCTATCAATTTTTAGCCCCTCTTAAAGCCAAACAACTTCACAAAAAATATAAATATGATGCTATCTGGGCCATGATGGCTCACTCGGCTGGCGTACCAGCAGTAATTTTTAAAATGACGCATCCCAAAGTGGGCTATGCTTTGACTTTACAGGAGGGTGATCCTATTGACTATATAGAAAAAACCATGAAACCACTGTGGCCATTATTTACTCGGGCCTTTACTAAAGCTGACAAGGTTCAGGTAATTTCTACTTTCTTAGCCAACTGGGCAAAAAAACGCGGAGTGCCTGATGATAAAATTGAGCTTATCTATGATGGCGCTAACCCTAGGGACCTAAATGAAGTAGTTTCTGAACAAGAAGTGGCTGAACTGAAAAAAAACTTAAATAAAAAAGCTGGTGAAATTTATTTAGTAAATACTGCTCGCTTAGTTCACCAAAAAGCCAACGATGATGTGATCCGTGCTTTGAAACTATTACCAAACCATATTAAATTTTTAATAGTCGGTGACGGTCCAGATGAACAAATGCTTAAAAATCTGGCCAAAGAATCGGGTGTAGAAAATCGCGTCATATTTACTGGTCGTGTTGATAGATCAGAGGTTACTAAATATCGTAAAGCGGGTGATATTTTCATTTGCCCCAGTAGATCGGAGGGCTTGGGACACGCTCTACTATCAGCCATGGCCTCAAGACTCCCGGTCATTGCCACTCAAGAAGGTGGTCTGGCTGAATTTATTTTTGACAGCAAAAAAAATCCTGATAAAGAAACTACTGCTTGGGCAGTAGATAAGGACTCGCCAGAGCAAATTGTATCGGCTGTCAAAGATATCTTAGCTAACCCAGAAAAAACTAAAAAAATAACTGATATTGCAAGAAAAATGGTAGAGACAAAATATAACTGGGACATGATAGCTAGGGATATGCAAGAAAAAATATTTGATAAAGTATTATAGCACTGTCATTCCTGCGTAGGCAGGAATCTAGCATAAACTTATATTTAATTATAGATTCCCGCCTTCGCGGGAATGACGAATAAAATATGGACCTAATAGAAAAAGCACTGCGCGTAATGCTGTTGGCTCATGGTCAGCAGGTGAGAAAAACCGATGATTCACCATATGTCATACACCCCATGATGGTGGCTAAAAAATTAGCGCGCCTTGGTTTTGGTGACGAAGTAATTGCCGCTACCATGGTGCATGATGTCTTGGAGGATACTGATTATTCGGAAAAAAAATTACGCCAAGAGCTTGGCGACAAAGTGGTGGATATTATCATGTCACTCACTGAAAACAAATCACTAGAGTGGGAAACAAGAAAGAAAAAATATATTGAAGCAGTAAAAAATGCTGGCCCAGAAACCAAGGCCATATCAATTGCTGATAAAATCCATAATCTTGAGAGTATCATTGCCACCCACAAAAAAATGGGATCTAAAATCTGGGATAAATTCAATCGTGGCAAAGAACAAAAAATGTGGTTTGAAAATGAAATGCTGAAAATGTTTCAAGCCACTTGGGAAAGCCCGATGATTGCTGAATACGAAAAACTGCTAAAAGAAGTGGAAAAATTGGATTAAAAAACCGCCGACACTAATTGTCATCCTGAACTTGTTTCAGGATCTCCGGGTAACTATCAGTTTATTGGAGATGCCGAAATAAATTCGGCATGACGGTAATGCATTCGGCGGTTTTTTATTTTCCTCAAAAATAAAAGGTTCTGCCTCTTTCCACTCGGGATTGAGACAGAACCTCGCGGGTTGAATGGGCAACGCTATTGTCGCTACTTCTTCTTGGGCCCGGATTGAACGGCGGTCTTGAACGCCTTCCAAAAAGCGGCCTGCCCATGGCCGTGCAAATAGGCCAATATGTGGCGCTCACAGTCTGCAAGCCTATCGTCCTCGTCCTTATAGTGCCACCCTGGACTTCCGACGAAACAGGCATCATTGCCTATGCAGAAACCACAACTCTTATCAACCCAGAGTCTGACCCAGACGCTTCCGCCGTCATAGCCATAATCATACTCGATTACGACGTCTCCTAAATCGATCGTGATGGGAGACCGAAACTTGTTCAGATACATCTGAGTTTCCCTACTGAACTTCACGTTCAACAAGAATATCAGGTCAACGGGCGGATCAGACTGATTGGACTTGACGACCTCTTGGATGGCCTGCCGCACATCCGACGGCATAAAGCTGTAGTCGGCCGAGGAATTGGCCAGGGAGACGGAAGCGAGGGTAAGGATGACCAGAACGATCATGAGAATAGATAGCCTCTTCATGGCACACCTCCGGAAAATGATGACCTGGGTCATCGGTGATATACAGCCACAGAGCTTAAGCTGGCTAAATTAGCTAATCTAAACACCGTAGCTGTATATGCAAATATCTGTAAAGAACACTATTACTTATTTACACCTTTTTGAAGATTTTGTCAAAAAAATAGCCCCGATTAGGGGCCGTCTCTTTAATGCAACTTTTCTTGTCGTTTTTTTTCTTCCGGAGTGCGCAAAGAATCGCGCATTTTTTTATAGTCTTCCACTATTTTGGGATCCAACTCTTTATCATCTAATACTGCCTCCAAAACTTTGGCCCAAAAATTGACGCGCTCTTGATTTAAAATTTTCAAATCAGCTGAAGCTCGCGGTATTGTTTTGATATAATGTTGCATGATCTCACCTAATCTGAAAATCCTCATTAAGCGCAAAGACATTAACTCCGCTGGCTCTCTGTTTAGCTTAATGTAGGCCATCAAGTTGCTAGCTAATTGCGGATTATAAAGCACCATGAAATTTATAAACCGCGCCCAAGATTCATGCTTGTTGCCAAAGCGAAAAGATGAGTGGTCTAACAAATAAATATTGCTATTCTTGACGCGAAAATTGTGAGGCACAAAATCCCAGTGCGTCAAAAAATCCGCATACAAGTCAATGCTCTTAACATTTTTCGCCAAAAATTTATCAGCTCTAGCCAAAACATCAGCCAATTCTCCTTGCTTGGGGCACGCCTGGCTAATATCTGTCCAATATTCAAAAAACTTCCTCAAATAATTGTCTGAGCGCCAAAGGCCAAAGGTCTTCCTAATCACCTGAGCATGTTCGTAAGTAGTAGCTTGCACACCCTCTTGCACTTCGAGGCCTTTTAAGCTCAGAAAAAACTGCTCTTCTTGTGGTCTGTTTAAAAAAGTGGTCTCTTGCTCAATAAAAGCGGTAATTAAAATAGTCTGCCCATTTTTTTCAGTAAATAAAATTTCTGGCGGGAAGAAAAAAACTTGTTGAGCAAATTTAACTTTTTCTAAAATCTGTCGGCAATTTCTTTCATGGTTGATTTCACTAATGCCCTTGGCATCGCTACCAACTTTGACAATTACTTTCAAATTATCTTTAATCTGCCGGCCAACCAAGACCAATTTTTTCGCACTAAAAAAAGCATAGCGTTCTCCGCCAATGTGAATTTGCTCTTCGTCTAAAGAAAATCCCAAATTATGCAAAATTGGTTTTAATTTTGCTATCTCATTTTGGCAATAATCTGCCCATGATTTTTCTAGCTGATTTTCTGGCATAATTATTTCTTGACGCTGGCTTGAAATATGTTTTGTAATTTATTTAAATGACTTTCCCAATCAAATTTATTTTCTGTATCTTTATTTTCCACTTTACCTTTAAGCAACTGGTATATTTTTTCCATCACTGTCTGTTTATTACTGAAATCAGCAAAAAAGCCGGACTGGCCAATTATTTCTCGAGCATAAGCAGTGTCGTGAGCTAAAATATTTTTACCAAGCCCCACACAATCAATCAAAAAATTATCAAAATTTTCTGACTGAACATTATAAACAATTAGAGCTGAAGTATTTATCAAGTATGAAATCTCCGCTTTTGATAATGACTTGCCGGCCAAGACAATCAAATTCAAATCATTCATTGTCTCCTGGCTAACCCAATCAAAATCTCGACCAAATACTAAAACTTGATTTTTCTTTACTGACTGATCAAATGCTAATACTATCGGCGCAGCAGCTACTGGATAATTTACTACTATTTTTTGCTTGGCTACTTTATAAAACTTTTCCAGCAAACTTTGCAGGGCTTGAGACGGAGCTACTATTCTAGTAGCTCGTGGTAAAATCCAAGCTTGTAAATTTTTAATTCGTTTAGTTTGCTTATCTAACTTATTATTTAGCAAAAATTCTGGCAGAGATTTGTCCGTAATACCCAAATATGTAGCCCGCTTGTAGGCCTCGTCTTCGGAAAAATTTATAACTACTGGAATTTTCAACAAACTTTTTACAATAATAGCTGGCAAGGTAACTGCCACGGAATTTTGCGCATAAATAATGTCTGCTTTTTTGGCCAAAAAATATAGCCGATAAGTATAAGCTAGCAACCTAAAAAGTAATGGCCAGTGTTTGTTAACTGCGTCCAAATCAAAATCACTCGTTTTTTCTACTGGCCCAGCATAAGTCAGAACAGCGACTTGATCTTTTGGGCTCAAGTGCTTGGCTAAGCTTTTGCAATAAAAAGCCACCCGGTCTATTTCTGGAGGATATAATGATGTGGCAATGATAATTTTCATGATATTATCATGCCCCAAATAAAACATTTAGTCAAACAAAATAGCGTGCTAATCTTTTTTCCTGCTTTTTAGTATAAAAACAACACCAGTAATAGTTGCCAGCAGTCCGAGCAGTTGCGCTCCCGGACTATCATCGATCTCACCAAACACAAACATAAATACCCCAAATAATATTGCAAAAATAGAAAGAATGTTTTTAATTTTTTTATTCATATACCCTAGTATAGTACAAAAATAACTTTTAATCGGGACTTTTTAAAAAATATGGTCACCAAAACTCAAGCCCAAGGCCCCAAGATCATCAAAGGTTTTGATGTCCAGATACCAATTTACGCCAAACTTTTTAACAGCCACCTCTTCACTGACAATCCACTGTAATTCCAAATTAGCCGCTACATAATAAACTCTAGCCAGACTTTTATCTTTAACTAGCCAGCCAGCCGTGACAAGGCCATTACTATTGTTACTATCTATGCCCAAATTACTATCATCGACTACATTGGCGGTGGTATTGTCAGCATTAATTAAATTTCTAGTTTTTGGACCAAAATAACCAACGGCTGGACTGATATTTTTTGCTTGCTGAAATTTAATCAAAGCCGCCCGAGTAGCTAAGCCAAAATATTCTGTTTCTTTACCAAGAGATCCCGCACCAGTTGTAGCGACGATAAAACCATTTTTATTTAAATATTTTTGTAATTCTTTGACACTTACATCTTGATCGCCCAATTCTAGGTCTTTAGTAAATTGATAACTACTGACAACGATATTTTCTGCTGCCGGCTTTCCAATAGCGGCCATCAGGCTAGGATAAGAATTTATACTCTGCCTATCTGGTGTCCATATTTCAAAATGTAAATGTGAACCGACATTTTCGGCATTACCACTATCACCAGCCCAAGCTATCACTTGACCAGCCGTAACTGTGCTCCCTCTTTGAATATTTTCTGGAAAAGCATAAGCGCGTATAGATGTATTATCATCGGTACCAGGAGTATCGTTATTTATATGCAGATAACGATAAGAATAACCATCGGCATCCTGAATATATATAGCCAAGCCCCAGCCCTCATCATGATCTACCACTTCTGTAACTCGCCCATTGACCACTGCCACTACTGGCGTCATTTTGGCAGTAATAATATCCGTGCCCTCATGAGTGCGTCCACCAGAGCGAGCAGCCCCATAGGTATCAGAAAAATTATAATCATACCCTGTTTGAATGGGAAAAACTATGGGGCGCACTTCTTGAGCCCGCACCACAAAAGGGTCGATTATGACTATATTTATAATGATAAACAAACAAATTGCTTTTATTTTCAACATGAATATAAGTATATCACAACAAACACTAATAAAAAATCCTGCCAGTTAAATAATTTTTATTAAACAAGTCACAATATCTTTACTATTGCTAAAACGGGGTTTTTCTGTTATCATCTTTCTGTTATAATTAATTTAAGTTAATTTTTTCGGGCATGTAGCTCAGCTGGTTAGAGCACTACACTGATAATGTAGGGGTCGGAGGTTCGAGTCCTCCCATGCCCACCACTCGATTCGCCTTTTGCTTCGCAAAAAGCTCACTCGTGGTCTACGGTGCTTAGTAGCACCTCCGACCATTATCCTTTGCAAGAATCGAGTGTCCCGAGCGAACATAGTGAGTCGAGGAACATTCGTAATCAAGAGACGCGAGAAATTATTTTGTTAATACGCCACGGTAGCTCAGTGGTAGAGCAGAGGACTGAAAATCCTTGTGTCGGTGGTTCAATTCCGCCCCGTGGCACCACTCGACTCGTCGTCGTTTTACTCCTCCTCGCTCGTGGTTTCAGTTCCTCACCGTGTTCGGAACTTCAACCATTGGCGATTTATAAGACGAGGCGAGTGCCCCGAGCGGAGTCGAGGGGCAGTCAACTTATATTAACGGGGTGTAGCGCAGTTGGTTAGCGCGCGTGCTTTGGGAGCATGAGGTCGGAGGTTCGAATCCTCTCACCCCGACCATTTCAAAAATATATTGCCTAGGGCGGGTTTGCCCGCCGTAGTCCCGAGCGCAGTCGAGAGACAAAGGCGGGTATCGTATAGTGGTTATTATCTCAGTTTTCCAAACTGATGACGCGGGTTCGATTCCCGCTACCCGCTCCAATTAATACAACTTTAAAGGTTGTTTTTTTGTTTAAAAAGAGCTTAAAATAAGGCATTTTTACACAAAAATAAATTTTCTTACAAATTCTTGACAAATTTTTGTTACTAATATATAATAGTATGGTATTTTAATTAAAAATAATATTGAAAAATATGGAAATAATGAATTTTAAGCTATTTGAAAGCACTGGGGCAAAATTATCTACTAATGCTATTAGTATTAGTTCTAATTTTGGATTTGGATTTTTAAGCGGTTTTCACCACAGAAACAATATCAAAGACTTTAACTATGTGTCTTTATTGTACAATGATAAAGACGATGCTATCGGTTTTATGTTTAGTAAAGACAGAATAAAGGGTACATTTAAAATGACCCATTCCGATAGAAACACATCTGCTGGCGTGGTTTGTAGATCATTTTTTACCAGCAACAAAATAGACGACCGCATAAAAAATTTAGTCGGCCACTATGAGCCAAAAGAGATCAACTCCCAGGAGCTTGGTAAAATATTTTATATAGATTTGAGAGAAAAAATAAAATAACTTTATAATAATGATTGGCTTGCCACCACTAATTAAAAAATCCATTTATAGAGCAGAAAATAAATTCTGGTCTAAATTAAGCCCGAAACAAAAAAAGTCTTCATATTTTTTATTATTATAGGTGATGTTTTCTCTCTAGTTCAGCTAACACCAAACATTCCCATCCTAGGTGACAGCCATAAAGTGTTTATGGAAAATACTGCGCGTACAGAAATAAATGTGAAGGGCAATAATAACATTATTAGTGTGGCGACTAATAATGTGGCGCCAAATGTGAAGGGCATAAAAGAACTAAGTACCTTTGAGGACTGGCTCATGGATGGATTCGAGTTCTATAAAAAAGATCCATCTTATCTTTGCCCTTCATTTAGTGCTAATTTTCCAGTGGGGAGGGTTATGTACTCATCTGAATTATTTGGATCAAAATTTTCTAGAAAATTTTCAATAACACCAGCGTCAGCAACAAAGCTTAATGTTGTTTTTGAGTTCGAGAATATTTTTCGCTGTATAATAGGAAATGGAAATTATCAACGCGTTGCCTGCGAACCATTTAACAACGAACAGGTAACTTATTTAAGTCACTACCTAAAGGAAAACAACCAAAAAGTTAAGCAACCACTAATTTATAATAATTCCGGGATTAAACCAAAAACAAAATTATTTTTTAAAATTAATTCCAGTCCAATAGATAATTCTGAAATGCTAGATGTCGAGGTTGAACTACAGTTTTTGCCAAATAGTGATAGCTCTGGTGAGTACAAAACTACATTTTTTAAATACAATATTCCAACGAAACAACCGTCGACCCCCATTAAAAGCAGACTAGGTCTGGGTCTTATAGACCCAAGACGAGAAGCGAATAATGATGTGTGCGCAATCTTTGAGGATCTCAATTAAACTTATCTAAATAACAAAAAAACCGCTCATCGCGGTTTTTTATATTAACAACTGGAAAGTGATGCTTTTAGTCAATTCTCACCCCACATAAATGTGAGGGCGACATTAGGTAACAGCATGAGTGCTGTCACCATTATCACTCCTTAGAAAGGAGGTGATCCATCCACAGCTTCCGCTACGGATGCCTTGTTACGACTTCACCCCTATCATCGGTCTCACCTTATTCCAACCTAAGTCAGTCTTCGGGTGCTACCAACTCTCTTGGTGTGACGGGCGGTGTGTACAAAGCCCGAGAACGTATTCAACGCCGCGTAGCTGATCGGCGTTTACTAGCGATTCCAACTTCATGAGGTCGAGTTGCAGACCTCAATCCGAACTGGGGCTAGTTTTGGTGGGATTGGCTTCACCTTGCGGTTTTGCGACCCATTGTACTAGCCATTGTAGCGCGTGTGTGGCCCAAGGCGTAAGAGCCATGCTGATTTGACGTCATCCCCGCCTTCCTCCCCGTTAAACCGGGGCAGTCTCCCATGATCATTTAACATAGGATGAGGGTTGCGCTCGTTAAGGGACTTAACCCAACATCTCACGACACGAGCTGACGACAACCATGCAGCACCTGTCCAGCACCCTCTTAGGCTCCTCTGTTTCCAGAGGTGTGCAGCTGGATTTCAAGCCTTGGTAAGGTTCCTCGCTTATCATCGAATTAAACCACACGCTCCACCGCTTGTGCGGGCTCCCGTCAATTCCTTTGAGTTTTAATCTTGCGATCGTACTTCCCAGGCGGGGTACTTAAGGCGTTAGCTTAGTTAGACAGCACTGAAAGGGTCGATACTTCCAATGCTTAGTACCCATCGTTTACGGCGTGGACTACTGGGGTATCTAATCCCATTCGCTACCCACGCTTTCGTCCCTGAACGTCAGAACTGTTCCAGTAAGCTGCCTTCGCTTTTGGTGTTCTTGCCGATATCAACGCATTTTACTACTACACCGGCAATTCCGCTTACCTCTCCCAGTCTCTAGTCTGAAAGTATTCTTGGCGGTCTGGAGGTTGAGCCTCTAGATTTAACCAAGAACTATTCAAACAGTCTACGGACGCTTTACGCCCAATCAATCCGGGTAACGCTTGCCACCTTCGTATTACCGCTGCTGCTGGCACGAAGTTAGCAGTGACTTATTCATCAGGTACCGTCACAAATTCGTCCCTGATAAAAGATCTTTACACCCCGAAGGGCTTCATCGATCACGCGGCATTGCTCCTTCAGACTTTCGTCCATTGAGGAAGATTCTTGACTGCAGCCTCCCGTAGGAGTCTGGGCAGTGTCTCAGTCCCAGTGGGGCAGGTCATGCTCTCACACCTGCTACCCGTCGTAGCCTTGGTAAGCCATTACCTTACCAACTAGCTGATGGGCCATAGGCTCCTCTTTATCCAATAAATCTTTACATGGGAATGACTTGTGTCCCCCCATGACTATTGGGAATTGTCCCAGATTTCTCCGGGTTATGCCCAAGATAAAGGTAGATTACCAATGTGTTACTCTCCCGTTTGCCACGCTCTTCTTGCGAAGAACGTTCGACTTGCATGCCTTAGACATGCCGCCAGCGTTCACCCTGAGCCAGGATCAAACTCTCTGTAAAATACAGAGTAAGTTTAATAACTTGCTCTATTGCTAAATGTGTTTTTAAAACACAAAAAATTTATATACTTTTAGAATTGACTAAAAGCTCTCACTTTCCAATTGTCAAACAACTTTTTTTTCTTAAAAAACTTTTTAAAAAATGGAGTTTAAAAAGTTCAAGAAAAAACAGCAATGCCTAAAAAATTTTGGACATTTCTGCCTTTTCTTAAAGCAACTCTTATTTTTTCAATCTGCTACGTTTGGGGTCGTTTTTTTAATGCCTCACTATAATAGGGCAAAATGGGTCTCTTGTCAAGGGCTTTGCCTATGCACATTTTGAAATGCCTGATAGATAAAATATCAATGAAAATATAGTGACCGACACATCCCGCCCTCCGTAGTTCCGACTAGCGGAACGAAGGAGGGTCAAGGGCTCTGCCTACACATATCTTCAAGTGCCTGATAGATAAAATATCAATAAAAAAACCCCGGTCCGCCGTAGCAGACCGAGGCCCCCGAGGCTGGCTTTGTCGCCAGCTATTCAATCGTGTAGTTTCCCTCCTTGTTGAGAGTCATGATGTAATCGACGTCCGCGGACTTGCTGGGCAGGGTGGCCGAACCACACAGCTCCGGAATACTGACCGTGCCGTCGCACTTGGACGGGTCAGTCGTCAGGTACAGAGTCACTCTCTGCACCTCTTCGACCGTCCAGAACCCGAGATCGACAAGGACCACGGCCGGCCGCTCCAGCACCATGTCCGGAATGGTCTGGTAACGGACCGACCCATCACTATAGGTGAACCAGAGCAGAACATCCTTCCTGGGGCTAGTATCAAACCTGAACTTGCCCCAGAGGTGAAAGACGCCGCTGTGGTTGATCGGCACCAACTCGCTCTTCTGGCGCACGCTGCTGTTGACGACCAAGTTGGTCGGCACGCACCACTCGACCGTGTTCGGTGCCACGACCGACACCTGAACATAATCTTCGGCCGTGATGCCCAGGGAATCGGTCAGCACCACCCGGTAGGTGAAGACACCCTGTTCGCTCATGAAACGGGTGAAATCCTCACCTTCGCCGACATTGCTGTCGACGTCATACCAGATGTAACCCTGGTAGGGCTTGGCACCGCCGCGACCATCCGCATGGAAGCGAATATAGTTGCCGACTTCGACCACCATGGGTACGGCCGTGGCGTCGACCGAGAACTGGTCCACCTGGGGCAGCGGCGGATTGGTGACATCGTCCGAGCAACCGGACAAGATGCCAATCATCATGAATAGTGCGAGAAGAATCTTGAGTTCCGTCTTCATCACTTACCTCCCTTGAAACGCAGAGCCACGGACAACCGCAGCCCCACATCGGTTATGAGCGTCTGATTCCAGGTCGGACTCCACTCCTTGCGATGACCGTACAAGCCGGTCAAAGTCACGAAATGGTTGTCGCCGAGCCCGTTATGGTTCAATAGCTTGGAATCACCTTAAGTGATAAATTCAAGTATATGGCATACACAACAAATCCTCATCTACCTAAAGTACGTAGACAGGCAGTTCTCTTACTACAGCAGGGCTTAAG
>JBAYIQ010000008.1:0-44115 GCA_041665545.1 Patescibacteria group bacterium | reverse complement strand
GGTAAACCCACTCGTCAATGAGTAACTTGAGCTTGTACCAACTTAAGTTACTGTGTTTAATTTTTGCATACATACCCCCAGTTTACCACTGAAGAAGACCAAAGATTCTAGGCCAGACCGCTTAACAGGGGAGGATTTTTTATTGTCATTGCGAGGAGCCGCCAGCCTCGCCGGGCTAGGCGGGTAGGCGACGAAGCAATCTAGCAGCTTGTAGATTGCCACGCTCACTCCGTTCGCTCGCAATGACGATTGTAAAGAAACCAGCGGCTTTTTTGTTTAATAAAAAAAGAGCCGCCGCGCCCGCCACTGCTGGTGCAGGGCGAGGCGCGGCGGAAGAAGAATCATCAGGGGCTCTCAGCCTCGAAAGCAGCGATCAGGGCTTTGATGGCCTCCAGGATTGAGGATTCGTATGGATCTAAGGTCAGATCCGACACTTCATTGAACGTGCCCTTGCCTAGGCCTTCTGTCAGGGTGCCCAGGCGCGAGCGAGCATTGGCAATGGCAACCAGAAGTTCATTGATCCGTTTGATCTTTTCGTCGATCATCCGTTCGTGATTGGGGCAGTACCTGACCTCGGTATCCATGGCATCCATGGTCCGAACGCCGTCAGCAGGATCGCGGTCAACACGCTGGTCGCAGTCATTGAGAGAGCAGAGCAGGACAACCTTCATTTTGTCACCTCCTTCCGGAGATTTTAATCTCGTTCAGGCATTTTGTCCTAGACTCGTTCGCTTTGGCGTACGGCGCAATCGTACAAGCCACAGAAAACGCTTTCCTTTCTTTGAAGCTGGTAAAGAGACAGCTGACCTTTGGCCGGTGAAAGCCAAATTTCTTGTCCGCAGTGGTAGCAGTAGGTTCTGAAGATCAGACGGCAATCTCGCTGACAATGAGGACAGAAGCTCTCATGTCGTTCTAGTTGAAAAATCGGCAAAATGTTGAGCAGGGCATCAATTCGCACCTCTTGATCGCAGAGATTGCAGAAGGCCTTTATACAACTCATGGCAACCCCCAAGACTGTGTGGTAATGTTCATGCAAATCGACATTATCTTAGTTTATTATATTTTACTTGTCAATTTGGCTTGCTTATGCTAATTTACCTTAATTATTAAGCCATAAATATATGCAACTAATTATTAGCCCAAATATCAAAGAAAACAAAATAGAGGTCATTTTTTGCCCAGTTTTTGAGGATAATGAAAAATTAGCCAAAGTTTTTACCTTTTTTGCTAAGGATCAAGAAGTCAGGTTTTTAGCTAGAGCTAAAAAAGAAAAATTTATTGGTCAAAAAAAGCATATTTTTTTACTACACCTAGAAGATAAGGTGGTGATACTATTGGGCTTGGGGTTAGTCAGGAAATTGACTCCAGAAGATTGGCGTGAAACCGTGGCTTTGGCCATTTCATTTTTAAAAAATTATCAAGCCAAAAATATTGGTCTTATAGCTAGTCAGTGGTTGCAGAGTAGTCATGATGTTGAGGGTTTGGCCCAAAGTTTGGCTGAAGGATTATTTTTGTCCAGCTACCGATTTGATAAATACAAAAAAATTGATAAAAACAACATTCAGATAAATATAGACAATCTTTATGTTGAGCTTGCTAAAGAAAAAAAACAAAGCTTCTTGAAAGCTTGGGCCATTGGGCAATTGCAAGCGACAGGCACAATATTGGCTCGCGATCTAGTCAATGAGCCAGCCAATATTATGACGCCAACATATTTAGCAGAAGTTGCTAAAAATATTGCTAAAGGCAACAAAAAAATTAGAGTCAGGATTTTGGAAAAAGAGCAGGTGGAAATAATGGGCATGAATGCTTTTGTGGGAGTTGATCGCGGATCAGCTGAACCATTGAAATTTATTCACCTGAGTTACAAGCCCAGCACTAGAGTAAAAGAAAAAATCGCCTTGGTTGGCAAGGGTATTACTTTTGATAGCGGCGGATTGAACATCAAGACCGGAGATAGCATGACGCAAATGAAAATTGATATGTCTGGCGCTGCCACTGTCTTGGGAATATTTTCAGTTTTGGACCAGTTCAATATCAAAGCAGAAATTCATGGCATCATCGCGGCTTGTGAAAATATGCCTTCTGGTCAGGCCTTAAAACCCGGTGACATTGTACGCAACATGCAAGGCAAAAGCATTGAGATTGCCAATACCGATGCTGAAGGTCGGGTGACCCTGGCTGATTCTTTGGCTTATGCTCAAAAAATTGGTGCTAACAAAATTATTGATATTGCCACCTTGACTGGCGCAGTGATGGTGGCTTTGGGGCCAGATATTGCTGGGCTATTTGCTAATGATGAAAAGCTAGGACAAGAAATAAAAAAAGCTAGTGAGCTAGCTGGTGAAAAAATGTGGCTTTTACCATTGCCTGAAGAGTACAAAGAATTAATCAAAAGCTCAGTAGCTGATGTTCGCAATGCTTCCATCATACGCTATGGTGGCGCTATTACAGCTGCGCTATTTTTGCAAGAGTTTATTAATAAAGATGTACTTTGGGTGCACCTAGATATTGCAGCACCCGCTTATGCTGAAAAACCACTCAACGGCTATACGCCAGTTGGCGGAGTGGGTTATGGTGTGCGTACTATTTTGGAGTGGTTAAGACGTATTTAATGATGTTTTCCTCTTCTTAGTAAGGAGGGGAACTAATTATACTTATTGGCGGCTTCTGGCCAGCCATCTTTCAAAATTATTTCCAAGGCCAGATGACAAGAATCTATTATTTCTGGCAGTTTTTTCTTTTCCGAAGTGTTGAATTTTTTTAAAACAAAATCTTCAGCCGCGCCATCTTGTGGACCGATGCCCAAGCGCAGACGCACAAAATCCGTTGATTTTAGGTGCTGGATTATTGATTCCAAACCCTGGTGGCCACCACTGGAGCGTTTGGCAGCTATTTTGAAAATACCCCAAGGTAAATCAAGATCGTCATAAATAACTATAATATCTTCGTTTTTAATTTTGTAGAATTTTTTTAGTTTTTGGACAGCTTCCCCAGAGTTATTCATGTAGTTCTGGGGCTTGCACAAAACTATTTTTTCACTGCCTTCTTGATCACGGGCTACTAACGCTTGGCTGTTTTTGTCTTCTGACCAATCAAGCTGTCTTTTTTCAGCCAAAGCATCCAAAGCCAAAAATCCTAGGTTATGCCTAGTTAGCTGGTATTCTTTTCCGGGATTACCTAAGCCGACAATTAATTTCATAAATTAATGTTTATCTTTAATATTTTGAGTTTTTTCTTTGCGAATGACAATTGGCACGCCATTGAAGCCAAATTTGAAACGTAATTGGTTTTCTAAAAAGCGAAAGTAGGAAAAATGTAGGTCGCTTTTGAAATCAACTTTGATAGAAAAAATAGGTGGCAGGGTTTTTATTTGCCGCATATGGTAAATATAGGGGTGCTTAGTGCCTTTGCCACGTGATGGTTTGTGTTGTTTAACGGAATTTTTTAGCAATCTATCCAAGGCATTGTCGTCAATAAACTTATTCATATTTTCCCACAATTCTAAGGCCAGTGGCAATAGTTGGCTTAATTGGGCTTTGGAAGTGGCTGAAGTAAATAAAATTGGCGCCCAAGCAACAAAGGGAAAAAAACGACGGTAGTATTGAGTATAGGTGTTGATAGTGTTAGTGTCTTTGTTGTCTATTAAGTCCCATTTGTTGGCCAGAATGATAATGCCTTTGCCAGCATCGGCGGCTAGTTTTAATAATTGCTTGTCTTGTTTGTTTAGCGGTTTTGAAACATCAGTAACCAAAACAGCGATGTGTGATTTTTTTATACTCTGGAGACTTTGTTGAGTGCTTAGTTTTTCAAAAATATTTGATAATCTTTTATTTTTTTTGCGCAAACCGGCAGTATCCACAAAAGTAAAATGCTGGCCATGGTAGGTCAATAAAATATCTTGGTTGTCTCGAGTAGTGTGCGGTATCGAAGAGACAATTAATCTCTCTTGTCCAATCAGAGCATTGATGAGCGATGACTTACCGACATTGGGCTGACCAAAAAGAGCGACGCGAATACTTTTTTCTTCGGCTGGAGCAGTTTTTAGCTTTGATTTCTTTTTACTGCCATATAAGGTTTTTACTACTTCATCCAAAAGATCGCCACAGCCACTGCCGCTTTTGGCAGAGATGGGTATTGGTTGCTCAAAGCCCAAGCGGAAAAAATCAGCAATTTGTTGGCGCAGGCGACTAGTGTCGGCTTTGTTGGCCACGAGAATGACTTTTTTCTTGTGTTTTTTTAAGGTTTTGGCCACGGCCTTGTCATCAGACATGACGCCACTGCTAGTATCAACGACAAATAGTATTAGATCAGCTTCCTCTAGAGCCATAAAAGCTTGTTTTTGTACTTGCTCCTCAACTTCATCATTGACTTGCTCGTGCATTCCAGCGGTATCAATCAAAATAAAATCAAGACCGCCCCAAGAGCAGATGGCGTAATTTCTGTCGCGCGTGGTGCCAGCTTCTTTGGAGACAATGGCTTTTTGGTGGGAGATCAAGCGATTAAACAAAGTTGACTTGCCAACATTGGTCCGACCAACAATAGCTACCTTAAATAGATTTGCCATAAATATTTCTTTCTTTAATTATACCACTTTTTTTGAGTGGTAGGGTCTTTGATAGGTGTAGAGGTCGGCGTGGAGCTGGGCGTAGTGCTGGTCAATAAGCTGGGGTCAATAGTGGGTACTAGCTCTCTAGATGTATCAATCTGTTGGTCTAGACCCAAAACCACCAAGAAATCAAGGCTTTCCCATTGACCAGCGCTATTTTTTAAATCCATTTTTTGAGCAATGACCGCTGAACTTAATTCCAAGGGTGCTTCAGTTATGGTTGTGGTCTGGAAAATAGCTTCCAAAGATTTTTTGGTGTAGGGTTTATTTTTTGTAAAATCATAAACCACCGAAGTTATCTTGCTAGTATTTGTATCATTGCCATATTTCAAAACATTGTAACCCATCTGTTGCAGATGATTGACGGCTTGTAAAGCTAGGCCAGGAATCGGCGTGCCATTGAGCACCACAATTTTAGCTTTTTCTTGTGGCACCTGAGTGTAAGAAAATATTTCTTTGATTAATTTATTGATAGTATCATAGCTACCACTAATTGGTTGCAAAATAAAAGCGCCATTTTGGGCAATGCCAGATTTTAGATAGCTACCTGGACCATCGTCAATGGACTTGGTGATGATATTTTCCGAATTAGTTCCTTTGGTTAAGTGTATTAGTTTAACTGCCTCCCAAGGTTCTAAATCAGTTTTGGTATATTGATTTAGTAAATTAAATAAATCAGTAATTTTTTTGGGGTTGATCCAAGTGTTGAAAGAAGAAATTTTTTCTTTGGTAGCCACTAATATTTTTTGCTGTCTTTTGATGCGAGCAAAGTCTGATCCCTCGCCATTGTTGCCGTGACGTGAGCGAGCAAAGCGCAGAGCAGTCAAACCATCCATTTTTTGTTCACCATCCTTGAATGATATGGTTTGTACTTGGTAATTAGCTGTCGGGAATTGATAATCAGAAAAAGATTTGTCAACTGTCACCTTGATGCCACCCAGCGAGTCAATCATTTTTATAAAGCCATCAAAATCAACAACCGCATAGTAGTGTATTGGTATCTGGAAAGTGTCGCCAATAACTTTTTTGGCTAATTCTCCTCCTTGGTCATTTTGGCTGTGGCCTATGGAATAAATTTCATTGATTTTGGCGTAAGATCCATTGTAGGGCACCACCATGTCGCGTGGTAAGGAAAAAAGTGCTGCTTCTTTACTTGATGGTTTATAGCTGGCTATGATAATGGTATCAGTCAAATAAGGTCCATCATGACCTGGTCCGCCAATACCCATCAGTAAAAAATTAATGCGGTCATCCGCCTCACCTTGTAGCTGCTGTTTGGATGGATAAATGATATTGGTGATTTGCCTGACTAGATAGCTGTTTTTTACTCCGCCTAAAAAGCTATTGTTGCTAGCGGCCAAAATTGACCCAGTAATAGCAAAAATAATAATCAAAAAGACAAAACAGCAGGAACGTCTTTTTTTCCTGCGCTTAGCTGATCTAGAGGGGCTTGGGCTGGTCGGCTCAGAGGAGTGTCCGCTTGCTCGGCCATCACTTCTTTGATCAGTATCGTCAATTTTTTGGGTTTGAAAATCTCCCATTACAAAAAAATACTTATTGGTAAATTAAGTGAGTGTATTATAATGACAATATGTGTAAAAGTCAAGGCAGACACCTTTGTCGCTTTTGGTCTTATTTATTTGCTTTTCATAGGGCCATTGTGTATAATGATTTTACTAAATATGTTCTAATTTATGCCAAACGAAAACTTTGAAAACAAAAAAAACGCCGAAAATATTGCACCAAATGAGCCGGAAATAATGGAGGAGGATTTTGTACAGGAGCAGTATGCTGGCGAGGAAGAAAACGCTCTAGCACGCAATGCCAAGAAGTTGGGCCTGTTTATTTTTGAAGGAGTTAAAGTAATCTTAATTTCTTTAGCAATTATTTTGCCTATTAGATATTTTTTGGTTCAGCCATTTATTGTGCAAGGTGCTTCCATGGAGCCGAATTTTCATGATCGCGAATATTTGATTATCAATGAAATAGAATATCGCTTAGGTGATCCTGAGCGAGGAGAAGTAGTTATTTTGAAGGACCCGCTCAATCCCCAAATATATTTTATCAAACGCGTTATTGGTTTGCCCGGAGAAACAGTGGATATCAAAAAGGGTCGGGTGTTTATCAATGATCAAGAGTTAACAGAAGTTTATATAGAGGATTTTGGTTTGGATACTTTTGACGCTGTCAAATTGAGCGACAGCGAGTATTATGTCATGGGTGACAATCGCACTAATAGTTTTGATTCTCGTCGCTTTGGTCCAGTGACACGCAAAAGCATCATTGGTCGAGTGTGGTTTCGGGGTTGGCCTTGGAATAAAATAAGCACTTTTAATTTGCCAAAATATTAAAGATATGTCAGTCAAGAAAGCAAAAAAACCCACTATTCAATTAGTCAAGGGTATGAAAGATACCCTGCCTGATGATCAGCAGTATTGGCAGTGGTTGCGCGATAAGGTTGATAATTTTGCCAAAAATTATGGCTTTGGTCGTCTAGATACTCCGATCTTAGAATTCACGCCTTTGTTTAAGCGCTCGGTGGGAGAGGAGACAGATATTGTTAGTAAAGAAATGTATTCTTTTGTGACCGAGGGTGGTGATAAGCTTTCTTTACGGCCAGAAAGTACGGCTGGTGTAGTTCGCGCTTATATTGAGCATGGTATGGTCAATCAGCCCCAGCCAGTAAAATTATTTTACATTGGTCAACAATTTCGTCATGATAAACCGCAAGCTGGTCGTTATCGTCAATTTTGGCAATTTGGTTTTGAAGCCATTGGCGAAACTGATCCAGTGATTGACGCTCAGTTGGTAATTATTTCACATAATTTTCTTAAAGAGTTGGGCTTAGATGTGGAAGTACAGATTAATAGTGTGGGAGATGCCAATTGTCGTCCGCAGTATTTAAAAGTTTTAAAGGGCTATTATCAAAATCATCGCAAAGAATTGTGTCCGGATTGTCAAGATCGTTTTAATAAAAATACTTTACGTTTGCTTGATTGTAAAAATACTAGATGCCAAGAATTAGCTAACTCGGCCCCACAAATGGTGGATCATCTGTGTGAGAATTGCAAAGAGCATTTTATGGGTGTTTTGGAGTATTTGGATGAATTAGATATTACTTATAGCTTAAATGCCAAGATTGTCCGTGGTTTGGATTATTATACTAAAACTGCTTGGGAAATTGTAGAAACTAGTGAAGCTGGTAAATTGCAGTCTTTGGGTGGTGGGGGACGCTACGATGATTTGATAGAAACACTGGGCGGTCGCCCCACGCCAGCTGTTGGCTTTGCTATTGGCATGGAGAGAGTGATTTTGAAGTTGCAAGAAAACAAGATCACGCCACCCACATCAAAACCCTTGGAAGTTTTTGTGGCCCAGCTTGGTTTGGAAGCCAGAAAAAAATCAATGTCTCTTTTTGAAGATTTACGTCGGGAGGGATTTCAAGTAGCCGAGGCCATGTCCAAGAAGGGTTTGAAAGATCAATTGGAGCTGGCTAGTAAAAAAGGAGTGCGCTATGTAGTCATCTTGGGTCAAAAAGAAATTGCCGATGGCACAGTACTGATTCGTGATATGGAAAGCTGTGTGCAAGAGGTGGTTGATTTTAGAAAAATAAAATCTGAATTAAGAAAAAGACTAGACAGCGAGTCAGTGCGTCTGATCAAAGTCAAGAAAAAAGCGTTATAAAATTTATTATAAATTTAGTTTAAAACCGGTTAGAAATTCAGTTAATAAAATTTTCTAGCCATACAAAATTTTTCTAAAAAATATTTTATTTTTAATTTAATGTATTTGGGGTCGTAAATTTCTAACTGGTTAAATCTGTGGATAAACCTTCTCATATTGAGGAGGTTTTTGATATTGACCCCGTTGAATAGTCCGCAAATAAAATGTTTTTCTTAATTTTAAGTATTATTAGGGACGAATTTTAATCCTGCCAATTAAGCTACTATTGCGGGATTCAACCGGGTTGACTTTTGTTTAAAAATTTGTCATTATAAAGACAAGATAAATGACTTTTGAGTCATTATTCTTCAAAGTAGATTTATCACTATGAAAGGAAGGTGAAATGCAGTGTTAGAGGTTAGAAAAAAAGATAATGAATCGTTCGAAAGTTTGGTTCGTCGATTTACCAAGAAGACCATGCAGAGCGGTAAAATATTGCAAGCCAAAAAAGTTAGGTTTTACTCCAAGCCAAAGACCAGAAGAGCCCTTAAAGAAAGCGCTTTACGACGTCAGAAAATTACTGGCAAAATAGAGTATTTGAAAAAAACTGGCAAATTGGACGAAACTGATTTCAAGAAAAAAAAGCGAAGATAATCGCTAATTTTTGCCTATTACTATAATTTTTTTGGTAATAGGCAAGGTTTTAGTGGCTATTATGTCCATAATCAAACAAATAGATCAAGATTTAATCAATGCTCAAAAAGCCAAAGATGAAACTGTTGTTTTGACTTTGCGCATGATCAAGAGCGCTTTTAAAAATCAGGCTATAGAATTGCGCAAACCTGAGCTTTCCGAACAGGAAGCTATTTTGATTTTGCGTCGTGAAATGAAAAAGCGGCTAGATTCCATAAGCGCTTTTAATGCTGGCAATCGTCCGGATTTGGCTGCTAAAGAGCAGGCCGAGTTGGAAATGATCAAAAAATATTTGCCACCAGAGCTATCAGAAGCCGATATTGTCCGAGTGATTGAGGTGGTGCTAGCCAGTGGCCTTAATAATTTTGGCCAAGTCATGAAAGAAGTAATGACCAAGTTACAAGGTCAGGCCGATGGTCAAATAGTTCAGCGTTTAGTTAAAGAAAAATTAGTTCAGAAATAAAATTTAAAAATTAAATCAATTATCCCATGCTAATTCGAAAAAAGATAACTGCCTTTATTTTTAGTCTTGTGTCAGTTATTTTTTTGTTGCCAAATATTGTTTTGGCTCAGACCGATGAATTTGGAAGAAATTCCCTCGGTGGTTTGGCGATCGCCAGCAGTCGCAGTTTGTTTGATATGGTGGTTGGTATTGTCAACACTATTTTGTATTTTCTTGGTGGTATAGCTGTTTTGTTATTCATGTACGCGGGCTGGCTGTGGTTCACCTCACAAGGTAACAGTGAAAAAATTACCAAAGCCAAAAAGATAATGATGTCCGTGGTGATTGGCTTGGCTATAATATTTTCCTCTTACGCTGCAGTAAATTGGATTTTCAAAGAGGCCATACGGACCATTCTTGACGCTGACGGTGGAGTCGGAGGAGGGGGAGGCAGATACGGTGGTGGCGTGGGCTTAGGTGCTGGAGTGATCGAAAGTCATTATCCAGAGCCCAATGCTACTAGTATACCGAGAAATACCAATATTTATATTACTTTCAAAGAACCAATGATGGTTAATACCATTGTTGATGCTGGTAGCACAGATTGCGCGGGTACTAATCCAAGAACTTGTCCTATAAATACAGATAATATTCTTTTGCACAAAGCTAATACTACAGATAATTTGGATAACATGACCGTCACTTATGATCCTGGTGATCCAAGGGTTTTTGAATTTAATCCGTATGGTACAGCCACAACAGATCCATATTTACTGGGAGAGCAAACTAAAGACACCAAATATCAAATGTCTTTACGTAATTTAAGAACAAGTGATGACCGACAAGCTTTTAGCTTCAATTCCTATAGCTGGTATTTTACAGTTGGCACTTATTCTGACAATACTGCACCACGCGTTGTTTCGGTGCGACCAAGATTAAACGCTACTTCTCCTAGAAATACTATTGTACAAATTAATTTTTCAGAACCAGTTAATCCGACCCTAGCCACTGGTAGCACAATTGCCCCGAGTACTTATAATAACATCACCCTGACTCATGGAGCGGCAAATACAATGGCAATCGGAAAATATGTTATATCCAATCAATATCGGACAGTAGAATTCATACCCAATGAACTTTGTGGTGAGAATTTCTGTGGGCTTGATATTTTTTGTCTGGCCGGAGGTGAAAGTTTCATTGGCACAGTCACCACCAATATAAGAGATATGGCTGGTAATGCCATAGCTAGTAATTATGTTTGGAATTTTCGGACTACGGACAACATTGATTTAGACCCACCAGTTATGGTCAACATGATACCAACTGGCGATGAAACGCAATTGTCTCAAATAGTACAAATGACTTTTAATAAGACCTTGCTTTCTAGCTCAGTGAATTCAAGCAATGTAAAGTTGTTTGAGGGTGTGAATACGCCTATTAATTATTGGCTACGTTTGAGTGATGCTAATAGTTTGGATAATAATGTTATAAATATTCGTCATGAACGCTTTGCTGTTTCTACTAATTATTTGGCGACTTCTACTTCGGGCATTATGGATGAAAATCAAAATTGTTGGTATCCCTGTCGCTGTCAAGGTGCTAATTGCCAATGTGATACTCCGGGAGCGTGTAGTGGTTCATCTTGCGTGACGCCAGTACCATAATTTATAAAAATAAAATAAAAATATAGCATGAAAAAATTATTGTCTTGTATTGTCTTCATAATCTATCTGCTCCTAGGGCAGACAGAGCGAGCTCTGGCTCAGGGTGACCCATTTGGTTCGGGTTCTCTGAATGGTTTGGCGATAGCCACTGGCTCTCGTGATATATTTGACATTGTGGTCAATATTGTCAATATTGTTTTGTATTTCTTGGGTGGCATTGCGGTATTGCTTGGCCTCTATGCTGGCTGGCTGTGGTTCACTTCTCGAGGCAATGCTGAGCAGATCAAAAAAGCCAAAGGCATCTTGGTCTCGGCGGCTATTGGCTTGGCTATTATTTTTGCTTCTTATGCTATTACCAACTTTGTAGTTGGTACTCTATACGATAATATAGTTGGCGATCACACCAACGGTGATGGCGATGGAGATGGTGATGACGATGATGGTGGAGGAACAGTCTGTCCACCACCAATTGACGGGTCAATGGTTATTTGTGCTTATTCTTCACCTAGGCCAGTCGGGAGTTATGTCACGATTTCCGGTTGGAATTTTGGTGATTTTGTTAATGTGGCTACCAGTAGGGTAAGTATTGAGGGTACTGATGCCCCGCTTGTTTCCTGTGGTTCAGATTTGTATTGGAAACGTGGTGTGACTAGAGGTACTAATATTTATTATCGAGTAAAAGTTGTTGTGCCAGATATAGCTGTGAATGGCCCTTATGAAATAATTGTTCAAAATTCTGTGGGAGGAGTGTCTAGGCAAGCCACGCGTCTTGGTTTTTATGTTTCAGCTGGCTCTCCTGGTTTGAATATCGCCTGTATTGCTCCAGATGAAAGTGGTCGCAACACTAATGTAGTGGCTTACGGTATAAATTTTGGTCCCGAATCTGGTACTAGAAATATCATCATGACTGGCTGGACTGGTTCACCGGCCGCGGCCGCTCCAGTCACAATGACTCCTACCAGTTGGTCTAACACAGAGGTAGCTTTTGCTATACCCAATGAAGCTTTGTCCAGCGACGTCATTATTTCTAATAACGAAATCAATGCCGGCGTTCCGGATTCAGAATTTTTTAAAGTAACTTGTGAAAATAATAACGGAAATTGTGCTTCTGGTTGTTGCAGTCGTAATAATGAATGTCGCCCAGAGAGTATTTGTAGTGGCACAGTAGAAATTAGTGGGCCTCGCATTAATTATATAACACCAGATAATGGCGCTGAAAATAATTTGATTACTATTCAGGGCTCTGGTTTTGGCACCACTGCCGGTGATGTATTTTTTACCAATACTTCATCAGGAGCAATACCAGCTCGACTGCCTTCAAATATAAATACTGCTTGTAGTGATTTGTGGACTGACACCAATATTATAGTTGGGGTGCCAAATTTTGTGGTAGGAGATGGAGCAGGTACTTACTCAGTCACAGTTCAACCTGATGCTAGTTCTGTTTCCAGTAACGGTGTTTCTTTTGTAATCAACACCACTAATCGTCCGGGTATTTGTTTGGCTGATCCGGTTTTTGGTTCTTTAAATAGAGAAGTAGAAATAACTGGTGTTGGTTTTGTGGATGCCACGGATAATACAGTCAAATACGGTGGTATAGTTGGTTACAACACTGATATAGATGAAGACACTGATACAGCCACATCCAATGTGCCTAATTTACGCACTGGCTTAGTGGGTATTCAGCTAAATGCTGGCACAAATTTGAGTAATCCTTATCCATTTAGCATTACTGAGGCCATGGCTGGTGATCCTAATATAGTCAATATTGATCCCACCACTGGTCCGGCTGGCACTTATCTAACTATCAATGGTACTAATTTTGGTGATAGTCGGGGGACGGGCAACGTGCTTTTTGATGATATCTCAGCTGACTTTAGCTTTCCTTTGCAATGTTCTAGTTCTGTCTGGTCAAGCAGTCGTATCCTAGTCAAGATACCTACTGGCTTGACAGATGGGACAACTTATAATGTCAAAGTAGTTCGCTCTGATGCCAAAGAAAGTAATACCAAAGAATTTACAGCTACAGTTGGCACACCCAAGCCGGGCTTGTGCTATATGTTCCCAGACAATGGTCCCAAGAATTCATTAGTCAATTTTTATGGTGATAATTTTGGCACTGCTCCCGGCCAAGTCAAATTCTATAACGGGCAAAACGCTACGGCCGGCACTTGGACCAATAATATGGCCCTGGATGCTCCAGTGCCCAATAATGCGGAAACTGGGCCAGTAGTGGTCACTGCTGGTGGCCAAGATTCTAACGCTTTTAATTTCCGAGTTGGCTCTTGCAGTAATAATAGAGATTGTAACACGGCTATCAATGAAGTTTGTTGTCAAAATACTATTGGTAATTATTGCGCAACAAATTGTAGTAATACTCGGATGTGCACTTATGGTTGGACTTTTCGAACAGTACCGACACCGACCACGCCTTTGGAAGTTATAGCTCACTGGCCAGCTTGTGATGGCTCTTGTGGTAATTCTCAAATCGGAGTTGGCTTTAATGTTTTACTGAATTTAGCTAGTGCCACACTTACCACTAATTATACAATTACTGACGTTACACCTGTTGGTGAGCGTGTTGCAACTGAATCATATGGTCCTATTACTATTAATTCAGTCACTTTAACAGAAAACGAAGATGCTTCAATACCAGCCAGAGTTGTTTTGAACCATGCTGGCACTCTACAACTCAACCACACTTATGGTGTGACGGTTAGTCAAGATGTCTTAAGCTATGAAAATGAAAGATTGGCATCACCATTTTATTGGGAATTTAGAGTTGGGCAAGGCATTTGTCGTTTCACGGGAGTTGACATAGACCCAGCAAACTACACTGCCTTGAGACCAAATCAATCAATTGGCTACGATGCCGCGCCAACAGCTGATGTTGGTATTTGCGGTGTTCAGCGTTTGACTTGTACTGATTGTACCTATGCTTGGACAATAGATACTCCTAGTATTGCTAGTATTACTAGTGGTGCGGCTAGTAGAAATATGACTGCCCGATCAACCGGCAATTCCGTACCCGCGATTATTACAGGAACAGACAATGTCCAATGTCGGATTACTCAGGGTACAAACTCTGCTTCAGCCAGAACATCACTAAGTATCAATTACACCAATTATTTGCAGTCTTTATTAATGACAGCGCATTATCCGGACTGTGCCAATGCTTGTACCACGGCTATAGTCGGTATGCGTTTCAATAGCCAGCTGAGTGATGCTTCGGTTGCCGCTATTATTGCCGGTACTGGTAATTTAATAAGCATCAGAGATGTTACTCTAGATGCATTTGTGACCAGCGGAGTGTTTGTTGATATAAATCAACCCAGTGGAAGCGTGGTCAGAGTAGAGCATTTACCTTTTGTTTCGGGCAATAGATATGAAGTAGTAGTTTCCGATCAAATTCAAAATATTTTTTCCAATAACTTTGCTGGTTTTTCTTGGCAGTTTACTGTTGGTAGCGAAGAGTGTGTAGTGACAGGAGCCAGCGTCATAGAGCCCGATGTTACAGCCACTGTAGGTCAAAATATTCGCTATCTAGTTCAATCTACTAGCAACACTGTTTCTTGTGGCAATATTCCTGTCAATTGTAGTAATTGTACTTATAACTGGTCATCTCAACTTCCAGCAGTGGCCACTATATCAAGCAATACTCAAAGAGCTGTGGCTCGGGGTGTTTCTACTGGCACTAGTGAAATAAGATGCTCAGTTAGGGACGAAGGAGGCAGAAATATACCCGTCACACCTGGTCAATTAACTATCACTGGGCCGACATACTTAGCTCCGTATATAGAGGACTATAGTCCACGACCACCGGGAGTTACAGCTCAATGTCGTAATACGGCCATAGAGCTTACATTTAGCGAAAAAATGAATTTAGATAGCGTTAGAAATAATCTGAAATTATTTAATATCCTTACTGATGGCACTCGCGTTCCAATTACGGGCAGCTATTCTTTTGCCACAGTTGATGGACCTGACGCTGATAGCACTAATAACGAAACAAAAGTTGTTTTTTCACCCACAGAACTTTTGGTCTCAAACAGCAATTACATTATTACTCTTGGCACTGGCACACCGCCAACGGGTATGGTCAGTCTACATGATGTAGCACTTGATTTGACAGCTACACCAGAATTAAATAACTGGACATTTTCTACGGGTGATGAAATTTGCAAAATAAGTTATGTGCGCACCAACCCCAGTGAGGATTGGTTCATTTGTGGTGGTAATACTTGTGAAGGAGATGATGCCTTAACTATAAATGGCAACCAACATAATTATTTTGCCACGGCCTATAGTCGACAAGCTACCATACTTTCTGGCACTGGCATCAACTATACTTGGAGTGTCCCCAATGATGAGGTTGTGAGTTTATCTAGAGCCGTTGATAATCAAGTTACAGCCACGGCTGGGGATAATGGTCGAGTCAATGTTTCGGTTCAAGCTCGGGGTAATATCTCCGGCGTAGATTTGGGTACGGCCAGTGCTAGTTTGCCGGTCACTGTGTTTTTGTGCCAAAATCCTTGGCCAAGTCTTAGTAGTTTCCCTTGGGTAGAAAATATTTTAAATTTTTCGACTTATTATTGTCAGCAATTTACTGAGGGTAGCCCGACTTTACCATATTTGAACGCACCATTTCCTAGTACTCATGATAGTAGTATTTTGGGAGAATATATTTTTACGGTTAATATAAATAGCGTTACTTCCCAGAATAATTCTTTGGGTAGTTTGGCTTATTTTTTACCAAGTTCCCAAAAAGAAAAAACAAATGTCTGGCAAAGAATTAGCGCTTTGATGCCAATCAATCAGGCACAAGCACAACAAGATAGTGAAATCCAACTTCCGACCGTTTATCCACCGACTAGTGTCACGGCTGTAGTTGATGGCAATAGCGTGACAATCCATTGGAGTCTACCAAGAAACTTGACTGGTATTGCGTCCTATGAAGTACAAAGAAGATTAAATGGGACGTCGGCTTGGTCAACCCTACGTAGTTTTCCAGTATCTGGCGCCCCAACTTCTTATGTTGATACCCCCGTATCTGATGGTCGCTATGATTATCGAATCATATCTGTTGACAGCAACCCTGCTGGTTCGCCGGCTAGTTCGGCCATACAAATAGTTGTTGTCAGCGCTTCAGCTGTTAGTGAAACTAATTTTATTATTTTTAGAGTCATGCCCAATGTTGGGCACTTGAGTGTTCAAGAATGGTATAAAGAAAAATTTCCCGGTGATGCAGTGGGTACCATGACCACGGTCGATGGCTATGAAGCCATGAAGGTTGGTAATACTATTTATATTTCTGCAGCCAATATATCAGGCGGTATTATTTATACTAATATTTATATTATTGCTTATAGTATTGGTGCCAATGCCCAAACCAAAAATATTTACGATCAGTTAGTTGCTAATTTTCAGCTCAACACTAACAATGGTTTTTCTACCAACAATGATGATAATTTGTGCTATAAACTCGATTCTACTACTGATGGAAGAACATGTTCTTCTGACTTGGATTGTCAGATTTTAGAAACATGTCATTCAAAATCACTGAAACTGCGCCGTGATGTCAAGCGTTTGACTGATTTATTACCAATCAAAAAATATTTAGAGCAATATGGTGGTGTTCATAAAGCTTGTAGTAGCAATGCTCAAATTAGTTGCACAGAAAATGCTCAGTGTGGTCTGCTTGGTCCTTGTGTGCCTTATTATCCACAGCTCAATGCTGGTACTTTTGTGCGTGGTCAGTCAAATAGTAAGTGGCCATCATGGCAACAAACTTTAGCTACTGATCTGAAGCAGTCCTTGCCAGTAGACCCAATAAATAAATTTTCGATTTGCCCTTTAGAGGGCGCTGATCCGGCTACTTGCTGGAATGAAGCTACTAGAGAATTTCAGTGTAATAATGATTCATATGTTTATGGCTACAGACTAGAAGATCTTGGTAAAGGTTATCAGCTTTATAGTAATTTTGAGTACGACCCAGTTAGCTCTGGTTTCGGGACTTTTTCAAGCGGATTATATCCAGAAGGATTGGCTGGCATAGTTGATGTAAATACCACCTTGGATGGTTATTGCACTGGCTCTCCGACATTACCGGGTAGTAATACTTGTGGCAATGGTCGAGTTGAACCAGCCACTGAAGAATGTGATGGTGGCTTTAATAATAATCAATGTGATTTGGTAATAGAAAATCGCAATTGGTGGAATGAACAAGTGACTGGCTGTAATCCACCGGGCACGCCTAATGAGTGTCATTGGTACACACCAACTTTGACTAGAGAAATATGCGGTGGGTATTGTGGAGATAATATTTTAGAAAAAGATTATGAAAATTGCGATATAGTCAATAGTGTTGTTAGGAATAATGGCTTTTTTCATTGTCCAAGAGCAACAGTCCCAGTATCCTATACTTTGGTGACTACCTGCAACTTATCTTGTAATGCGGTTTGTTTGGATAATTTGCCTGCCGCCAAATGCGGTGATGGTGTTTGGACCTCAGGTAGAGAAGCTTGTGATGCTACCGGTAGCCCCAATGGTTTGTCTGGTTGGGATTGTCCAAATAATGGCAATATTTCGTGTGTTCCTCCGGGCACTTCGTCTGGTTGTGGTATGCTTTGTGACAATGGCGCTACACCTTATCAAGGCATCTGTGGCGATGGCATTATGCAAAGTCCAGAGGAATGTGACTATGCTGATTATGATACACCATTACCACTTGTTGCTGATGGTACGCACCGTTATACTTGCTCTTCAAGCTGTACTTTCACCAATCAGCCATATTGCGGTGATGGTATAATACAACCTACTTATCGTGAGCAGTGTGATACTACTTTATTGGCCACAGTACTACCACCCCAATCCAGTGAGTTCAATCAATATCAATGTCGCATGGTCAATGACGCTGACCTAGTGCTTCATCCACGATATACGCGTTGTACGCCAACTATTGGTGGTTATTGTGGGGACAATACTAGGCAGACTGCTTATGGTGAATTTTGTGATGGTACGGATTATCCGGATAGGCCTACGCCAGAAGAATCATCAGCAACCAATACTTATATTTGTGCTGACAGTTGTCTTGCTAGTGATCCTCAAGGTGGCTATTGTGGGGATTCAACAGTCCAAGCAGCTTACGAAGATTGTGATTTAGGTGCGAGTCCGGCACAAAAAAATGTAGAGTTGGTTTTTGTTTTTGATGTATCTAGGAGTTTGGATCCGGCAGCCACAGCTTTGTGTGGAGCTTTAAATCAAGTATTTACTTCGCCTTTAGCTGGGGTCAATTATAAAATAACGGTATTTTCCATGGCCGATGATATAAATACCACCACTAATCAGGGTTTTTTATCAAGCACTACCAATGACGATCTGCGCACTTTGGCCGATCAGACTTGCACTTCAAATAGTAGTGATAGCACTAGACTTAGCGCTTGTGAACATCGCCGAGTCTTTGATGCTCTAGTTGCCAACTGTCCAGCGTATAGTAATTTTAATAATCCAACGGTTTATAATGACCTTAGTCTTAGTAGTCTGCGTTACTTGAGTTTTTATGATAATGGATCAAATAATATTACAGGCGGTGTCATCAGTGCTACTACTGGTGGCAATGATAATGGTACAAGTTTAAATTATTGTACCGATGATATAAATGTTTCTCCGGGTGGTCGTTTAGAAAATTGGGGCTATGCCATCAAACGCATCAATGAAAGTTATAACTGGTTAACTGGCTATCAAAGAATCGTCATACCAGTGAGTGATGAATATGCTTGGTGTGGTGGAGCAACCGCCGCGGTCGGTGGAGCATATGATCCGCCAAAGAATAATGAAGATTTTAGTGCGGAGTTGGGTGCAAATATAAACGATGTCTTGCGAGCTGCTGTCAATTCGGCTCATGCCGCAAGACCCAATATTCACATTAGTCCAGTTATTTTGAGGAATGGTGGATATCCTGGTGATGCCACTACTGATGCTTGGGGCAGACAGAACCAGATTTTGGGCAGAGCTATAGCCAATGATACCGGTGGCATAGCTGTAACAACTTATGATAATTGGAATGCAACCTTGATTCTGGTTATCAACTCTGCTTTTTGTGATGGCAATGGCGATGGTACTATGGATTGTTCTTTGCCTAATAATAATGTTACTAATTCAGATGTTCAAGCTCCGACTCAACCCAATAGTATTGTGCCCACACCTTCTGGCACCCAGATAGTTCTATCTTGGGTAGCCTCTACTGATAATATTGGAGTTAGTCAATATCTAATTGAAAGATCGCTTTCTGCTAGTTCTGGACTTGATCAAATTGCCACTAGTGTTACTAATTCCTATACTAATACTAGCCTAAACAGCAACACGACCTACTATTATCGGATTAGGTCCCAAGACATAGCGGGTAATTATTCTAGCTATTCCAATGTTGTTTCAACTACAACGACTACTATTTCTGACACTCAACCCCCATCTATACCTACCAACCTTTTGGCTGCTCCTTCAGGCACTCAAGCTTCTTTATCTTGGACAGCCTCGACTGATAACTCAGGAGTAGTGACTGGCTATAATGTCTTAAGATCTACTACTAATGGCAGTGGTTATCAGGTAGTAGCTACCTCAAACACTAATTCCTATACTAACATTGGTCTGACAGCTGGTACTACTTATTATTATGTAGTTCAAGCTTATGATGCTAGTGGTAATACTTCAAATAACTCTAACCAAGCTGTAGCGGCTATTGCTAGTGCACCGCTAGTAGGCAGTGGGCCGAGCGTTAGTGGACTTTCTGCGACTACTTTAGTCGGTGGTCAGTCTTATACTATCTCGGGTAGTGAGTTTGGAGTTAAGAATCCGGTTTCACCATTGACATCATTAAATTCAGTTATAGAACAATCAACACCCGGTAGTTCGTTTAGTGCTCCTAATTGGGCACAAGTTTCAGTTTCTAATTCCAACGCACAATACACAAACGCCGATTCTCACAGCGGTTCAAAATCAATATTGTTTAATTTTTCACAAGGATCATGGTCACAAATTAGGTTTGATAGCGGTGCTGGCCACGATCAATTTTATGTTACAACGTGGGTTAGATTAATAAAAAATGATAGTTGTAGTCCATTTCAATGGAAGAATTGGAGATTGAGTAGTAGTCCTGGCTATAGTACTAATGATGAAGTGACAACAACAGAGATAATAGGAGATCATTGGTGGAGTTCTGACCGTTGGGGTAACAATGGTGTGCAGGCTTATTATAACGGCGGGACAATGGGTGGCTCACCTTATAGCGTAGCAAGTGATGCTTTCCCCTTTAATCAATGGCAACGCCTAGAACAATATTATAAGCGTAGTTCTCTGCCTAGTACGGCAGATGGCCTGACTTGGATTAAAAGGATAGGTAGATCTGGTTATTTGGCCTATGCTAATTCTTTTATAACCCATGATGCTGATGATGGAGAATGGCGTTATTTAAGAATGGGTCAATATTATGGTAATTTACCTTCGGGATGCGTAGCGAATTTCCAAATATACTATGATGATATTTATGTTGATAATACTCAAGCTAGGATAGAAATTTGTAATAATCAAAATAAAGATTTAGCGACTCAGTGTGAAATTCAAATTCCGCACACTACTTGGAATGATGGTCAGATCCAATTTAATGCTAATCAGGGTTCATTTTCCACTGGTCAGTCGGCCTATCTATATGTGATCGATGCCAACGGTAATGTGAATAGTAGTGGGTATCAATTAGATTTTAGTGTTTCTGAAACGCAGAGCTTGGTTGATAAGTTATATAGTGGCTTGGTTGATAAATTATATACTTGGTATCATGAATTTGTAAATTTTATAAGTAAATATTGGTAAGATATATAAATTTTAAATTATTTATTAAAAATAAATGTATGTTTGATGATTTAAAACAACAAAACAATCAAAGTGGTTCGGTGCCTCAAAATCCAAACGCACTTCCGCAGACTCCACCACCACCTATGGCTCCAGTTCAGCCTTTGGCTGATATGTTTGCTGATGTGGATCCCGTTACTCAAAACAGTCAGTCGCCACTGCTTAAACCCAGCGCTGTGCAATCTGGCAAGATTAAGCCAGTATCTAATACGACTTTTGTGCCAAGCCAGCAATCAACGGCTGATCCATTAATGTTTAGTGAAACATCGGGTAACAAGTTGAACAAAATAATTATTATTTTGGTGGTAGTCTTGTTAGTTTTGGCTCTGGGTGCCGGCGCTTATTACATGATAGTAGTCAAGGGCAAGATAAAACCACCAATCGACACTAATCAGAACACCAATCAAACTGACAACGCCAATGTTAATAATGAAAATACCAATGAGGCCGACACGACTGATTCTGATGCCGATGGATTGACGGATGTGGAAGAGGGCCAGTACAACACCAATGCTTTGTTGGCCGATACTGACGGTGATGGTTTGAGCGATCGGGAAGAGGTGAAGACTTACAAGACAGATCCCTTGGCCATGGATACGGACATTGATGGTTTAAATGATGGTGAAGAAATAAATATTTGGAACACTAATCCATTGTTGGCTGACACTGATGGTGACAGCTATCCTGATGGCACAGAGGTGAAAAATGGTTACAGTCCTATTGGTCCAGGAAAGTTAGCTACCACTACACCGCCAATAGTCATGGACAATTCTAATGATTCTAAATTGACAGTTGCCTTGAACTGGGCTGATAATTTATCAGATTCATTTATTCTATGTCTTAATGCTTCTAATAATTCAACACTGACCGATTATTTGGCCGGAACTGATATGTGTAATCCCAAAATCAATAAAAATTGGCCAGTGGCCCCTGACTCTTACCCAAAAGTTTGTGTTTTGGACAAGGTTATACAAGATAATACCTTTGCTATTGGTTTGCAGTCAAATAGTCCCGATACCTTGAGTAGTATTATTTGTAATAGTCAAAATAATGGTTGCGTGGAAGCAACTCAGGTAGATTATCTGGGAGGCAAAGTTTGTCCGTAGTATTAAAATAATTTATGGCAGAAGATATAAAAAAAACAGGGGAAAAAATGCCTGAAGATTTTTTGGTCAATGAAGGAGATTTGCACGTTATGCCCAAAAAATTTGTTGTTTTAAACCCCAAGAAAAAAGACAGTGGCGCCAGAGGCATTATTGTTTTTTTTGTGCTGATTTTTGTTTTGCTTATGGCGCTTTTGGGTGGTGGTTATTATTGGTTACAGCAGAAAAATAAGCCAAAAGACACCAATACCAATGTCAACCAAAATACTAATCAAAACACAAATATTGGCAATGAAAATACTAATAGCAATGTTAATATTAATGAGAATACTAATTCCAACGCCAATGTAAATAATGCTAACAATAATCAAAATAATAATACCAACACTAATACTAATATAAACACCAATACTAATGAGAATCCTAATCCACCCGTAGCTGCTGTTGACACTGATTCCGATGGATTGACCGATCTGGAGGAGCAGACCTATCAGACTGATAAGCAGATTGTGGATTCGGATAAAGATGGTTACTCTGATGGTGACGAAATAAAAAATTTATATAATCCATTGGCTAGCGGTCAGAAACTTATTGACTCTGGTTTAGTCATACGCTATACCAACGACTTGTACGCTTATGAAATTTTTTCACCCGCCTCTTGGCTAGTCAAAGCCTTGGATGATTCACGGCAGAAAATTGAATTTATACCAGATACTTCTACTTCAGAATTGGTGCGCATTGAGGTGTCTGAAAATGTTGGCCAGAAAAGTTTGGTTGATTGGCAAAAAACTTTGTATGGCACTCAAGCAATGGAAAATTTCAAAATTGACAATCAAGCCGCCCTGCGCTCCACGGACAAAAAACAGGTTTTAATAGTGACCCCCAGCTACGTCTACACCATTGTTTACGACCTTAGCAATGACGATGCCAATTTTGCCACAACTTTTGAGATGATGCTTAAGAGTTTTAAGTTTGTCAACCCAGGTGTCTAAGATGAACAATAAAATAATTACGCTTAATAAGCGTGGTTACAGAGCAGATTTTACTTGGCTGACTGATTTTTCTCGGGTTATCTTGCCAAGGTATAAAATAAAAAAAGAAATTTCTGTCGCCTTGCTCAGTTCTTCAGAAATAAAAAAATTAAATAAAATATATCGCCAGAAAAATAAAGTAACCGATGTTTTGTCCTTCAACCTAGAGGATAAAAATATATTGGGGGAGATAGTGATTTGTTTGGAGCAAGCCAAAAAACAGGCCATAGAAAAAAATAAAAGTATAAAATCAGAATTAAAATTATTATTGCTTCACGGCACTTTGCATCTCTTGGGTTTTGATCATGAAAAAAGCATCAGTGAAGCAAAACGTCAAGAAAAAGAAGAGCAGTTATTATTAAGTAAATTTTAGTATGGCAGTCTGGTGGAAAAGTTTTAAACATGCCTGGCAAGGATTGAAAATTGTTATTCGTAGTGAGCATAATTTTCGTCTTCATCTTTTGGCTGCAGTTTTGATCCTACTCTTAGCCTATTGGCGGGATTTAAGTCAAAGTCTGTGGATAGCCTTGCTTTTGATCATTGCTCTGATATTGGCTTTGGAAATATTTAACTCGGCCATAGAAAGATTGGTTGATATGCTAGCCCCCAAAACTCACGGTTACACCAAAGAAATAAAGGATTTATTGGCTGGCATGGTGTTATTAGTGGCTTTTTTTGCTGTAGTTATTGGTTTAATTATTTTTATATAAAGTTATTTGGCAAAATGTCAGATTTTAGTTATAATTAACTATTATTAAGGCGAATTTTTTAGCCCCGTTTGTCTAAATGTCCAAAAACAGAGAAATCATCACTGGTCTCGATATCGGCACCCAATCCATTAGGATAGTCATGGGTCAGCGTTTGGGTGAGAATCGTTTGAAAATCATTGGAGTAGCCGAAACTCCGTCTTTGGGTATTAGTCGCGGATCAATCAATTCTATTGAGGATACGGTTTCTTCTATTGCTGAAGTTATGGAAAAATGTGAAAGAATGACGGCCCTAAGGATTGATAAAATTGTGGTTGGTATTTCTGGTACGCACATCAAGACTACCAATAGTCGTGGTGTGGTAGCAGTGGCCAAAGCTAGTCAGCAAGTAGAGGACTCTGATATTGCTCGCGCTGTGGAAGTAGCCGAAAGCACAACCATCATGCCTAATTATGAGATTTTGCATGTTTTGCCTATTGCCTACAACCTTGATGATCAGAAAAATATCCGAGAGCCCCAAGGCATGACTGGTGTCAGATTGGAAGTAGAGACTCAAGTGGTGATGGCCTTGTCTTCACAAGTCAAGAATTTGACCAAATGCATTTATCGGACAGGAGTGGATATTGAGTTTATAGTTTTTTCTATTTTAGCTACAGCCGAAGCCGTCTTGACCAAAAAGCAAAAAGAATTAGGCGTAGCTGTAGTCAATATTGGCGCGGCTACTACTTCTTTGGCAGTTTTTGAGGATGGTAATATTTTGCACACGGCTGTCTTGCCAGTAGGCGCTGGTCATATTACCAATGATTTAGCCATTGGCTTAAAGACTTCTGTCATGGTAGCCGAAGCAGTAAAATTGGATCATGCTCAAGCTTTGGCCGAGGGTCTTTCTAAACGTGATGAAGTTGATCTGCATAAATATTCTGAAGAAGAGAAAAAAGGCAGTTTCGTGTACAAGCGCGATATTGCTTTGATTTCGGAAGCTAGAATGACGGAAATTTTTGAAGTAGTCAATGAAGAATTGAAAAAGATTGGGCGAGCTGGTAAACTACCAGCGGGCATAATCTTGACTGGCGGTGGCTCAAAATTGCCACTGATAATTGATTTGGCTAAACAAGTTTTTGAACTGCCAGTTTTTCATGGTCTGCCAATCAATCAGGATTTCCCCATAGATAAATTAAACGATCCAGAATATACCACGGCTTTGGGTCTAGTCATTTGGGCTGATCGAAATATTGAAAGTGGCTATACCTTGCCGGGAGCGGATATTTTTAAAAAAATGGGATCAAAAATTAACAATGTCTTTAAATCAATTTGGCCTTCCTAAATAATCCAAGTAAAAAAAGATGGTGAAAAAAAATATCAAAGAAGTGTTACCGCCAGTAGAAACATTTGCTAATATCAAAGTAGTTGGTGTTGGTGGTTCTGGCAATTCAGCTGTCAACCGCATGGTGGCCGCTAAAATTAGAGGTGTGGAGTTTTTGGCTGTCAACACCGACGCTCAAGCTTTGCATAGCTCAGTGGCTAGCCACAAAATTCATATTGGTCGGAATACCACTAGGGGCTTAGGAGCGGGCATGGATCCAGATTTGGGCTTAAAAAGCGCTGAAGAAAACGAGCAAGAGATTTTGTCAAAACTATCTGGTGCGGACATGGTTTTTATCACTTGTGGTTTAGGTGGGGGCACGGGCACAGGAGCGGCGCCAGTCATTGCTGATATTGCCAGAGAGCTTGGTGCTTTGACTGTAGCAGTAGTGACCAAGCCATTTACTTTTGAAGGAGTACAGCGTCGTGATATTGCCGAACGCGGCCTAGAGCGCTTGGCTGACAAAGTAGACACAATCATTACTATACCAAACGATAGATTATTGCAGATTATCGATCGCAAGACTTCACTGCTTGATGCTTTTGCCATTGTTGATGAAGTATTGAAGCAGGGTGTGCAAGGTATTTCCGAAGTGATTACTGTGCCGGGCTTGGTCAATGTGGACTTTGCCGATGTCAAAGCCATTATGAAGCAGGCAGGGTCTGCTCTGATGGGCATTGGCCGGGCAAATGGTGATGAAAGAGCCAAAGAGGCGGCCAAGGCAGCCATTGACAGTCCACTGCTTGAACTATCCATCAATGGTGCTACTGGTGTGCTGTTTACTATTTCTGGTAGTAGTAATTTGACCATGTATGAAGTCAGCGAGGCCGCCGAAGTAATTACCGCTCACTGTGATCCAGAGGCCAAAATAATTTTTGGCGCAGTTATTGACGAGTCATTGGGTGAAGATGTCAAAGTGACAGTCATTGCCACTGGTTTCAAGAAGGGCTCTGAAAACAAGGTAGAATCAACACGGCCAGTTGTCAGTTCTTTTTCTGATGCCTTTACCAAAACTAGTGAAGATCGTCAAATAAAAAATGCTTTTGAGAAAAAACCAGAGCGTGAAGAAGAGGATTCAGAATTAGCTCCCAAGACCAAAGAAGAGGAAGAGTGGGATATACCAGCTTTTTTGAGAAAAAAAATTAAAGATCGTTAAATATAAATTTTAATAATTTGGCGTAATATATTTCTAACTGGATGAATTGCCCCATTTGCAACAAAAAAGACACCAAGGTAATTGACTCTCGCTTAAGTGGCGAGGGTTTTAGCATTAGGCGTAGGCGAGCTTGCGAAAAGTGTTCTTATCGCTTTTCTACCATTGAAGACATAGAAATATTGGATTTGGTGGTCATCAAGCGTGATGGTCGTCGAGAAAATTATAGTCGCGATAAGTTGGTCAAGGGTCTGCGCGCTTCATTGGAGAAAAGAGCTTACTTAGAGGATGATTTTCAAAAATTAGTGCGTGATATTGAGCGTGATATCCAAAAGATTGGCAACAATGAAATCACTTCCAAGGATATTGGAGAAATCGTCATGAGAAAGATCAAAAGTTTTGATCAAGTGGCCTATATTCGCTATGCCTCAGTTTATCGTAGTTTCAAGGATGTCAAAACATTTCAAGCCGAGCTTAATCGCTTATTAAAGCAAAATAAGAATAAGAAATAAAAAAATGGAAGAGCTAGATTTGAAAGAAGTGGTGCGTCAAAATCAAGAATTACTTAGTAGTCTCGATAAGCGTTTGCACAAAATCGAAAAGCATTTTCGAACTGAGGCCATTTTGAATGTTATTAAGTGGCTAATCATTGTCGTGCCTATAGTTTTTGGTATTGTTTATCTTTCACCTTATGTAAAAACCTATGTTGGTATGATAAAGCCAGCTTTACAGGCCTTGAATTTGGACTCTATCAATGAAATGCTTGGCAATGATACTGATAACGCTCAGGCCCCAGTAGTTAATGGTCTGGAAATTTTGTGTGATCCAGTAAAGAGGCAAGCCATTATCAATCAAAATTGTAAATAATTAATAAATACTTAAAATAAACATATGAGAAAAGGATTAGATGTTTTTTTAATTATTGTAGTAAGCACTATTTTAGGCGGGCTATTTGGTTCTTATTTAATAGTCAATAATCTTAGTAACTTGCCGTGGGCCAAGGGAAATAATTTTGAAAATGCTATTAAACAGCAGGTTTTAAGGCAAGAGGAAACTTCGGTCACTGATGTTGTAAAAAGAGTTTCACCAGCAGTAGTTTCTATTGAAATACAAAAAGATATATCAAAGAATGTCAGTGTTGATCCTTTCGGGGATTTTTTTGGCAACTGGCCATTTTTTGGTCAGCAACCAGCCAGCCCCAAAACCACTGAGCCCGATTGGCAAAAAGTAGGTGGTGGCACTGGTTTTATTATTTCAAGCGATGGCCTGATCATGACTAATCGTCATGTTATTGAGGATACTACGGCAAAATATAAAGTAATACTGAATGATGGACGGCGTTTTGATGCGGAAATTGTGGGCACCGACTTGTTCAATGATATTGGCGTTTTGAAGATAGCGGCTAGTGGCCTGCCAATGGTTGAGTTTGGGGATTCTGACCAACTAGTAATCGGTCAAAGTGTGGTAGCTATTGGCAATGCCTTGGCTGAGTTTTCCAATACTGTCACTGTCGGCGTGGTATCAGGCATAGGTCGTAGCATTGTGGCTGGCACTGGCGGTAGCTCGGAAAAATTAGCCAATGTCATTCAGACTGACGCGGCTATCAACCCAGGAAATTCTGGTGGTCCATTGCTCAATCTATCCGGACAGGTGATTGGTATCAACACAGCAATTTCTAGTCAAGGACAATTGATTGGTTTTGCTATTCCTATCAACTCAGTCAGACAAATAATTGACAGTGTCAAAAAGACCGGTGAAATTATCAGACCTTATTTAGGCGTCAGGTATACCATGCTGGATGAAGACACAGCCAAGAAATTAAAACTAGATATTACAGAAGGTGCTTTATTGGCTCCCGGAAGCACGGCTACTGACACGGCTGTTTTACCAAATTCACCAGCTAGCAAGGCGGGCTTGCAAGCCAATGATGTAATTACCGAGGTCAATGGTAAAAAACTAAGCAAAGATTATGATCTGGCTCAAGCTATTTCTCAGTTTCAGCCCAATGATAAAATAAATTTGAAAGTTTGGACCAAAGGTCAGACTAAAGATGTGGCTGTGACTCTAGAAAGATATAAAAAACCCTAGTGGAAGAATTACGCAAAAAGATCAAAGAATTATTATTGCAGATTGATCAAGCGATAGTTGCTTTGGACATTCCCCAAAAACATAAACGTTTGGATGATCTGCGTGTTCATACACAAAGTCCGAATTTTTGGCAAAAAAGCGAAGCGGCTAATATTGTCAAAGAAATAAGCAATTTGGAATTGCAAATTACGGACTGGGAAAATTTAAAAAAACAGTTGGAAGATTTGGAAATTGTCTGTTCGGATAATCAGGCCGATGACTTGCTAGAGGAGTTTGCCAGTGATTTTTCCGATCAGCAAAAAAAATACGAACAACTAGCTCAGCAATTACTTTTGTCTGGTCAATACGATCAGGCACCAGCTATTATAACTATCAATGCCGGAGCTGGCGGAGTTGATGCTCAAGATTGGGCTCAGATGCTGGAGCGGATGTATTTGCGCTTTGGTGAAAAAAATAATTACCAAACAACTTATTTATCAAGGACTCCTGGCAATGAAGCTGGTATCAAAAGTGCGACTTTTAAATTCGTAGGACCTTTTGCTTATGGCTATCTCAAAGAAGAAGCTGGCGTCCATCGTTTGGTGAGATTGTCAGAATTTGATGCGGATCACGCTCGGCATACTTCTTTTGCTATGGTGGAGGTCTTGCCAGAAATTATTGAACCAAAAGTAAAAATCAATGATAGTGAGCTAAGAGTGGAGACCTTTCGAGCTTCTGGTCATGGTGGGCAATCGGTCAATACCACCGATTCAGCGGTGCGGATTGTCCACTTGCCTACCGGCTTGACAGCTGTTTGCCAAAACGAGCGTTCGCAATTACAAAACAAAAATCAAGCACTAGTTGTGCTTTTGAGCAAATTGGAAAGATATCAAGCCAGTAAAAAAGAAGAAGAGCGGCAGGCCTTGAAAGGCGAGTACACAGCCGCGGCTTGGGGTAACCAAATTCGCTCTTATGTTTTGCATCCTTATAAGATGGTCAAAGATCACCGCACAGAATATGAATCTCATGATCCCAATACTATTTTGGATGGGGATTTGTGGCCCTTGATTAAGGCCAGCTTACGGCAAGTAAAAAAATAATTTTTAATATTTCATATTTTTGGTAAATTATTGTATAATGACAGGTAGCCAGTTAATATTTTTTTATGTTTGAACACCTTGGTCCCTTATCTTACAATAGACCAAAGCCCAAGCGTTGGCGCCATCGTTTTGTGGTAGCTTTTTTATTTTCTTTGGGCATATTTTTTTTAGCCCTTATGACCGTGCCTGGACCGAGCTCTTGGGCGGCAGATACTAGCCCAAAAGTTCATTGGCAAAGCAATACTTTGGAACAGCGAGTTAGTAAGGGCTCTACCCAAGTACAGTTGTTTCAACTAACGATTGATTCGCCAGTATCTGGCGCCGGTCTTCAAAAAATGAAAGTTTATGTTAATGGACTTTATGACGCGCAATACCTCAGCCAGCTGAAACTTTTTCATCAAGGAGTGCAATTGGGGACACTGGTGGACCTTGATGAACAGGGTTATTTGAATTTTAATCTCAATGATTATAAATTACCGGCTGGCACTAGCCAATTTGTCATTACCTTGCCAGAAACCAAAGCTATGGCTACTGGCACTATCATGCAGTTTTCTATTGAGAATAGAACAGATTTGGAACTTACTTATCAAAATCAGCGTCTGATACCGACCGGCAAGTTTCCTTTAGTTAGCGGAGTGACTCAAATTGTCGATCAAGGAGATTGGCAAGTCTACAATCGTACCAAGCAGGGAAATTTTATAGTGGCAAGTCGAGGTCGGACTTTGTTGGGCGCGATGTCTTTGGCTAGCGGCGCGGAATTAATAGACATCAAAACTATTGAGTTTGGTTTGGAGCAAGCCAAAAAACAAAAAAATGATAATATTGAATTTGTTTTGATCAATGACGGCAATATCATGGCCACAGCTACCAGCACGGCTGATAAAATTCTTTTTGTGGTTAATAAACCCCTAGTAGCCAAAATTAGTTCTTTGCTTGATATCCAGCTTTACGCCAAAGATTTGCCAGTGGGTGATTATTTATTTAGCTTAAAAAATATTACGGGCAAAGGTTATGTCTCCAACAATATTATTTCTTGGACCGAACCGATTGTTTTATCTCGCGTGCATTCTTTGAGTGATTATCCGATATTTGAGTTAGCTATTGTCGATCCTTCTTTACGCACGGGTTGGAACAATGTTTTTTCTACCAAGATTAAAGCAGTTGGGAAAAATAAAATAAATTTTTATAAATTTACTTGGTATTATCAGGTCAAGAATGCCACAGTGCGTCAAGCCAAAGTTTTTGTAGACAGTAAGTATTATCCCATGGATGTGATTATTAAAGACAATACCGTCATAGCCAAGGCCGAGTGGAGCAATCCTTTGCCTATCAATGCCGAGGGTCACTTGGTGCAACTAATGCTGAATATTGATCAATTAGCCCCAGATAGTGTAGTCGAGGCCTATTTACAGCCCGATATAATTACTACTGACCCAGACAGCATTTGGGACTACAATATTGTCTGGTCATTTGACGCCAATCTAAAAAACAGCTATTTATTGCCATATTTGCCTTTGGCACCAAGCATCTTGACTCATATTGACTAATTTTGTAGTTGGTCTAAAATAACAGCGCTTAAAGAAAGCGATTTTGAAGATGCCGAAGAGCAGATTTTTTCTTTTGGTTAGCTGTATTTTTTTGCTGGCCACTGGGGTCAGCTGTTTTTTTGATATTGCGGTTTTTTATGCTTACTTGGCTGATAAAATAATTTTTTTGTGGCCATTGTTTTTATTTAGCATTGTTTTATGCTTCAAAAATAAATATTTTTTTGTAGTCGCAATTTTAGTTTTAGTAATTTTACGCTTATTTTATTTTACCAGTAGTGAAGCACAAATAAATAATTTTCAGTTTGGCAAAAATTATGATTTTTCCAGTGTTGTTTTGGATCGCGACAAAGCTTTGGATGGTTGGACCTATGTTGTGGAGCCCACGGATGATATATTTGTCGGGAGAATATTATTAAAATCAAGCTTATATCCAGATTACCAGATCAATGATTTATTAAAAATAAATTGTTTTATCTATAAGCCGGAGCCAATAGCATTGACTGGCAAAAATACTTTTTACTATGACAAATATTTAGCCAAAGATAAAATATTTTATCGTTGCGCACAGGCCAGAATCAGCAAAATAGGGCATCAAAATAATTGGGCTGATTTTGTCAATCGCGGGCGTAATTTTTTTATGGGCAATATAAATAAATTACCTGAGCCAAGTGGCGCTTTTGCCAAAGCAGTAATTTTGGGTAACCAAAAAGAAGTGCCAAAATATTTGGTTAATCAATTTAGTCGTACCGGACTGACACACATCATCTCTATTTCCGGCTTGCACATGGTCATTATTATTTGGCTGATGTACGCCTTGCTGGGCACTCTTGGTCTGTATCGTCAGCAAGTGTTTATTTTTTTATTTCTAGCCCTGCTGGCTTATTTGTATTTGATTGGTTTTATTAGCCCAGCTCTTCGGTCCAGCGCCATGATTTTGTTGGCGCTTTTGGGGCCAATTATCAAACGGCAGACTTTTTCCCTATATAGTGTCATTTTTTTGGTTGATCTTTTTGTGCTGACTAATCCTTATTTTTTATTGTTTGATATTAGCTTTCAATTGTCTTTTTTAGCGGTTTTTGGTTTGATATTTTATAGTAATTTTTTTAATCAGATATTTAGAAAAATAGGCAATACTTTTAAAATTAGAGAAACTCTAGCCGTCACTTCGGCCGCGCAAGTATTTACTTGGCCACTGACTGCTTATTATTTTACTAATATGTCACTAATTGCAGCTGTGGCCAACTTTTTGGCTTTGCCCCTTTTTCCCTTTATACTGGTGCTTACTATATTACTAGCCATATTTGGCGCGGTGCCAATTTTGGGTCAAATATTTTTGTGGCCCTTGGATTTATTATTGCGAGCTATGTTTAAAATTATGGAAATATTAGCACATTTTAAGTATGCCGCTTTATCAATTACTGGTTTTGATTGGCAGTTTTTGACCTTGAGCTTTTCAATTGTTATATTAATTACCATATTATTAAAACCCCAAAAATATGAAGCGCCAGATTAAAATTGTTATTTTTATTGTCTTATTGACTTTGGTTTTTTTATTTTTTAGTATCAGAAGTGAAAATAATTTTCAAGCCTGTTTTTTGGATGTGGGTCAGGGTGATGCCGAATTATTTCGCACACAGTTGGGACAGAATATTTTGGTAGATGGAGGAGCTGACAATATGCTACTGCCAATGCTTGGTCAGTGCTTGCCTTGGTGGGACAGAAAAATAGATTATATTTTTATTTCCCACTATCATGATGATCATTATGCCGGCTTGGTAGATTTGTTGGAAAAATATCAGGTAAAAAATATTATTACTACAGCGGAAAAGCCAAGCACCGCCCTATATTCAGCTTGGCTCTTGTCTTTACAACGGCACGGCTTGAAAGAGCAGACAGCGGAAACTGGTCAGAAGTATGATTTTGGTCAAGGCATTACTTTGGAAATACTAAAAAGTAATGATGTGGTTAGTAAAAATATCAACGACGATTCTTTGGTTTTGAGAATATCTGATGGGCAAGTAGATTATTTGCTAGTAGGGGATTTGCCAGCTGAACAGGAGCAAGTTTTGTTGCAGAGTGGAGTTAATATAGATAGTGAGATTTTGAAAGTCGGGCATCATGGCAGTAAATATTCTTCTTCGCAAGATTTTTTATCAGCAGTCAAGCCAGAGTTATGTGTCATTGAAGTAGGGGTTGATAACAAATTCGGTCATCCGCATCAGGAGGCCATAGATCGCTTGCAGAAAAATAATTGTTTGATAAAAGAAACTAAGGATGTTGGTACAATTAGAGTTTTTAGTGATGGTCAAAAGTGGCGGGTGAAGTGAGTAGTGCCCGCCGACCCCTACATTGTCATGCCGAACTCGTTTCGGCATCTCCAATTAGCAACTTGCAATTTGAGATCCTGAAATAAATTCAGGATGACAGACTAAGGGTCGGCGGTTTTTGTTATTATAAGTAGTGATTAAAGTAATCCAACCCCACGGGTAACCCGTCGGGTTGATTTAATAAAACGTTTTGCTATAATAAACTAGCCAACCGCGATGCTAGCTTTGGGGATCAGCCCCAGGCAAGCTCCGGTAGCCGGCTGATTGCTCCCTTTGGGGGCTCTAAGAAAGGTGGTGGGCTACATATGTACGCCCAGGTATTCCAGGTCAGCGGTTCCATGAAGGCGGCGGTCGCTTAACCCGTCAAACCGGCGGGTAGCAACCGTGCAGGCAGGGGGCTCGTTGCGTCAGACGCGACGAGCCCTATATTTTTTTAAAATATTACCGCTATTGACGGTTTTTTTATTTTTGCTAAGCTTATAGATGTTTTACGTACCAACCTGTCAAGCTGAAAGGGGGGACAACTAGCTTGTACGGGTTTTCGTTGGGTGTCCAACCGAGGAGAACGAATCATGGAGATCCGCGCGCCGACGACGAGTTCTTCCCGTCACAACCCTTCCCCCTTCGTCATGACCACCCTGAACAAGAACGAGGACGAGGTCGGGGTCGTCGTCACCTGATCATCCGGCACCCGCAGACTGGGAGGCAACTCCCATACTCTGCTGGAGGTTCAGCTATGGATGTTCTCCGTTTCAGAGGCCAGCAGCGCGCGCACTTCGCCGAGAAGGTGATAGGGACCTAGAGTCCGTCGACTGGCGGGGTCTAGTCCAGTCCCACGCGAGCGTTTGCTCGTTCATTCATGGGGGTCCAGATAAGCCAGCGCAACGCTGAGCTGATGCTGGACCCTTCTTTTTTTCTTGCGTTTTTTAATATTTATGCAATAATTATACGGGCTGTTCTGTTGGTACCAGCAGGACAGTGCTCTGGCCATATCTGTGGTCAGACAATGTTCACGATGTCGCCGAGGCAAAACCTAGGAGGTTCTTGCCATGATGATCCACGCGCCCCCGTTTTCGACTCTGTCGTCGAGCTCTCGCGAGCACAAGAGCCACTCCGTCAAGGAGTCGACCAGCACGTTGACGTGACACGCTCGCCATGCGTATGGTCGTGGCTCTGATAGCCACGGTCGACGTGAGTCTGGTTTGCCTGGGTACACAATCTCGTGTGCCCAGGCTCCTTTTTTCTTGCTTTGTTTAAAATATTTTATTTGTTATAATACATTTAGTTCTTTCTAACAAACTGGGGGTTGGTCATGACCATACTCAAGGCCAGAGGATTCAAGGGGGCTGCCGGATCTCGCGAGGAATTTGAAGCCGTCAGGAGGCGTCTAGAGGCACTTGTGTCACCCAAGCTCAAGAAGCAAAGCGAGGCAGCTATTGCCAAGATGCGTCGTGACGCTATCGTGCCACGGCACAAGCTTATCAAGCCTTGCCGGGGTGGGGGCTAGCCAACGGCTAGCCCCTTTTTTTATTTGCTTTTTACTAATATTTATCCTATAATTAAAGCACTAAAAATACTATATAAATATATGCCTGATAAAAAAATTAAAATTCTCTTGATAGAAGATGAGGAAATGTTGGCCAATATGTATGAGGTCAAGTTCAAAAATGAAGGTTATGACCTAGTCAAGGCCATGGATGGCGCCATGGGCTTGGAAATGGCCAAAAGTATGGCCCCAGACTTTATTTTGTTAGACATTATCATGCCCAAGATGGATGGCTTCTCAGTACTCAAGTCTTTGAAAGAGGATCCGGCCACCAAAAATATGCCAGTAATGTTGCTGACTAATCTTGGTCAGGATGAAGATGTCCAGCGTGGTAAGCAACTTGGTGCCGTGGGTTATCTAGTCAAAGCCAATATCACTCCCTCTGAAGTTGTGGCCTCAGTCAAGCGGGAGTTAGAAAAACTTGGCAAATAAAAAATAATAGCTTATAATAATTCACCCGATATTTTTTAAAGGGTGAATTTATAATAAATTAACCCCGTTAAATAAAATTTGAACTTTGTTCAAATTTTAAATTTAATAGGTGCTTATCATTTAATAATTTGTATTTTTTAAAAAATTGTGTAATATAAAGGTTGGTTATTAATTAAATTTATTTAACGGGGTAAATTGTATGAATTTTAAAAAAGAAAGAACTTATGTAATGATCAAGCCCGATGGTGTAAAAAAGGGTTTGATTGGCGAGGTCATTCGTCGTTTTGAACAACGCGATTTGAAAGTAGTGGCTTTGGAAATGTTTCAGCCCACCAAAGACCAAATCAATGATCATTATCCCAAAGACGAAGCTTGGATTCGTCGCTTGGGGCAGAAGACTTTGACTACTTACAACAAGTACGGCATTGATGCCAAAAAAGAATTAGGCACTGATGATGATTTTGAGTTGGGCAAGATGGTCAGGGGATGGGTGATTGATTATATGACTTCAGCGCCTTTGGTCAGGATGGTGGTAGAGGGTGTACACTCCGTGGATATGGTTCGCAAAATCTGCGGTGTGACTATTCCTAGTATGGCTGACATGGGCACAATCCGTGGCGACTATTCGGCTGATTCTCCGGCTGTAGCCAACACCGAGCATCGCGCTGTCATGAACTTGGTTCATGCTTCTGAGACTCCCCAAGAAGCCGAGCATGAGATCAAGCATTGGTTTGGCGATAGAAAAGTGATATTTGATTATACTAGATTTACTGATTAATATTTTAAAATAGCCCGCCGACCCCTCGGTGTCATCCCGGACTTGATCCGGGATCTACCATTAATTTACCATTGGTATGGTTATGGTAGATTCCCGCCTTCGCGGGAATGACAGTATGGGGTCGGCGGGCTTTAAAATTGCTTAATTTTATTGCTCATTTGTCCGGCTTTTAAGAATATGCTATTATAAATATAGGTTGTTGATATTTGACAATACACATAACTCTACAACCTGACTCCTTGGGAGCTCTAAATCGGCTAGGACTGTGGTTCTAGCTTGCGGGTACCCACTTTATTTAGGGAGTTAGCTATTGTCAAAACATGCAACCACAGTCGTCGGAGTGGCACTTTATTATTAAGCGCAAACTATGGTAGATGACTTGCAATTAGGCGTCTGATCGGCAATAAAATGCGATTAAGACGTCTTTTTGTTTTTCAAAACAAAAAAATACTGCCAAAAAGCAGGGGGAGTATTTTTGAGATATAAAAAATTAAACAGTGGCTTCCTTTTTTTTCTTATTGATGCTTTTGATGCAGGAAGTGCAAAGCGTAGTTTTTTTGCCGTCAATTTTTTTGGTCTGCAAATTGATATTCATGCGGCGTTTGGTGGCAATGTGGGAGTGACTGACACTATAACCCATGATAGCTTGTCGTCCACAAGTTGAGCAAATTCTAGCCATATACTTTGATTTTTCTAATAATTAAGCTATAATACCTGAATAATATTTCAATATATTAGCACAAAATTATTAATTTGTAAAGACATATGCTTATTGATTCATTGCGGGATAGTCCCAGTACATTTGCGGCCATTTTTTTATCAATTGTCTATGCCCTGACTATTCATGAATATGCTCATGCTTGGGCAGCTTCGGCTATGGGTGATCAGACCGCCAAAAACAATGGTCGTTTGTCACTCAACCCCTTGGTGCACATGGAGCTTTTTGGTACCCTGATGCTTTTGGTTGCTGGGTTTGGCTGGGGCAAGCCAGTGCCTGTCAATCCTTATAATTTGAAATATAGACGCTGGGGCGAAGCTCTGGTTTCCTTGGCTGGCCCAATTTCCAATTTTTTGAGTGTTATTTCTTTTGTACTTATATTTCGGCTGGTATCGCCCCATTTTGAGCCGACCAACATGCTCAATATTTTTCTACTTTATCTGATAATGGTCAATGTTATTTTGGGCGTTTTTAACTTGATACCCATACCGCCACTTGATGGCTCCAAGGTCTTATTTGCTATTTTGCCAGACAAATGGGAGAGCGTGAAACACAAATTAGCCGTCAATGGCCCTTGGATTTTGTTGGCTATAATACTTCTTGATAATTTTGGTAAAACGCATATTTTAGCTAGCTTGTTTGGGGTAGTGGCTAATTTTATAGAAAGTTTGCTATAAAAACCTTGACCCTCCTTCCCCTGAACCGATCGCCTGCGCTCTGGTTCAGGGTTCGGCGGGCGGGATAGGGCTTCTTAAAACTTTGTATAATGATAAAAGAGCCCAAGTGCTTGACATAACTAGTGCCGAATTCCTTGACTTACTATTTTATTTATGCTATTTTATGGTAGCATTTTTAAGCAGTAATGCTTATATTTTTAATAAACAATTTTAATTAAATGCCTACAATTCACCAATTATTGAAAAACCCAAGAAAGTCACCAAAGGTCAAGAGTAAGACTCCAGCTTTGATGATGACTTTGAATACTTTGCGTCGCAGTAAAAGAGATTTACCAAAGGGCTCTCCTTTTAAACGCGGTGTCTGCGTCAAAGTGACTACCACCACTCCTAAAAAACCAAACTCGGCTTTGCGTAAAATCGCCAGAGTGCGCTTGTCAAACGGTATGGAAGTGACTGCCTATATCCCCGGCGAAGGTCATAATTTGCAAGAACACAGCATTGTGATGATTCGTGGTGGCAGGGTCAAAGACTTGCCTGGTGTTCGCTATCATATTGTCAGGGGTGTCTATGATACCCAGGGCGTGGCCAATCGTAAGCAAGGTCGTTCACTCTATGGCGCCAAGCGGGAAAAGAAAACTTCTAAATAAAATCAGTAAAAAGTATAAAGTATAAAGCAGAAAGCTTTTAAAAATAATATCCGTCACTTTATACTTTAAACTTGTAACTTTATACTAAATTATATGAGAGGTAAACCAGTAACAAAAAGATTGATTGTCGCTGATCCAAAATTTCAGCGTGTTGATATTGCTAAATTGATCAACAAGGTAATGCGCCAAGGTAAGAAAACAATTGCTCAAAAAATTGTTTATGGCGCCTTCGAATATATTTCCAACAAAACCAAGCAGGATCCTTTGGAGATATACGACACAGCCATGAAAAACATATCACCAAATTTAGAAGTCAAAGGTAAGCGTATTGGTGGCGCTAATTACCAGGTGCCTATTGTCGTTACCGGTGACCGGAAAATTATTTTGGCTCATCGTTGGTTGATCGAGGCCACTAGCCATCGCAAAGGCATGGCCACGCACAAAGCTTTGGGTGAAGAAATATTGGCCGCTTCCAAAAACGAAGGTGAGGCCATCAAAAAGAGAGAAGATGTTCAGCGTATGGCTGAGGCCAATCGAGCTTTTGCGCACTTCGCCTAGCGACCCGCGCGAGTAGAAAGTCTCGCCCAGAGGGCGACCACCCCGTGGGTGGAAAAGTAGAAAGAAGAAAGAAATTCCATATCTAATAAGAAAAGCGATGGGATCAAAAATAAGATGTTTTGAAGATGTAATTGCTTGGCAAAAAGCAAGAACATTATCCAAGAACGTTTATAAAGTATTTGCCAAAAATAAAGATTACTCTTTTCGTAGTCAAATAAATAGAGCCTCAATTTCTATAAGTAATAATATTGCGGAAGGCTTTGAAAGACACACGAATAAAGAATTACAATCCTTTCTTTATATTGCCAAAGGATCTTGCGGAGAGGCGAGATCCATGATTTATTTGGCCCTAGATTTAGGTTATATTAGTGAAAATAATTTTAAAATTATTTATAATCAAACAATAGAGGTATCAAAGTTAATAGCCGGATTTATAAAAAGTTTGAAATAAGGCGTTACACTTTATACTTTTTACTTTAAACTTTATACTTATTTATGCCCAGGACACATTCATTAGACAAAGTAAGAAATATTGGCATCATTGCCCACATTGACGCTGGCAAGACAACTGTGTCTGAGCGTATTCTTTTTTATACTGGAAAAAAACATAAAATCGGTGAAGTGCATGATGGTGCCGCGGAAATGGATTGGATGGAACAAGAAAAAGAGCGCGGTATTACTATTACTTCGGCCGCTACCACTTGTTTCTGGGCCTTGCCTGATTGGTTGGGTGGCGACAAAGCCAACATCAATATTATTGATACCCCAGGGCATGTGGATTTTACTGTAGAAGTAGAAAGATCTTTGCGTGTTTTGGATGGTGGTGTAGTGATATTTGATGGTGTGGCTGGCGTAGAGCCACAGTCGGAAACTGTTTGGCGACAAGCCGATAAATATAAAGTGCCACGCATTGCTTTTATCAACAAGATGGATCGCATGGGTGCCAATTTTTATTGGGACATGGACACTATCCATGAGCGCTTAGTCAAGCACGCTCATCCTTTGCAACTGCCGATTGGTGCCGCGGAAACCTTCCAAGGCATTATCAATCTTTTTGAAAGAGAAGCTTGGTATTATTTGGATGAGGATGGAAAAACTTTTGAAGTGCGAGAGATTCCGGAAGACATGAAAGATAAAGTAGAGGAGTATCGAGCCAAATTGATTGAAGCTATTGTGGAGCACGATGAGAAGTTGATGGAAAAATATTTAAATGGCGAAGAGATTGCTATATTGGATTTGAAAAAAGTTTTGCGTCAGGCGGTCATTGATGGAAAAATTGTGCCGGTTCTTTGCGGCTCGGCTTTGAAAAACAAAGGCGTGCAATTTTTGCTTGATGCTATTACTGCCTATCTACCATCTCCATTGGATGTGCCAGAATTAGAAGGCACTGAACCTAGAAATGAAGAGCACAAAATTTTAATCAAAGCCGAAGACAATGAGCCCTTTACGGCCCTAGCTTTCAAAGTGGCTACTGATCCCTATGTCGGTCGTTTGACTTTTATTCGTGTCTATTCTGGTCAGCTGACTTCTGGTTCTTATGTCTTGAACGCCAACAAAGATAAAAGAGAGCGCATTGGTCGTATTTTGCGTATGCATGCCAACCATCGCGAAGAAGTGTCGGAGATTTTTGCCGGCGATATTGTGGCCGTTGTTGGCTTGAAAGATACCACTACTGGCAATACCTTGTCGGATGTTGATCGTCCAGTGATTTTGGAAAGTATGGATTTTCCTGAGCCAGTTATTCACGTGGCTGTCGAACCCAAGACCAAAGCCGACCAAGAAAAAATGGGTATGGCCTTGTCCAAATTGGCCGAAGAAGATCCAACCTTTACTATTCGTACTGATGAAGAAACCAATCAGACAATCATTGGTGGTATGGGCGAATTACATTTGGAAATTATTGTTGACCGTATGAAGCGGGAGTTTGGTGTCGGAGCCAATGTTGGCGCTCCACAAGTGGCTTACAAAGAAACTATTCGTAAAATCGTCGAAGCCGAAGGTAAATACATCAAGCAATCCGGTGGTCGTGGTCAGTATGGACACTGCGTCTTGCGTCTGGAACCCATGGAGCGCGGAGCTGGCTTTGAGTTTGTGGATGAAGTCAAAGGTGGCACAGTGCCTCGAGAATTTATTCCAGCCATTGAAAAAGGTATTAAAGAAACTTTGGATAATGGCGTTTTGGCTGGTTACCGTGTAGTTGATATCCGGGCAGTAGTTTTTGACGGATCATACCATGATGTGGACTCTTCAGAAGCCGCTTTCAAAATTGCCGCTTCTATGGCTTTCAAAGAGGGTTTTGCCAAAGCCAATCCAGCTATCTTGGAGCCCATCATGAAAGTAGAAGTAGTAACTCCGGAGCAATATATGGGTGACATCATTGGCGATATCAATTCCAAACGCGGTCAGGTACACGAGATGTTTGATCGAGCTGGCGCCAAAGTAATTCATTCCTTTGTGCCTTTGGCTGAAATGTTTGGCTATGCAACGACCCTACGCAGTATGTCTCAAGGCCGATCAAGTTACAATATGGAATTTTCCAAATACCAAGAAGTGCCAAACAATATTGCTGAAGAAATCAAGAAAAAAAATAACGGTTAATATATTTAAATTAAAAATCTCTCCGCCAACTGGCGGAGAGATTTTTTGTATTTGTTCGAGCAAGGAAGCGCGATAGCGCGACCGCGTCGAGAACTATTTTTGTTAACTTCTCGACTCGCTACGCTCGCTCGAAGAAAAGAAGTTAAAGTCGCTCGAAGGAATAATCTGAATAAAAAAGAAACCGCCCGCAGACCATGTGTAGGTCTGGGGCGGGGTCGTGTGAGGAACGATGTTGTTGACTTGTCAGTCGTTGACGAAGTAGGTAGAACCGGCCCAGGAGAGGGCGAGGTTGGTGGATGATTGTCGGTACTCGATTTTGGTTACCGACACCTGCTTGCCGGGCGTCTGTTCATGGTGGGAAAAAGCGCTGATCACCTTGTTGCCGCTTCTGAGGGCGACTTGATACAGGGAGATTTCCGGCATCTTGTTGCAGCCGGCGACCGTGTAGATGGCGTTGTCCGTCTTCACCGCAGTGGTTCTCGTAATCCATTGAGCGGTCGTGGTCGAGTCCTTGGGCCTGAAGATGTCGATCCCCGCGGTGATCATGAGGATACCTCAGACAAAGATGACGACAGTGATCGCGATGGCACGATTGCTCGTTTTTAGCCCGCGCATCTCAATCTTCCTTCCTGTAGCCTAAGCTACTTGATTGCGCGTCTAGGACTTCTGGTCAGCCAGCCAGCGGTCAAGCTCGGGACGCTCGAATCTCCAGCCGGCGTTCCGATGAACACGTATCTCACACCTGCGAACCAGCCATTTCAGCTTTCCGACCGGCATGCGCAGATACCGCGCAGCCTCTTCAGTGGTCATCGAAAAGGGGAATTCCTCGGTCATGTCACTTACTCCTTCTGACAGTCCATTGGACTGTCGGTTTGAATGTTCTTACCCTCATCTGAATCCACAAAATATTTATGAATTCGGACGAGGAAGGGAGAGAGTTTGGTGGCGGCTAGGGCAGGTGGTCACCTGCCCTAGCCGCACACACGATGCTTAGCTTGGGCGTCTCTCCCTTTTTGCTGCGATTTTTCCTCTTGCAGCAGAGGCCCGTTATTTTGGTTTGCCTGGTTGGTCTTCTGGCCCCAGGACCGGCTACTCGAGTCTAGCCTTGGACCTACGTCTCGAAGCGCATTGCGCCTTGATTCCTTTCTCACTATGATTAGCCGTGGGTTTTGCACGGTATCGCAGTGTTTCCTGGAGTTTTTTGGCGGCGCTTTTCCTTCTTAGTGAAGGCAGGTTCCCAGGTACATGGCCCCTGGTGGATCCCCGGCCGAAGTAGTGGCTAGATCAGCGACTACTCTACGATAATAGGGACCGCTGGCCTAAAGCTTCTGTCGCATAGATGCTCCTTTGCTGGCCATGAGTGGTCGGGCAAAAGTTTTGTTTTTTGTTTTTGGCTGCGCCTTGACTATTTTTTGTCTAGTCTCCCCGGCGGAAGAGGGGGTGTTTTTTTAGGTTCCCTGGTATTTTGTGGCCCCAGGCGAATCAGTACACCACTCTTCTGACTGCTGGCCTAAAATACTCGTCTCATCAGAGCTCCTTTCGGATATCAGGTTATAGGTTTTGTAAAACACTGTGCTGGAGGTAAGCATGTAAGCTGATGCTTACATCAGACAATAAACTTGAAATTATCAAGCAATAAAGCCCGATAAAATCAGAGTTTAACCTTCTGTTCTTGTGCCTCCAATACAGTGTTTTACAGAAATCTTTATATTGTTTATCTACACCTCACTTGAAGCCACTAGATTTTTGACAGTGGTCATGGCCTAGTGGATTCGAATGAGGCGTAGAATATTCGGCTTTACTTAGACACTGTACTGGAGCCAAGATGCATAAGCTTGGCTTATACCAGGTAAAAAGCCGAATGTTATTGAGTCAAAAACCCAATAAAATCATGCTTTTTGCCCTGTTCTTAGTACTCCAATACAGTGTCTAAGTTATATGGCGTTTTTTAAGAACTTTTAGCTTAACAAGCAATTATAGCACATAAATTAAATCTTGTCAATGTCTATAATATTTGTTCGCTCGAAGAAAAAAATGAGCAAAAAGAAGACGGGGACACCTCGCGTGAAGTGTCCCCGTCGTGCTCACGTTGTTGTGAGCAGGTGATAGGTCTAGCCGTGGCGCGGGTGGCGCAGGGCGAACGGCATGTCGCGGCGCGGATCGCTGCCACCGGGCTCCGTGCCACCGAAGAGGAGATCGAAGAGAGAGGAGGGTTCGTTGCCGCTGAGCAGGTCGCCCAGATCCACCCTGACCAGCCGGGGCTGATCGGGCTTGGTCTTGACGATGATCCAGCCCTTGCGCATGGTGGCGAGTTCTCCTTCCGCGAACGGACCGTAATCGAGGTCCATGACGTCTTCGAACAGGTTCAGGAGCAGTCCGATCCGTTTGGTCAGGATCCTCCTTTCCTTGTGGAAGCACCGACAGGTCTCGGCATCGTGGGCGGTACCGTCCTCGTGCATCCGATGGTGTTCCTTGGTCATCCGATTGACCTGCGAGCTCAGCTGCAGACCCAGCACGTTGAGGCGGATGATCTCGTTGTCCAGCGGACCGATGACTTCGTCGTCCGGACCGACCTCCTCGAGGCCGAAATCCTCGATCAGGGCGATGACCGCGGGGTCGTCCATGTTGATGGCCGCCAATTCGGCACGCAGCTTCTTCAGCATTGGGTTTCCTCCTTGCTCGGGTATCGGACATATGATTGCTCAAAGCAACCGCGAAGGCCTTATTCTAAACCTATTTAGGAATTGAAGGACAAAAGATTAAGTATTATTAACTATTTTTAGCATTTT
>JBAYIQ010000007.1:0-47577 GCA_041665545.1 Patescibacteria group bacterium | reverse complement strand
ATACACCTCAAAGAGGTGCAATTACGTTACAACACTCGCAATCCTCAGAAACTACGCTTACTTGTTAGAAAAATGTTACGTTTTGATGATAAATAGTAGGCCAGACCGCTGTTAAGGGGAGGTCGGGAGGGGTTATGGCCAGCGGCCTTAAAACTTTTAAAACTTTAATTTGTAGCTACTTTGACACTTGGTCCCATAGTAGAGCTCAAATACACCGACTTGATATAGGTGCCTTTCACATTCTGTGGTTTAGCTTTTTTCAAGGAATCAACAAAGGCTTGAAAATTTGCGGTAATTTGTTGTTCAGTATACGAGGCCTTACCAATCGCCAAATGCACGTTGGCCGTATCATCATTTTTATAAGAAACCTTACCTTTTTGTAACTCCTCTATCATTTTGACAATATCAGTACCAATGGTACCGGTCTTAGGATTGGGCATCAAACCTTTTTGACCCAAAACTCTAGCAATAGAAGCTAAATTTTTCATCATATCTGGCACAGTAACAGCAATGTCAAAATCACACTTGCCTGTTTTTTTTATTTCTTCAATCAGAACTTCACCCCCAGCAACAGAAGCACCGGCGTCTTTAGCTTTTTTGACATCAGCGTCAGGCACAAAAGCGGCAATACGAACTTTTTTGCCAGAACCATGCGGTAAATTTACCGAAGCTCTGACTATTTGTTCACCTTTTTTGGGGTCAATGCCCAAAGAAGCGTGCGCTTCGATAGTGGTGTCAAACTTGGCCACAGCAGTTTCTTTAACTAATTTTACTGCTTCTTCAACAGTATAAACTTTGGTGTTGTCAATTTTGGCTTTGAAATTCTTCAATCTTTTTCCGATTTTCATATTATTAAACTTTTGAGAGGTCCTAACGCTCTATGGACTAGATAAAGCTCCCTCCCTATTTAAAATTATTCTTGAATTTTTACACCCATCTGACGAGCAGTGCCAGCAATCGTGCGCTTAGCCGCTTCTATGTCATCAGTATTCAGATCGGTCATTTTGGCTTTGGCTATAGCTGTCAATTGAGCATCGGTCAAAACTCCAACTTTGTCTTGCAGTGGTTTGCCAGAGCCCTTTTCCAACTTCAATGCTTTTTTGATCAGCTCGGAAGCTGGGGCTGTTTTTAAAATAAAATCAAAAGTGCGGTCAGCATAGATAGTAAGCTCCACCGGAACGACTTCACCCGGTCTATCCTTAGTAGCATCATTGAACCTGACCACAAAGTCTTGGATATTTACTCCATGCGGTCCCAAGGCAGTACCAACTGGCGGAGCAGCTGTCGCTTTGGTTCCGGGAAGTTGTAATTTCACTAATTGTTTAATTTCTTTGGCCATACATTTATAGTTTACCGCCCAGAGGGCGGTCGCCCTGTGGGCGAAAATTTATTTATACCTTTTTAATTTGTAAAAAATCTAACTCCACGGGCGTTTCACGACCAAACATGGAAACCAATACTTTGGCCTTGCCCCTGGCTTCGTCAATATCCGAAACCTTACCCTCATAATCCTTGAACGGTCCATCAACAATCTTGACCAATTCTCCAATATTAATATCGATTTTATATTCTGGCTCTTCTTGACCCATACGTTGCAATAATGATTTCATTTCCTCATCAGACACTGGAGTCGGTGTGGTACCAGAGCCGACAAAGCCAGTAACATTGGGTGTATTGCGAACCACATACCAAGAGGCATCAGTCACAATCATGTTGACCAAAACATAACCCGGAAAAATCTTTTCTTTGATGGTTTTGCGCTTGCCATTTTTGATTTTGATCTTACTCTCAGTCGGAATAAGAATATCAAAAATCTTATCCTCCATGTCCATGGATTCTATTCTCTGACGCAAATTACGAGAAACATTTTCCTCATAACCAGAGTAGGTATGCAAGACGTACCAGCGTCGACCTTGTTGGGCTGTTTGCTTTGGCATATTTTTACTTTATTTAATCAAGACCAATTCCAAAACTTTGCTCAAACCATAATCAATGGCTCCCAAAAAAATGGCTACAATCAAAGATATGGCAATAACCACTAAGGTGTGGTTAATGGTGGTTTGACGTGAAGGCCAGACAACCTTGGCTAGTTCTTCCTTAGATCCCTTTAAATAATCGCTTAATTTACTCATATGAAAAAATAAGTTCTTTAAAACAGCTTGGGAAGCTGTTTAATGCCGTATTAGTATATCACAAAGAAAAAGTTTTGGCAAGGGGCAGGGAAATAGCCCAATTTACGATATTTATAAAACCTGAATGCTTGATAATTATGTTTTGACTTTTTGCAAATAAGCCAGCCAATAATTTCTTTTATAGTTTTGACCCATAAATCTAGTGTAGCCCGATTTTTTGGCTAATTTCTTGATCTTAAAATACTCACCATAAACTTTACGAAAATCTGCTTCGCTAAAAACTCTTTCCGTCAAATCCAATTCCTTTATGGAGTAAGTGTCGTATTCAACACTTGGATTAATTTTTAATAAATTTTTAGCGTTTTTATCACCATCTTTGCATAAGGTCCTGACAAAAAAATTCCCACCAACTTTTAAAACCCGATAAACTTCTTTCAAATAAACACTCCTCTCTTTTTCATTCAATGAATTTGAAGAAATAACATCCAAAACTAAATCAAAGTATTCATCAGCAAAGGGATAGCTTGAACCAATGCTTTGTTTTAAATATTTAACTTGTTCTTTAATATTCATCTGCTCAGCCCGCTTGGTGGCTATCTCCACGGCTGTGTCAGAAATTTCTAGGCCCACCACTAGATTGCCAAGCTGAGCTAAATAATTTGAATTTCTGCCTGTCCCAGATCCCAAGTCTAGAATTTTCAAATTATTTAATTTTATTTTGGCTTCTTTTTTTAAATATTTAAAAAAACGCAAAGTGTCATTTTGCGGCTCGGCTTTTGTGGTCACTAGTTTAGGGTTTTGATATTCTTCTTCCCAAGTAGCAAATTGAGCCATTTATTTATTTCTTAAGAAATATAAGCCAATTATTTTTATTATAAACTTTTTGCCAATTCTGTTCACTAATAACTTTTTTGGGTATAGTAATCAATAAATCTTGACCGCCATTAGGATATCTATCAGCCCAAAAATACAAGGTATAATTGCCTTGAGTGTCATTGGGATCATCATCGTAAAACAACAAGCTATCAATTCTGGGATCGAAACCTTGATCAATGATGGCCATAAACTCTTCCGGATTTTGGGCTGGCGACATGTTTTTGACTTGGGCTAGACGCTCGGAATACTTGGCGGCCTGATGACTAAAATGCGGACTAAAAGCAATGTAGTATGACAATGACAAATAAATATTTAAATCAGCCGTACCACTAGTCAGCCAAGTGCGTGTCTCATAATCTGGCACCTGTTTTTTTATATCCTGCGCCAATTGCGGAGTGCGCGTGTTGACTTGTAAATCTTTTTCAATTTGTTGGATTATAACTGGATCATCCAGCCAACGAACCATGGGTACTTGTCCAATTACCAAAATCAAAGCCACTAGTAAAAAAACTTTGATATTATTTGGATGCTTATCTTGCAATTTAATATAAATATACAAAACAGACACGGCCAAACCGACTGCCAAGGTGGCGCCACCCAAAAACATAAATGGCTTATAAGCTTGCACTGGCTGATAGCCGACCAAATACAAAACAATGCTTAATAATTGATAGAGATAAGAAAATATCAAGACCAATGTAACACTTTTGATAGCTGTATTTTTTTTATAAAAATAAACTAAACCAAATAGGCCTAATAAAAATAATAATGACCGCAGTGAAATATGAGACCAAGGATTGAAAGTATATAAATCAGAAAACACAAAAAATTTAGCTTGCCAATTTTCAATGCCGTATTTAATAAAAGAAACAAGTAATGGCCACCAAAATATGGCTGACACCAAGGCCATTAAAACAGCATTAATAAAAAATCTTTTTAACTGTACACGCCTTTTGCTGGATGCCAATGCTAAAATAAATATTATTGGTAATATTATAAACCACCAAAAATAAAATAATAAAAATAATAAGCCAGCGCTGACACCAAAAAATAAATACTGGATCTTAGTCCACTTCTCTTGGGTAGCTAATACTGACCAAAAAATTAACCAAATGACGCAGAGCAAGGCGGCTAAGGCCTCGTAGGGCTTCAAAATCACGGCATCAAAATCAGAAATTAATAAAAATAATATTGGCAGTAAAGCAAAAAACCAAGAATTGCTGAGCAATGGCTGGCTATTTTTGTCTCCTTGGAAAATCTTGGTCCAGAATAATTTTTGCCAATAGTAAGCGCCCCAAAACCAAACTATCAATGCGCCAGTCACTCCGATTTTGGCGGCCGCAATAGCATTGTGCGCCAAAAACTTAGCCACAAAACCAGTCACCCAAAAATATAAAGGCGGGTAAAAATTTGGCAGCCAGCCATAATAAAAATCCTTACCAGCATCACCAAACATTACTTTGCCCAAATAGCCTGAAACTAACAGCTCATCGCCGACTGTGCCCCACCACATAGTTTTTAAGCCATAGGACAAAACAATATAAAACAAAACTATCAAGCCCCCGAAAATACTCAAAAAATAAGTCGACTTATATTTGCGCCACCAGCCAAAAGCAAAAAAGACAACAAAAATTGCTAGCAATAATTTGCTTAGAGCTAAAATATTTAGGGTATTGAGACTAATAATCTGCTCCATTTTTTACAAAAAACATGGGCCAACCTTTTTAAGCGACCCAGGTGTTTTAAATTATTGTAATTCAAATTTACGTATAACCGCAGGCGATTTACTTTCAACACAGTTACCCTTGGCTTTATTAAAGACACTATATTGGATAACCTTATTAGACGTCCAGCTCACTTCATAAACCTCACTCATAGCACCGCAACCTTTGTTAAAAGATTCCAAACCGCTGAGTGTAACTATCTTAGTACTACTATCCTCTGAAAAATTAAATAAATAAAGATCCTGATCTAACCCTGCCTGACCAATCATATTATTTTGAGCGTATGAATCCGGTATGTAAATAGCTAATTTTTTATCTAATGAAAAAACTAACGACCCCCAACCAATATAAATTTTATTAATATTTTCCAAATAGATCAGTTCACCTTTAGTTACATCATAAACCACTAATTTACCTTTAGCATCATCACTTTCTGGCGTGCAAGTTTTCAAATATAAGAAATCGTCTTTGGTATACTGAGTTAACAAACATAAAACACTGTTGATTTTTTCTTGCGAACTGGCCATCACAATCTCCTGGCTATTGTCCTCATAAACCTTGACGATCTTAGAATCAATTGTTTGCTGACCAGCTATGTTGTTATTAAAAATTTCTACTTGAAAATTATAATCCAATTTTGCTTTAACATCAGCTTGCAGATTAACAACTTGTTTTTCCAAATCTGACGCTTTGTTTTGCGCTTCTTGAGCAACTTTTTCTACTTCTTTGACTTTGTCATCACCTTGTTTCTTTTGCCAAGAATAGGTCAAACCCCCGGCGACCAAAGCTGTCACAATCACGGCAATGATCAGACCCAAAACTACGCTCCCTTGACGATTGATTAATTTCATCATGTTGAAAACTTAATTTATTAAATATTTTTATATATCCAAATTTTTCACTGACTTAGCGTGAGTTTGAATAAATTTCTTACGTGGCGCTACATCAGCGCCCATTAAAATTTCAAAAACTTCATCGGCCTTGGCCGCTTCATCAACTGTCACCACTTTCAAAATTCTGGATTCCGGATTCATAGTAGTCTCCCACAGCTGAGTAGGGTTCATTTCACCTAAACCTTTGTAGCGTTGCATGTTGAGTTTTGGAGTTTTCTTAACTTCTTTCCCCATTTCCTCGACTTCTAATAACTCTTCGCCTTCTTCATTGTTAGTTTCTCCGACCAGCATATCCAAATCACCGATGTTTAACTTTTTCTTCAACTTTTCTAGATCCTCTTCATTGTAGACATATTGTATTTCTTTGCCTTGCTGGACGCGAAAAAGTGGTGGCTGGGCAATAAAAATATGTCCCTGCCTGACCAATTCTGGAAAATGACGATAAAATAAAGTCAAAAGCAATGTCCTGATATGAGCACCATCAACATCGGCATCAGTCATGATCACAATACGGTTGTAGCGCAAATCCTCTATATTAAAAGCTTCGGAAATATTGGTGCCCAAAGCAATGATTAATGACTTAATTTCATTGTTGGCCAGCATCTTGTCCAGTCGCGCGCGCTCCACATTGAGAATCTTACCTCTGAGGGGTAAGATGGCCTGGAAACGCCTATCACGACCTTGCTTGGCTGAGCCACCAGCTGAATCTCCCTCTACAATGAATAATTCTGATTCTTTAGGATCACGGCTCGAGCAATCGGATAATTTGCCTGGTAAAGTCAAACCCTCTAGCATGCCTTTGCGCAAGACTGTCTCGCGAGCCGAGCGAGCAGCCATACGGGCTTGCGCGGCTAGCAAACACTTGCCTAATATTTCTTTGGCATCACGTGGATTTTCATCCAAAAATATTTCTAAGCTTTCAGCAAATACAGATTCTACAATTGGCCTGACTTCAGCATTGCCGAGTTTGGCTTTGGTCTGACCTTCAAACTGTGGATCAGGCAATTTGACACTAATGATAGCCGTCAAACCTTCACGCACATCATCAGATGTCAGGTTATCTTCTTTTTCTTTCAAGAAACCATTCTTGCGAGCGTGCTTGTTGAGCACGCGGGTCAAAGCGGCCTTGAAGCCAACCAAGTGCATACCACCTTCGATATTATGGATGTTGTTGGCAAAAGCATAGACAACCTCGCGATAATCAGTGGTGTACTGAAAGGCAACTTCAACTTGAATTTCATCCTTGGCCTTATTTACATAAAAAACTTTTTCTTGTTTGACTTCGTTATTAAAATTCAAATGACGAATATAGGAAGCAATACCGCCTTCAAAATAATAACGATATTTTTTGATACTAGCTGAATCACGCTCATCATAAATATTTATTTTAACCCCTTTGGTCAAGTACGCTTGCTGGCGCAAATGTTCGACTACCAAATCCCAATCATAATCCAAAACTGTAAATATTGTAGGGTCAGCTTGAAAAATCTGAGTTGTGCCGTGCTGATCACTGCGACCGATTGGCTTGACCTTGGCTACGGCTTTGCCACGCTTGTATTCCTGCATCCAAACTTTACCATCACGACGCACTTCAGTGCGCATATAGACAGACAAAGCATTGACCACTGATACACCGACGCCATGCAAACCGCCAGATACTTTGTAGCCACCGCCTTCACCAAATTTACCACCAGCGTGTAGCGTGGTCATGACAGTCTCCAAAGCGGACTTTTTGGTTTGCTTGTGAATATCGACTGGGATGCCACGGCCATTGTCAGAAACAAAAACCTGATTGTCGGGCAACAATTTGACTTCAATGGTATCAGCGTGGCCTCCCATGGCTTCATCAATGCCATTGTCCACTACTTCCCAAATCAAGTGGTGTAAGCCGGCGCTAGCCGTATTACCAATATACATGCCTGGCCTTTTGCGTACTGGATCAAGACCTTCAAGTACTGTAATGTTTTCGGCTGTATAACCGCCTTTTTTGGCTGTTTTTTTCACTTCTTGCTTAGGCATAATAATCGATTTAAATTAAAATTTAAGCCCCTATAATAGCTGAATAACTGCTAGTATTTTAGCATAAAATCACAAAAAAAACAACCCAAAAATGATTGTTTTTTACCCTAATATTTTGGCTAATATTAGCAAAAATTATATAAATTTTGCAACAAACCAATCAATGAACAATGCGGGAATCATTTTTTAAAAATACTAGACCAAAAAATATTCTTTTGCTCACCGTTTTTTAGACTTTTTCCAGGTTTCCATTGTAGCTCCTAGAAGAATATCCATCGTGTCGGTGTATTTAAAATTAACATCTTTTAAAATCATGGATAATTCGGTACAGCCTACAAGCAAATTATATTTTTTATATTTATTAATAATTTTTATAAATTTGTTTTTTTGTATTTTATTATCTTTACCTGCATTATAATCCATAATAATTTGGTCAATTATTACCTGATCCTTCTTGTTTGGGATGTTGGTTGTTATGCCTTCAAAATAATATAACCTAGCTACTGTCGAACTCGAACCCAAAATTAAAATTGATTTTATTTTTTTTCTTTTCAACTCTTTGTGTACTTCCTCTTTTAGATTTAAAATTGGTATTTTTACTAATTTTTTAAATTCTTCATAAAATACATGGGCTGTATTACAAACTATTACTATAAAATCCGCACCGAAATTTTCTAAATTCACTACCCCCTTCTTATACATTTTTATTTCCGCCTTTTTCAAAAAAAGTTCTGGCGCGGGTATACTTTCCAATATTATATGGGGATAGGCCTGATTATTTTTTATTCCTAGCTTTTGAAATTTTGTAATTAACCTTAAATAAAAATCAGCAGAAGCTTCTGGCCCAATTCCTCCCAATATTCCTATCGTTGGTTTCATTCTATTTTATGACAAAGTAATTAATACTTTAAATTATTTTATCTAGTTTTTAATAACTCCTCCAAAATTGGCTTTAATTCTGGCAAAGTTATCCGGCGTTGAGCATGTTCAAAAAATTCATCCAAATTTTTGTAATCTAGGCGCTCATATAAATTTGCCTGCAAAGCCATTTCCAGCCGATCAATTTGTTCGACAAATTTTGCTTCAGCTGTTTCTTGCTTTTCATATTCCAGCCAAATGTTCACATATTTGGCTGGTCTTGGCAAATGCGAAAAAACTTTTTGCACTGAGTCATACTCTCTAGCTGATTTATCTTCCAAACTCACGCCATCTACTGGCGTGATGTCGCCCGTGTATATTTCTCCTATTTCATGAAACAAAGCTAGCAACATTACTTTTTGTGAATCCAAGTCTGACCTATATTCCTCAGCCAAGATATAAGCCATCAAGGCCACACCAAAAGCATGATCAGCCACAGTTTCACAATCTACTTTTGACACTCCTCGCTTTAGCCAACCCTGTCTATATAAATTTTTTAACTGGGCAAATTCAAAAAACAATTCGATCATATGATGCGACTTTTCCGTAAACAAATCTTTGCTGTGTTTATTTTTTGTTTGCATAAAATTAAATCAATTCTTTTTCTGGACGAAGTTTTTCCTGAACATATTTGTACAAATCCCTTCTTGTCTTGGCCAAATCTTCTTTCTTGGCTCCCATAAAATATTCATTTAAATTTACTCCATAGTAATGCCAAAAAAATCGTTTGATAATTTCTGTACTTACTAATATTCCATCCATATTTTCTCTACCACTTTCCTCTATAAACTTATCGTCTTTTATATCTTCATCAATACACTCCCTTGCTAATTGCCTTAGGCAAGAAGCTTCCGCGGGAGTTGGTTCAAAACCATATTCTCTTAGGTGGTATAAAATATTTTGATAACGCCCATTAAATTTCTGCTCATTTTCATCATTGCCTAGCGATAAAGTTTCTTTGAATGGAGACATTGTTTTATAAAAAAAATAATTATATATTTTATATACCACTAATTCTATTTTATCATTACTCCTTACCGTAAAATTCACTAGACTTATCATCACTTTGTGTATCAATCACTGCGTCATTTTCTGTGGTAACACGGATGGTAATATTCTTATTCCTATACTTATGCCTTTCCATGTCCGTTCTAATCTCTATTACTCCACTTATTACATATCGCTTTCTACCCTCACCCAAATCTTCCATATAAATATCACCAAGCCCAAGACGACCATGATCATCCATATTTCTATAAAAAGAGAACGCCGGTTTTAATGCCTCTAATACGGCCGGGGGTAAATTTTCACGCTCAATTTTTGTTCCCACTTGTTCTTTTGGCACTTCTTCTGCTGGCTTTCCGCTAAAGCCTAATTTTTCAAAAATACTCATACCTTTATTATTTAATTATTAAAATTATATTAAGAATAAAATCATCTCAACCTCGCCTCAAACTTACTAGCCAAGACAGCTAAAATATCTCTCATTATTTTATCTATATCTTCCGTGAGCAAAGTGCGATCATCGCTACGGAACTCCAAGTGATAGGCAATAGATTTTTTGTCTTCGCCTATTTCCTTACCCATGAAGACATCAAAGGGATCAATATTTTTGATCAAGCCAGAAGTCTTAAAAATAGTCTGCAAGATATCTTGCCACTGCACGGACCTACCAACCACAATAGCCATATCACGATTGACGCTGGGAAATTTTGGTAAGATTTGAAACTTTTTGCTTTGACTAATATGTTTGATTACCTTAGAAAAATCCAAATCCCAAAATCCGACATTTACTTTTTTATTAGTAGAAGAAAAAAGATCCGCTCGCAAAATACCAAAAAATCCCATAACCTCGCCCTCAATCACTGCTGAATAAGCAAAAGTAGCGTAAGACAGCTCTGTGGCTTCGAATTTCATCTTCAGGCCCCAGTAATCAGCCAAAGATTCTAATAAACCTTTGAGCTCAAAAAATAATTTTTCACTTTGGCCACTAGTCACTTGCACTCCAGTCAAATGTTTTGATTGCTGGGGTAAATATTTTTTGTGCAACTGGTCAACATGGTAATGACTTTTTTCTTTTTTATCAAAAACCCGCTCTAGTTCAAAAATTTTAAAATTATCATACCAACGCCAATTGCCTTGGGCTATACTCAATAAATTTGGCAAGAGCGATTTATTCAAATAGGCCTGCTCTGGACTGATAGCATTTTTTACTTTGATATGTGTGTCCATATCAAAATTCAAAACATTGGCCCAGGTCTGGTCGGTGAAGGAATAAGAATAAACTTCATCATAGCCCTGACCAAAAGCCAGCCACTGCTTGATATCGCGCTCGGCTTGCAGGGTGATATCAACCATCGGCTCCTTGACCTCCAATTTTGGCAATTGCAAAGGAATCTTGTCATAGCCGTAAATACGAGCTACTTCCTCCACAATATCTTCCGGAATAGAAATATCTTTGGTGGCTCGGAAACTCGGCACCTGAATGGTATATTTTCCTTTTTTGTTAACTACTTCAAACTGCAATCTTTCTAATATTTTTTTTATCTCTACATTGGGGATAACTACGCCAAAACGATCATTGATCAATTGTTCGCTAACTTCCAAAGTAATTGGCACAAAAGGATTGTTGTTGATATCTACCACTTCACTGATTACCTCAGCTTGGGGGCAAAGCTGCGCCAGCATCTCCACAACTTTGTTAAGCGCCAATATCGTCAACTCTGGATCAAGAGATTTTTCAAAGCGAGTACTGCTTTCACTGCGCAAATTCAAAAATTGTGAAGCCCGACGTATACTAGAGGCCTTAAAATTAGCTGACTCAATCAATACTTCCGTCGTATCAGAGCTAATTTCACTATTTTGTCCACCCATGATGCCGGCAATAGCTAAATATTTTTTACCATCACCAATCATCATGACATTTTCCGACAGCTTGCGTTTGACACCATCCAAGGTAATAAATTTTTCCGCTTTTTTGGCAGCCGTCACCACAATGTTGTGACCACTGACTTGCTTGGCATCAAAAGCGTGCAAGGGCTGACCCAATTCATACATCACATAATTCGTAATATCAACTACATTATTTATTGGCCTGACACCCACGGCTTGCAATTTTATTTTCAACCACCAAGGTGATTCAGTCACCTTAATACCTCCAAGCATTATTGCACTATAGCGATAGCAGTCTTTATTCTGGACGCTGACTTTCAACTTGTTTTTATTATTGCCCTTGATGGCTACACTCTGATAAGGCGCTAATTTCAACTTATAAATAGCCGCCAGTTCTCTGGCCAAACCATATTGCCCCCAGAGGTCTGGTCGATGATTGATAGACTTGTTATCAATATCAATAATCACATCGTTAAGCTCCAAGACTTGACTCAAATCCTGACCGGGCTTAGCAGTAAAATCTGACAAATCTAAAATTTCTTTTTCTGAAGTTTGGTTAAACAAATTGCTAATCCCTATCTCCGGGACAGAGACTATCATGCCCTGACTCTCTACTCCCCTAATCTTGACTGGTGTAAGCTCCACCCAATCACCTTGACCATGCCATTTGACACGACTGCCAACAGTGGCTACGGCCACCAACATTCCTTTGCGCAAATTAGTGCCGCCACAGACAATCTGTTCGTTTCTTTTGCCGATATTTACTTGGCAGACTTGCAACAAATCAGCTTGCGGGTGTTTGGCTAGCTCAATTATCTGACCAACTACAATGCCCTTCAGCTGTTCGGTTTGCTGTTCTATGCCCTCTACCTCAACCGTAGACATTGTCAAGCCCAGCCCCAAATCTTTGGTGCTAATATTATTCGGAAGCTTTAACCAATTTTTTACCCAATTTAGTGATAAATACATATATTTTAGTAAAAAGTTAAAAGTTAAAAGTATAAAGATTTTTTATAAAACGGCACACTACTTTATACTTTTTACTTTATACTTGTAACTTCGTTAGAATTGTCTTAAAAATCTTAAATCACCGGACTGTAATAATCGAATATCATTTATTTTATATTTCATCATAACCAATCTGGTCAGACCAAGGCCAAAAGCAAAGCCAGAATATTCTTGTGGATTAACTCCACCATTCTCCAAAACTTTGGGGTGCACCATACCGCAAGGCATCAGCTCTACCCAGCCAGATTGTTTGCAGACTGGACAACCAAGGCCATCACAAACCAAACACTTGATATCCATTTCAAAGCCCGGCTCCACAAAAGGGAAAAAACCAGGGCGCAAACGCACAGTCACCTCAGCTTGAAAAACTGCTGACAGCAAGGATTTCATCACGGCAATCAAATGACCGATATTGATATTTTTATCAACCAGCAATCCTTCTAATTGATAAAAAGTATGATCATGCGAAGCATCAGTCGATTCATTACGAAACGCTCGACCTGGAAAAATGCCCCTAAATGGCGCGCCATATTTTTCTAACATTCGCACTTGCAGGTTGGAAGTATGCGTGCGCAAAACATTGTTGTCCTCCAGCCAAAAAGTATCCTGCGTATCGCGAGCCGGATGATCTTCCGGAATATTCAAAGCCGTAAAATTATAATACTCTGACTCTAGCTCTGGCCCATCAAATACCGTAAAACCCATTTGGGCAAAAGCTTTTTCAATTTCTGCTTGCACCTGAGTATTGGGATGCAGATGACCAAGCTCGCGTCTAAGGCCGGGCATGGTAGGATCAAAATCTAAATCTGAAGAACCATCATTGTTGATGCTGTGCTCAAGTTTATCAAAAATATGAGTCAGTTCTTTTTTTACCTCATTGGCAATTTGACCAATCACTGGACGCTCTTCCGTGGCCACATTTTTTATATCTTTGAGTAAAACTGCCAGATCACCTTTCCGACCCAAATATTTATTTTTTAAATCAGACAAAAGTTGGCTGTCTTTTATTTCTTTGACTTCTTCTTTGGCCTGACTCAATAATTTTTTTAATTTAGCTTCCATCCCATTAGAAATTACATTAATTAATCTATTGTGCTTTTAAAATATTCCCTCCCGCTAAAATACGTAAATTTCTAACGGGATAAATATTTATATTTTATGATTCAAAATTATCGGCTTGATTATGATTAAAAAGTAAAATTAAAAATTCTAAAGTAGCGGCGGCCAATACTAGCAAGGCCATATTCCACCAGGTCAAAATACGGACGGCTTGCAAAATAAGAGTTACTACCAAAGCCGCCGCGACTATAATCGCCTGACGAAATGATTCCCTGACCAAATAGCGGGCTATACTCCGCTTGCGCAGTAATAATATTCGAGCAAAAAATCCCACAATTGATAAGGTGCCGGAAACTGCCAAAAACAAAGCCAAGTAAAAAAGGAGAAATATCACCCAATTGGCTTCTTGCGGATCAAAGTTGAAAATAATAGTAAAAAAGCCCACCCAAGCAATGATGGTGGCCAAACCCATAATCAAACTGTAATTTTTGGCAGTCATTTATCTATATTTTACCTAAAATACCAAGAAAAATCAATGCGTTATTTAAGTAAAATAAGATCACTGATTATCTCTTTTTTTAATAGAATATTAAGACCGGCAATAAAGTCTTTTTCTCTGGTTTCCAGATAAAAGGCCATATCTTTGTCTAAGACGGCCACTACCAAGGCCGTGCCTTGGACATACACTGCTCGGCTCTTGAGCCCTGCCTGAGCGCCAAACCAATCAAGCAAAAGCTGATTAGCACCATCAACAATAGCTGACTGAAATATTTTTTGTTCCAAGCCACCTTTTTTTATACGCTTATTTGCGACTTCTTTGAAGCTGTGCCAAGGCATATTAATGATTTAATTTTGCAAAGGGACAAATCTGACTAAAATCACAAGTAGCACAGACATGACCCGCTGTGGCTGTAAAATCAGTGGCCAATATCTGCTCAATTGTACTTTTGGCCCAATCTTTGACTTTTTCCTTTTCTTTGTCTGTGCCGATAAAAGTGACTGGCTTGTTGGCACCTAAATAATAATAAGTAAGCTCGGCCACTTGGCTTTGAAAAATACTTTCAGCCGCTAATTGATAAAGTAATAATTGTTTTTTTTCATTGAAAGTAATTTTATCATCTTTGACTCGACCAGTTTTGTAATCAACAATATTCCAAGTACCATCAGGATTGGTATCAATACGGTCTATCACTCCTCGGACAGTATAATTATTTATTTTCAGATTAAAACCTTTTTCCAAAAATAAAGCTTGTGGCCAATGCCCGGTATGGAGAGAAAAATATTCTTCCAATATTTTTTTGCCCTCTGTTTTATATTTTTCTTCTTCGGCTTTGGAATCAAACCACTCATCAATCCAGGATTGCTTATAAATTTCCAACAATTCTTTGAGGGTTGGCTCCTGAACTTTTTTTTCTTTATTAAATAAATCCGCTTGAGTACTACGACGACGCTCAATAATAATTTCAAAAAACTTTTGCAAGGTGCTGTGCATTGTTTTGCCAAAACTAAAATGGGCATTGCCAAAACTGGGAATCTTGGCAATATAAGCATAAAAATATTGCCGGGGACAATTTTCATAAGCCGTCAGCTGGGAAAAAGAAAAAGTTTTTGGGGTTGGATATTTTGGCTGTCTGACAGCTACTGATATTTTGGCTGTCTCACTTTCATTTTTTTTATTGACTTGGGGCTTGAATTCAAGATTGAGCTCAGCCAAAAATTGCGAGGGCTTTTTCTGGCGCTGTCCGCCATAGTCTTTGGCCAAGGTCAAAAACACCGCTTGCTTAGCCCGAGTCAAAGCCACATAAAACAAACGTCGCTCTTCTTGCAAGTGCGCGTCACCAGTTGGTAATTTTTCTTTAATAAATTCTTCGGGTAATTCAATGGGGTCACGGCGTTCAGTGCTTGGGAAACGCAAGTGCACCAAATTGGTCACAAACACGTATTTAAACTCCAATCCCTTAGCCCCATGCACGGTCATGACTTTGACCACGTCCGGTCCCTCTTCTGTGTCCTGAGCCAAGGATCCTGCTTCACCAGACTCTAGCTCCAGATCAAAGGCCTGTAAAAATTCATGAACAGTCGCTCCTTGCAAGGCCTCTTCTTCCCAAGCTCTGACTTTTTTGTAAAATTGATTAAGATAATTCAACTGCTCTTGATTGTAGGCGGTCTGTTCAATGGTCAGCATCTGTAAATAACCACTGTCTTCAAGCCAGGCGTAGATGACTTGAGAAACCGCCTGTGTTTTGGCTTGATTAGTGTGTTTATTTAATAAACTCAAAAAATTATCCAAAATCTTTTTTTCATTTATATCAATTTTTATTTCAGCGTGATAATTATTCAAAGCGTGATACAAGCTCCAATTTTTTTTACTAGCCAAATGGCTGAGGTTGATAAGAACCTCAATATTTAGGTTGAGCAATGGCAAGCTCAATATCCTAAATAAGGCCGTAGACTCATGATAGTTGTCCAGCAATTTCAAATAGGCCATGATATCCAAAGTAATATCTTGGGCGTAAAGGCCTTTGGAGGCCACATATTGATGTGGCAAGCCAATTTTACGCATGGTGGCGACATATCCACTGGCCTGCTCATTGGCCCTAACCAAAATAGCAAAATCAGACCACTGAACATTTTTGTCAGCTTTTTTTAAAGCAATGATTTTTTTGATCACACCATCAATCTCGGCATTTTTGTCAGCATATTCCAAAACTTGAACATCGCCCTTATCCGCGCTATGACTAATTAATTTTTTGCTTAATTTTTGTTTACCAATCTGATACTGATATTCCAGACGATCTGGATTATTTTGCTGAATAAAATCATAAGCCGAATCAAGTATCAATTGGCCAGAACGATAATTATCTACCAAAAAAACTTCGCGGAGCGCCAGCGGAGCGTCCGCCGAAGCCTTGGCGGAGGCGGACTTTTTACCACCATACTCTTCCTTGAAACTCAAAATATTAGAAATAGCCGCGCCACGAAATTTGTAGATCGCCTGATCATCATCACCGACAACCATCAAATTATTTTTTGGCGCGGCAATTATTTTTATCAATTCATACTGCGCCCAATTAGTATCCTGAAACTCATCAACTAAAACATACTTAAATTGCTCCCGAAATTTTTTCAAAATAATTGGACGCTCTTTAAATAATTTAATTGTATAATTTATCAAATCACCAAAATCCAAAGCATTGTTATCAAGCAACAATTGCTGATAGACGTGATAAGCGTTGGCAATTTCTTTCAAACGCTTGGCTTCTTGACCAGCATCTTCGCGGTCTTTGGCCAAATCAGAATCAAGTTGAATTTTTTCGGCGTAAGCTAAATAATCTTCCGGATAAATTACCTCATCTTTACAGCGAGAAAAATGACTTAACAGGGCGTGAATAAATTTAGTAGGATTTCCCAAAGGCCGGTAATATTCCAAATCAAAACGATCAAGTTTTTGACGTACCAGCATCCAGGCAGCTGTCTTGTCTAACAGTTTAAAATCATTGGGCAGGCCAATGTCTAGCCCGTAGCTCTTTAACACTCTTTCGCAAAAACCATGAAAAGTATTTATCCACAAATCAGCATAGCCCAGAGGCAATAGCTTATCCACTCTTTCCACCATTTCTTGAGCTGCTTTGTCAGTAAAGGTCATAGCCAAAATCTCATCGGCCTTGGCCTTACCCTGCTCTATCAAATAGGCAATGCGCTGACTAATGACCGTGGTCTTGCCAGTGCCAGCGCCGGCAATCAAAATAATTGGCCCACTATCGTGGGTTACAGCTTGTTTTTGCGCTGAATTTAAAGCAGACAAATCCTGTGGCATATAAAGCATTTTAACTAATATCGACAAAAAAGGCAAAAAGAAAGAGGCCTTTGTCTACACTCCTATGCGACAAAGACCTCCTTGGGTCTATGTTGTGCCGTCACACCACTTGGCAAGCATTTGATGCTCACACGGATGTAAAAGCTATTTGATTTTCAGTGGGGTGAACAGACGAGTTCCCATGTCTACTGTTCCCGAAAGAACGTGAAGGTGAGGGTACAGGTCAGGAACCCTCTTCTGGATAACACTCAACGCGAACCTCTCCAGGGAACTGGCCTTGTCCTCAGCCATGATAGACTCTGGTCCAGTTGGTTGACGATAAACGCCAGAGGTCATGAGCAAAGCACCATCTTCCTGAGGCACCAATCCTTTCTGAATATTTTCCAACACGATGTTGGCGGCTGTCTCAATTGGCCCGGCAACGTCATATGGAAACGGACCGATGATCAGGGCGCGATTTTGCCAATGCAGCCAATCAAAGCCACGACCAATGGCAATGATTTGCTCACCATGCATAGTCTGCTCAATCGGCCTCGGATTGGCTCGCAAGAAACGGATATGCCTGATATTGCCTTCAACCAGGGCAAACAGGTCAATAACCATCTGAGTGTGCATATCTGGGTACAGGAGCCGAAGCTTTTCCTTCAGCTCATCAATCGGAGTATCTAGCTCATCAGCTAGATTGAACATCTGATTGCTAACACCGTGTAAAACCATGGCGTCTTCATCGGTTTCAATACCAACCATGATGGGGTAGACAACCTGATGATCTCTGCCAAATGCTCTTTCAATGCTCCTGACCAAAACGCCAGCCTCGGTCTTGGCTTTTCCCACATCATAGCCGTGACCTTTACAACCTTTGTGGACATCACTCTTTGACCAGTGATAAGTGATAAAGGGCAAACAACGCCTACCACGATCAACCGCATACGTGACCCACTGCAAAAAGAGGTCAGCCAAATATCCCCAACCCAAATCAAATGTGCCAGCCAAATTGCGGAATGGCTGGATGATACCCACCGGGGTCTCGGTAATCACCGGACCGTGCAGACGACCATCCATACACTTGAACCACAGAATTTCGGTAGGGTGCAATGCGCGATAATACTTTCGTGCCATATAGGCAGCTGGGCTGCGAAATATGGCACTCTGCTCACGATTGCGCTCCAATACTTCCTCTACCAACGATCCTCCCTGATTCATGCGATTTCCTTTCAAGTTTGGGTTTGATTTTGGGTTATTTTTCATGGTTTACGTTTTTTACGTATAATAGAATACACCATTACTTCAATTCCGTCAACCCATTTCTGTATTGACAAAACAAAAAACGCCCCTTAAAATGGCGCTTTTTAAAATTTATAATATTGCATATTCCAATCCTTGGGGCACTGGCTTGCTATAAGCCATAATAATTTCCAAATCTTGTGGCAGATCCTTTACTAACATTTCTTTGACCGTTTGTAAATCTTTAATATATGTAGCTTCTTCGTCGGCTACTGTTAAAAAATTGCTACTACCGCCATAAGATTCACAATCCCAATTCCAGAGCAACAACAATTTTTTGACGTGATGCAAATTCTTGGAAACAGCCACTATTTTTTCAGAAAAAGATACTTTAAAACCATTGTTTTTCAAAACATCCTTAGCCGACCCAGGCCAAGCATAGAGGTCAAAATTCTTATAACCCAAATGTTTTTCTACAAACTCCTGATCCGACTCCCGAAAGCGAAAATCAACGCATTTGATGACCGCCAAGGGGCATTCGTGCTCAGTAAGCAAATCGTTTGGTACTATGTATCCCATATTTTTTCGTTTTTTAAGACGAACAAAAGCTTAGCAAAAATAGGATAAAAAGTCAATAATAATAACGCGCAAAAATTATTTACCAAAATCGCCCGGCACGTGACTATGACTTTTTTTATACTTCCTAACCACATGCAATCTGGCTAGTTCTTTCTCCAATTGAGCCGAAAAATAGGCAAACTGTTCGGCATCAACCACACGACTCGCCATCAGTTCTTGAGCCCTCTTGATAGCTTCCTCAGCTCTTTGCTCGTCTATCTCATGAGCTCTTTCGGCAGTATCAGCTAAGATGACCACTTGATCAGCTAGCACCTCAATGAAGCCACCAGACACCGACATCAGATCTTCTTCTTTTTTGCCTTCTTGTTGGACAATTATTTCACCCGGCTTTAAGGCACTGACCAAAGGTATGTGATTGGGTAATATAGTAATTTGACCCAAAGCAGTAGAAACTGAAACTTGACTCACCTTGTCTTCAAACAAGATGCGCTCGGGTGTCACAATTTTTAATAAAATTGGTTTCATTATTATTTAATATCACTTATTCCGCCCTTCATATAAAAAGCTTGCTCGGGTTTATCATCGTACTTACCATCCAAAATTTCTTTAAAGCCAGTAATGGTGTCTTTGAGCGAAACATATTGTCCGGGGGTACCAGTGAAAGTTTCGGCTACGAAAAATGGCTGGGATAAGAATTTCTGAATTTTTCTAGCACGAGCAACTGTCATTTTATCTTCCTCAGATAATTCATCCATACCCAAGATGGCAATAATATCTTGTAAATCTTTGTAGCGCTGTAAAACTTTTTGCACACCACGAGCCACATCGTAATGCTCTTGCCCCACAATTTCTGGGTCCAATATAATAGAACTAGAATCAAGTGGGTCAACGGCCGGATAAATACCCAGCTCTGATAAACTACGCGACAATACAACCGTGGAATCCAAGTGACCAAAAGTAGTGGCTGGCGCTGGGTCAGTCAAGTCGTCGGCTGGCACATAGACTGCTTGCACGGAAGTAATAGATCCTTTATTAGTAGAAGTGATACGCTCTTGCAACTCGCCCATTTCAGTGGCTAGTGTTGGCTGATAACCCACAGCAGAAGGCATACGACCAAGCAAAGCTGATACTTCGGAACCAGCTTGAGTAAAGCGGAAAATATTATCAATAAACAACAAAACATCTTTGTTTTCCACGTCACGAAAATATTCGGCCATGGTCAGGGCGGTCAAACCAACTCTTTGTCTAGCGCCTGGTGGTTCATTCATTTGACCAAAAACCATGGTAGTATTTTTTAACACTCCGGAATTTTTCATTTCATGATACAGATCATTACCTTCACGAGTACGTTCTCCCACTCCGGCAAAGACTGAGAAGCCACCATGTTCAGCGGCAATATTTCTAATCAATTCTTGTATAACTACGGTTTTACCCACACCAGCTCCGCCAAACAAGCCGACTTTTCCACCTTTGATAAATGGACAAATCAAATCTATTACTTTGATGCCAGTTTCAAATATTTCTGTTTTAGTTGATTGCTCGACAAATTTTGGAGCAGCGCGATGAATTGGCCAGTTATCTTTGGTGACAACATCTTTTTGACCATCAACGGCTTTGCCCAAAACATTGAACATACGACCTAGTGTTTCTTTACCAACCGGCACAGAAATTGGCTTGGCAGTATCTATCACATCTACATCTCTAGCCAAGCCATCAGTAGAGCTCATAGCCACGGTCCTGACCATATGATCACCTAAGTGTTTCTGCACTTCCAAAACTAATTTTTCTCCATTTAATTCAACCTCTAGCGCTTGATTGATTTCTGGCAATTTCTTCTCAAAATAAACATCAACTACGGCACCAATGATTTGTTTAATTTTTCCTTTGTTCTGCATAAAATTTTATAATAATTACGAAATTTATAAATTAACTTAAAGCGGCGCTACCGGCAGCAATTTCGGCAATCTCAGCCGTGATACTGGCCTGGCGAGCTTGATTGTAGGCCAAAGTCAAGGATTCAATCATGTCTGAAGCCGCATCTGAAGCATTGCGCATAGCAAACATACGAGCGGAGTGTTCACTGGCCTCACTTTCCAAAACAGCTTGATAAATCTGGATTTCTACTAAGCGTGGCAGAAAGGCGTCAAGCACCTGCTTCATGTCTGGCTCAAAAATAAAATCAGAAAAACTATCAACATTAATATCATTTATTTCCTCTTTTTTTTCATGCACAATATGAGCCAAGCGCTCATCTATAGTGGGAACAATTGGTAATAGTTGCATAACATGAGACACCTGTTTCAAAGAAGAAACAAAATCAGTATAGGCCACAAAAACTTTATCGTACTTTTTGGCTAAAAAATTTTGCACCAGTAAATGAGAAACCGAACTAATTTTTTCTGAACTAGTAGTAATATCATCTTTAGGAAAATCGGCCACAATATTCAAATTACGACGTCTGGCCTCCAGCCTGCCTTTCAAGCCCATAGTAATCACTTCAGTTTCTACTTTTTCGGGATGATGAATATTAATAGACTGCACAACTTTATTAACTAATTGGGTATTGAAACTACCGCATAAGCCACGATTGGTACTGATCAAAATAATGCCAACTTTTTTTACTTTTTTTGGTTCTTGAAAAAAAGGATGATGTTCAGCGTTTAATTTTTTGACCAAATGCAAAACCGTACTCCAAGCCAAATCAGAATAAGTCCTAGTGGCCAATACTTTGGTCACGGCTTTGCGCATCTTGGCTGCCGCTACCAATTCCATGGCTCTAGTAATCTTTTTGGTACTGCGTACTGAGCGTATTCTTCTTTTTATATCACGAGTGGCAGGCATAAATTATTTTACTTCTGTTTCCACTAACTGCTTAATTATTTTTTGCATTTCCGCTTCCCGCTCTTCGGTGAGCTGTCCATCTTTTTCAATACCAACTAACAAATCTTTTCCACTAGTGTCTAGTGTAGCGTATAATTTCTTTTCCCATTCGCTAATTTTTTCTACCGGAACATTGTCCAAATAACCATTAGTCACAGCGTACAAGATAACGACTTGTTTGCTTTGGGGTATTGGTTGATATTGTCCTTGCTTCAAAATCTCGGTCACACGCAAACCACGATTAATCTGCTGTTTAGTTGCTTCATCAAGATCAGAACCAAATTGAGCAAAAGCTTCTAACTCCCTAAATTGAGCTAAATCCAATTTTAATTTACCAGCCACTTTTTTCATGGCCTTGATCTGGGCGGCTGATCCAACACGAGATACTGAAAGGCCAGAGTTCAAAGCCGGGCGCACACCTTTATAAAACAAATCAGTTTCCAAAAATATTTGACCATCAGTAATAGAAATAACATTGGTTGGAATATAAGCGGAAATATCACCAGCCTGCGTTTCAATAATAGGCAGTGCCGTCAGTGAGCCACCACCATGCTCTTGGGACATTTTGGCTGCTCGCTCTAATAAACGAGAATGCAAATAAAACACATCCCCAGGGTAGGCCTCGCGTCCTGGTGGGCGTCTCAACAACAATGATATCTGCCTATAAGCTACCGCATGTTTGGATAAATCATCATAAATGACCAAAACATCTTTGCCTTGGTCCATAAAATATTCACCCATGGCACAACCAGCGTATGGCGCAATATAAGCCAAAGATGCTGATTGGGAGGCGCCAGCCAGTACCACCGTCGTATATTCCATAGCACCGGTTTCTTCTAGTTTGGCCACAATTTTGGCAATCTTTGATTCTTTTTGACTGATAGCCACATAAATACAAATTACATCCTTGCCTTTTTGATTGATAATCGCGTCAATGGCTAGGGCCGTCTTACCAGTCTGCCTATCGCCAATGATCAATTCTCTTTGGCCTTTGCCAATCGGAATGATGGAGTCGATAATTTTGATACCAGTCTGCAATGGCTGATTGACTGACTGACGAGTGATGACACCCGGAGCTATTTTTTCAATTGGATAAAAAGTTTTGGTCTTGATTGGCCCCTTACCATCTACTGGTTCACCCAAAGGATTAACTACGCGACCAGTCACTTGTTCGCCGACTGGCACTTGCAATATTTTCTTAGTAGAACTTACTTTATCACCCTCTTGGATTTTGCCATATTCACCCAAAATAATAGCACCAATTACTTGCTCTTCTAGATTAAGTACCACGCCAGCGACTTTGGTGCCATCTTGAGTAGTAATTTCTATCATCTCAGAAGACATGACAGTGGACAGGCCAGAAATTTTAGCAATACCATCGCCAACCTCTAGTACCTCACCGTAAGTTTCCTCAACAACTTTTGGTTTCCAAGAAGCCAACTTTTTTTCCAAACTTTTTACCAAATGATCATTAGACATATTATTACCTATATTATTAAATTATTTATTCGCTTAAATATTGTTTTAAATCTTCTAATTGTTTCTTGATTGTCAGGTCAATTATTTTATCTTCATATCTGATTTTGACTCCGCCAATCAAATCATCGCCTTCGCTGTGATGCAAAATGGCTTCCTGAGCAGTTTTTTTGTGCACCAATGATTTGACAGCTGCTTGCTCACTGGTAGTCAGGGCATATTTTGACAACACTTCCACGGCTATTTGATTTTTTTGAGCGTAGAGTAGTTTTTTCGTTTCATCCAAAACAACTGACACCAAAGCAATCTGACCACGACTAGCCAAAAAATCAACCATAGTGACTACTATCTGGTCTACTTCTTTTTCGCTGCGATTCTGACTCAAACCCCAATACAGCTTGGCGATATTTTTTGCTTGTTGCCGACTGTTCATAATTAAACTTTTTTCAACATTGAATCAATATACTTTTTATCAATGTCTTTGTTCATTTTGTTATCCATAACCAATCTAACTGTCTCCACTACGGTTTCAGCTAATTCGGCTTTGGCCTGCAAAATCATTTCTTCTTGTTGACTAGCAATCTGCTCCTTGGCCTTGTCTATTAAGTGCTTTACCTCTTCCTTGGTTTTCTCCAGCTGAGTATGTTTTTCTGCTTCGGCGTCTTTTTTGGCTTGCATGATTATTTGCATAGCTTTGGCCTGAGTCTCTTGCACATTCTTCCTGATCTCGCGGTCTGATTCAGCTAATTTCTGGGTAGATTTTTCAGCATCCTTGAGTCCTTGCTCAATTTCCTGATTCCTCTTCTCCATATTGGCCATCACTGGCTTGATAGCAAAACGCCATAAAACAAAAGCCACAATCGCAAAATTAAATATTTGCGCGAGCATCAATTTCCAATCCACTCCAAATAATTGCAATATTTCCATAAAATAAATTACTTAGTCCTGCCTCAGATAAATCTTCTGTGGTGCAGCTCACTGACCTCACACTGTCATTCCCGCGAAGGCGGGAATCTACCATTATTATACCTGATGGCAAGTCAATGGTAGATCCCGCATCAAGTGCGGGATGACAATGAAGGCCAGTGAGCCGCCCAAATATATGGGGGCAGTCAAAAAAATCTATTTAATACTAAAAGCAATGATCAAGGCGTAAATAGCAATAGCTTCAGCAAAAGCTGACACCAAAAGCATTGGCACTAAGATCTTGCCAGCCGCTTCTGGATTGCGTCCGATTGATTCCATGGCTTTGGCGCCAATCTTACCGATAGCCAGAGCCGGAGAAAATCCTCCAACAGCGATGGCAATAGCTTTAGCGATTAATGTTAATTCCATATTTTTTCCTTTCTCGCCCGTAGGGTGATCGCCCACTGGGCGGTTAAATAATTTCGGTCGACTGTTGCTTGGTTTTTTAAAGTCGCCTACTTTAATTAATTAATTTCGCATTCTAAACTTATTTCAGAATCCCATTTTTGAGATCCTAAATCAAGTTCAGGATGACACTACTAGTGTTCCGCAGAATGATCAGCCGAGGCAATGGTAAAATAAACCACGGTCAATACCGCAAAAATCAAAGCTTGAATCACACCGACTAAAATCTCCAAAAACATAAACGGCAAAGGCACGCCCCAAGCTACCATAGCGGTGATTGAAGCCAACAAAACTTCACCAGCAAAAACATTGCCAAAAAGACGAAAAGATAATGAGGCCACTTTGGCTATCTCACTGATAATTTCTATCAATCCCACAAAAAAATTAATTGGATTAACCAAAGCAATAGTTGGTTCGTGTTTTATTTTCTTGGGAATTTCCAGTAGTGTTTTGATATTGATAAATTTATTAAAATAATTCCAACCACCAACACTGATTACCCCAAAAATATTAGCGGCGATGACAGCAAAAAGTCCCAGAGCTAAAGTAGTGTTCAAATCAGCTGTGCCACCTCGCAAAAGTGGTAGATCGTTATAAGTAATTGAGCCCACTCCCGGCAACATTCCTAGCCAATTGTTTATCAACACAAATAAAAAAATAGCAAAAACTACAGGAAAAACTTTTTTACTTTTGGCCCTATCATTGGTCACCATGTCAATCATATTGAAAGCGCCTTCAATTATGGTTTCTATGAAACTCTGAAATTTTCCGGGTATTTTGGAATTCTTGGCTCTAATTACTAAGGACAAAATAATAATCAAAATAACCGCTAGCCATGATGTCAGTAGTGAATTGGTGATCGGAAATTGTTTGACATAAAAAAGCGGCTCGGCAAAAAGAGTGTGCTCATGTTCTGAATTTGCCACATGGCCTTGTTCAAGCTCTTGATTTACCAAACCGTTTTCAGCCTCCGCTGAAACAATGGTGTTCTCTGGATTATTTTCTATTTGATTGCTTATTTGACTCATTTTCTTTTTTTTGCTCTTTACCTTGATCCAACATAGCCATGTATTTGATGCCTATCCTAGCCAAACCAATGCAAGATATGATGAAGGCCACGGCGGTTAAACTAAAAAAATATAAACTGCCAGTATTTTGCCTATTATCTAAATAACGACCCAAATACAGAGCACCAATCACTGGTATGGCGATCCAGCCAGTGCTTTCCGCAAAGACTTTCAGACTAAATGACATCCAATAATTCTTGTCTTTGTCAGATTGTTCTTTGGCCATGCTTATTATTTTTAAATAATATCAGTCAGCCTTCGGCCCTGAGGGCCTCAGGCCCGAACGGGATGCTGATTCCACCAAAGGCGGACACAGCACCCTCTGGGCGATCGCCCACAGGGCGATCGAAGAAAAAGTGCGGCTATATTTTAACTTATTTTTTACATATTGGCAAGAGTGATATTTTTTACTCCCATATTGTCCAAACCCCCTATTTTGTCTATAATACCCATATGTTAACCCATAAAGAATTAGATTGGCTCAAATCTTTGCAGGTCAAGAAGGACCGTGACCAAGAACAATGTTTTTTGGTGGATAACCCCAAAGTGATTAGTGAGCACAATAAATCTCAATATTTTAAAAAACTTTACGTCACCGAAAGTGCCAGCTTAAAATACCAAAAATATTGGGCCAATACTGACTATACTATAATTAACGAGATTGAATTAAAAAAAATTTCGCCCAGCACCACACCCCAAGGAGCGATCGCTGTTTTTGCTTTTTTACCAGCCAAAAAATTTAACTACACAACATCAGCTGTTTTGCTACTTGATGGCATCCAAGATCCAGGTAATGTCGGCACTATTTTGCGTACGGCTGACTGGTTTGGTGTCAAAAACATTTTTTTAAATTCCACTTGCGCTGATATCTACAATCCCAAAACAATTGCTAGTAGTATGGGTTCAATATTTAATGTTAAATTTTATCAAAACCAAAACTTGCTTGAAGTGATTGAAGATTTGAAAAAAAATGACTACAAAATAATAGCCAGCGATAGCCATGGCCAAGATAACACTTTGCCAACAGGAAAATTGGCTATCATTATTGGCAGTGAAGCGCATGGCATATCAGCCGAATTGATGACGCTAGCTGATCAACGCTACCAAATCAAAGGTCATGGTCAGACCGAATCTCTAAATGCGGCCGTGGCAACTGGAATTATACTTTATCAAATAAATTCTAGATAAAAAGAAAGCCCCGGAACCTAAGTCCCAGGGCCTTTGACTGGAGCCACGCGGAATCAAATGTCTGGCGTCCCTCTGTCGCTGATGCTTTCAAGTGCCTCCGCGATGCGCACCAACACTTGATTCGTTACTTCCTGGGCATCCGTGCTGCGCTTCTGATCCTTGCTGATTTCTGCCACATGCCAGTTGATAGCCCACAAAAAAAACAAGGCAAAAAAAATAGCCAAAACAAGCCAAAACATGACTGTCCTCCCTTCTAAAGACTATTGGTGAAATGAACCAACGGAAACTTTGATAGCTTATATTTTTATAATATATTTGTCAATAATAAAAATAGCCAAAATGGCTATTTATAATATTAAAATCGGACTTTCCATACCGTCATTCTGGAGGGATCCGCCAGCTGGCGGAGACCGATAGAATCTATAACTTTAACTCACACTTTTAGATTCTATCGCTCCGTCCCGCTAAACGGGACTGCGCTCCAGAATGACATAATACTACTCCAACCTCGGCCGATCAATCTCTTCAAATTCTAATTCTCCACCCTGGCCAGAGACTTTCAATATATCTTTATCTAATTTTTTAAATTCACGACTGGAAATATCATAAGTATTGGCCACTGTATTGAGCTGAGTGCCAAGTTTTTTGTGATACTCAGCATAAGCGGCCATGTGTTTTTGTAGTTTTTCAACATTACTGCGAATTTCTTTGGCTGACTCCTCTATTTGTAATGCTTTCAGACCCTGCAAGACAGTCTGCAAATAGGCCGCAAAAGTAGTTGGTGAAACAATAATTACTTTTTTTTCATTAAAAGCATAATCAATCAAATTACGCGTATTGACTTTAACGGCTCCGACTTCATTGATCAACAAATCATAATAAATGCCTTCAGCCGGAATATACATAAAAGCAAAGTCTAGAGTTTTTTCTTGTGGCCGAATATATTTGGCAGTTTCATCAATACGCTTTTTCAAATCATTTTTAAATTCTTTTTCTAATATTTCTTTTTTGACTTTATCGGTCTCATTGATGATCCGACGATAATTTTCCAAAGAAAACTTAGCATCCACTGGCAAAATTTTGTCTTTGATTTTTACGACCGCGTCAACAGCTTCATTGTTTTTGAAGCGATACTGCATCTGGTAGCTTTGGGGTGGCAAAATATTGCTCAAAATCAATTCCAAGCTGGCTTCACCTAAAGATCCTCTATTTTTAGAGTTGGTCAGCACTTTTTCTAAATTTTGTAATTGGTCTGTAAAACCAACGACTTGCTTATTGGTTTCCTCAAGTTTCAAAAGCTTCTCGGTCATGTCTTTGGAAATGCGAGAAGTTTCCATAAACTGATCCTGAAGCATCTTGGCTGACTGATGAGTAGTGGAATCAATTTTTTCACCCAGCTGTTTGGTTAGGTCAGAAATCTGCGATTGCAAAAGCAATAATGATTTATCATCGCTGGGTTTTTTGTTTTGTAATATCAAATAAATAATAATCGCGATGCCGATTATTAAAATTACTAATACTATCAATGAAAATGTTTGCATAATTTAAAATTTATATGTATTATCGCTTCTTTTTTCTAAAGTTAAAATTTTTATATTTTCCCCGTCTATCTTAAAAATAATTCGCCATCGTCCATGTCGAACGCGAAAAATATCATCATATCCCTTTAATTTTTTCAAATCTAAATGCGAATATTTACCAGTATTTATAAGTAAAATAATATTTTTAATCTCTTTTCTTTCAGCTGGCAAAAGCTTCCTTAAGGCCTTGTTAATTTTATCCATAAATTATAATCTGGCCAATAAATCCTGTATATCTACTCCACCTTTTTTGAGCTTAGTAAAATCAATCACTGTTTCCCATGACTCCTCTTGATCAAATGGTACTATCTTAAAAATTACTTGAGATTTTTTCATAACCACAAAAGAATTTCCTCGTTTGACGCGGCTAATATAACTATCCATATTTTGACGTAATTCTTTGAGCCCAATAATACCCATATTTTTATCTATTAATTTTTATATTCCAAGTATAACATAAGTTAAACTTAGGGTCAACTTAAGTTAAACAAGCTCTTAGCATTATTGCCTGTTATTTCAATAATATCTTCTACTGATTTTCCTTTTACTTGGGCGATTTTTTCGGCCACATATTGGACGTATAGTGGCTCATTTCTTTTGCCTCGATATGGCTCTGGCGCTAGATATGGTGAATCAGTTTCAATCAAAATCCGCTCCAATGGTACTTCACTTATAATTTCCTCCAAAACACCAGTTTTGTCAAAGGTAATAATACCAGTAATCCCAATATAAAAACCCATTTCTACCACCAGTTTCGCTTCCTCTAGATTGCCTCCGAAGCAATGCACCACTCCTCGCTTTTGTCCCGATTCTTTCAATAACTCATAAATATCACGATAAGCGCTTGGCTCATCCCCGCCTTGCGGCGAGGCAGGTTTGCCGTTTCGGCCATGCACTATAACTGCTAAATTATTTTTCTTGGCTAATTCCAAATGCTGTAAAAAAACTTTTTTTTGTTTGTCTTTTATTTCTGCAACTGATTTGGCGCCTTTAGCAAAACTCATATCCAGATGAAAATAATCAAAACCAGTTTCACCCATAGCCACGACTCTGTCCTTATTTTCATCAATTAATTTCTGGTAATCATTTACTTTAAATTCTTCATCAAATACATGAATGGGATGCAAGCCTAAACTAGCATAAAAATTCTGGCCATCAGCAATTTCTAAAGCTTTCTGACTCGTGGCCTTGGCTGCACCAACATTAACTACAAGCATGCCCGCATTTTTACAGCGGGCAATGACTTGGCTTCGATCTTCGTTGAAAGCCTGGAAATTGAGATGAGCGTGGCTGTCTACCAACATTACATCAAAGAATTAATACTCTTAATAGCTTCTGGGATAAAGGGCTCAATGACAATAGAAATGCTATTGACCCAAGTCGAAATAAAAGAATTTTGAAAAGACTGGGTAATGGATTCACTAATAGGAAATCTAGCCAAAAGATATACCAAGGCGCTGATAGCCAAAACACCACCTAATAGACCAACAATGGCGCCCAGCATTTTGTTGATTAAATCAATAAATGGTATGAAGTGAAAAATCAGATTTATTATCTTGACAATCAGACTAACTACAATATTGATAGCCACAAAAATTACCACAAAGGCCAAAATGTTAGCTAAAGCTTGATTGTCAATATTGATGGCCTGCATTATCCAAGTACCGACTTGGTTCATATAATGAGAGCCAAACCAAATACCCAAAATGACACCAATAAATCCGCCAATGGCGCCGACCAAACCAGAACGAAAGCCCTGCCACACAAAAACAAATAAAATGATCACTAAAATTACATCAAATAAGCTCATAGTTTTTTTATTTCAATTTTTTAATAATTATTAATCACTGACAATGTTAATCTTGGCTACTATACCATACAGCTTGTTCAGCTTGAGAGTTAGGCTCTTTAACTCGCGAGTTGTGCCCTTGGCCACCACCACAATCAAACCAGTACAGTGCGCAATGCAAGCTGGTTGCACATTGACTCCCAATCGAGCCATGATCATGTGCCCAGCGTCAGTCAAAAGCTGATTAACATCCTTGGCGTGCATTTGCCTGTCCTTAATTAAAATCGTGATAGTACTTAATTGTTTTTTAGTTGTCATATTATATTTTAAAAAATTATGCTTTATCAACCACAATCACAAACTCACCTTTTATTTTTGTTTTGTCTTTATTAAAAATATCCAGTATTTCTGGCGCGGTACCGCGATAAATTGTCTCAAATTGTTTGCTCAGCTCGCGACCGACAATCAATTGTTTGGGACTGTCTGCCAACTGCTCTAATGCTTTGACAATACGATGTACTGACTCAAAGAATATCACAGGCACAGTTTCTTTCTTTATCATTTCAATCAAAGTTTGGCGTCCTTTTTTGTGCGGTAAAAAACCCAAAAAAATAAAGCGATCAAGTTGGATGCCAGCCACACTGATAATAGCCGACAAAGCCGATGGCCCAGGTAGAGGTATGATTTTTACTTCTGGCAATTCAGCTAATACTTTTTTGATGAGCTGTCCACCGGGATCTGATATACCGGGTGTACCCGCATCACTGACATAGGCCACATCACTGCCTGAAACTAACTCTTTTTTTATCCTCTGCCAATCGGTGTTGGAACTGTGCTGTTGCCAAACTAACAATTTTTTTTCAATCTGATGTTTGTTTAATAAGCGAACAGTCACCCGCTTGTCTTCGGCCACGATCACAGCCACGTTGCGCAAAATATCCAAAGCACGCAGAGTAATATCCTCCAAGTTTCCAATCGGTGTAGCAACAATATATAGATTGCTCATTGAACTTATTTTCTTTTAGCCATGGCGTACTCAAAATACACCGAGATAGCTGTAGCAATCGGTACAGCCAGTAAGGCGCCGATAATCCCCGCCAAACGGCCACCAGTCAAAATTGCTAGGATCACTACTATGGGATTAAGTCCGGTACTCTTGCCCATGACCTTGGGCACAACCACATGGTTTTCTAACTGCTGAATAGCTAAATATAAAATACCGGTGTATAGAGCTTTGTTGAAACTATCACCCCAAGCAAAAAATATAGCAATAATGGCTGATATCCATGGTCCCAAAATTGGCACAATCTCCAACAAACCAGCTAAAACTGCTAACAACAAAGCGTACTTAACGTGCAAAAGCACCAAGCCAATATAGACTGCTAGAAAAATAATTACGGACAAAATCATCTGCCCCCTAAACCACATACCCAGACGTTTTTGCATACCCTCTACCAAATAATTTACTTGTTCCTTTTTTTCTACTGGAAATAAATGGCGAATAAATTTTTTGAAACCATTTTCTTCTATGGTCAAATAAAAAGTAATTACCAAAACCATAAAAAAGCTAAAAATACCACCAAAGACGGAGGTCACAACATTGAAAATGCCCGAACCGATTTGCGATAAACTTTGAGCCAGTTGTGACAAAGAAATACCACTGGTATTTTGAGCACTACCGGGGTTGACGCCTTCTAGACGATGCAAACTAGCTAACATTGTATTTATCTTGGCATAAATTTGCGGGAAAGACCTGGAGATATCCATAATCTGGTCAGCTATAGGTCCGGCTAACAAAATAACCACCAATGTGATAATCGACAAAAAAATTAAAAAAATTACCGCAATACTCAAACCACGCGGAATTTTTATTTTGTATAGCCCATCAACCCAAGGATCAAAAGCCGAAGCCAGCACTACCGCTACCACAAATAGCGCTAAAACATCTCTAATCATAATCACCACCGCCACCAGCGCCAAAATTAAAATAATGCGCCAGATTGTGCCATTGGAAATCGTCATGTTTTGTTTTGTCATATTTTTATTTTAATATTTTCAAAAATTTATTAGTAGACTCAAAAGGGCCAATGATGGCTATATTGCTCTTCGGCCAATCTATCACCTCTTTGGCCAAAAGATTTATTTGGCTGACAGTGATTTTATCCAATTCGGCCAAAGTCATTTGTCTATCTTTTATTTTTTTATTCAGCAACTCTTGAGCGGCCAAAAAATTAAGATAGCTAGTCGGGCTCTCTAGTCGCAAAATCAATCGACCACGAATATTATCTTTGGCTTTTTGCAATTCATCCTGACTAATACCATCTCTTTTGACGCGATCCAGCTCTTCCTTAATAGCCGATAGTGCCTCATAAATCTTGTCTTTGTTCAATCCCGAATGCACGGCAAAGGAGCTAGCGTCTTCGTAACCACTTACTTCGGCTTTGATAAAATAACACAAACCCATGCGTTCTCTAATCTGCAAAAATAAACGAGAACTCATAGTGCCACCCAAAATATTTCCCAAAATCTGCAGAGCCATAAACCGCTTGTCCGTGCTAGGCATAGTCCGGAAACCGACAATCAACTGCACTTGCTCCAGATTGCGATTGATTAGTTTGATTCGCGGTTGACTTTGTACAAAACGAGCTACTTTTTTTATTTTGTTGCGCGCTTGTCTATTGGCTACTGGAAAATATTTTTTCAACAGAGTTTGCATTTTGGCTTCTGAAAAATTACCAGCCACGCCAATCACAGCATTACCATTATAATAATTTTTTTTGTAATATTGATACAAGCTTTGACGACCAATGTTTTTTATTACTTCACGCGGACCAGCAATTGGCTTGCCTAGAGTTGATCCTTGAAAAAGTAATTCTTCAAATATTTCCTCCACATAAAAAGAAGGATTGTCCTCATACATGTTTATTTCTTCAACTATCACCCCCCGCTCGCGATCCATTTCTTGAGCGTCAAATTTGGAGTTATAAAGCATGTCCGACAGCATATCCATAGCCAACGGCAAATGACTAGCATCAGCCGTAATGTAGTAGCCCGTGTGTTCTTTGCTGGTAAAGGCATTATACTCGGCGCCAATACCATCCAGCTCTTTGGATATATCAATAGTGTTGGGTCTTTTTTGTGTGCCTTTGAACATCAGATGCTCCACAAAATGAGAAACGCCATTATTCCGCAAATTCTCTTGGCGACTGCCAACTTTGTATATCACTTCAAAAGTAATGGCTTGAGTTTCTTTTTTGGGCACCAAAAGCAAGACACTGCCATCAGCTCTTGTAATTCGTTTAAACATATTTAAATATAAAAAAACTAATTATTAAATTTTTCATTAAAATAACTTGCTAATTCGGCAATAGCTATACGATCTTGCTGCATAGTATCACGATCACGGACTGTCACTTTTTTGTCTTCCAAACTTTCAAAATCAATAGTCACGCAATACGGTGTGCCAATCTCATCCTGACGACGATAGCGCTTACCAATGCTAGCTGTTTCATCATACATACACACCCAATTTTTCTTTAGATCCATCAAAATATTACGCGACAATTCTGCTAAATTTTCTTTTTTAGACAGTGGTAATACTGCTATTTTGATCGGCGCTAGATTATAAGGTAATTTCAAAACAACTTCTGACTCCTTATTAGACTCAGTAGTAGTGCTACGACCACCCTTGACCTCAGTATAAGCCGCGCACAAACAAGCCAAGACTGTGCGATCCGCACCCAAGGATGGTTCAATGACGTGCGGCATAAATTTTTCTTTGGTAATGGGATCAGTGTAGGATAGGTCCTGCCCAGAAAACTTTTGGTGTTGCGTTAAATCATAGTCAGTCCTGTAGGCCAAACCATACAATTCTTTTTGACCAAAAGGAAATTTATATTCAAAATCAATAGTTCGCTTGGAATAAAAAGCTCGATCTTTGCCAGAAATTTCATGCTCCACTAAATCATCTGATGACAAACCCAAAGACAAGCACCAGTCCTTCATAACTTTTTGCCACTCAGCAAAATGCTGTTCCCAACTTTTTGGATTTATAAAATACTCTATTTCCAATTGTTCAAATTCACGCGTCCTGAATATAAAATTTTCTGTGGTAATCTCATTGCGGAATGACTTGCCGATTTGCGCAATACCAAAAGGCAACTTCAAACGCATGGTTTCCAAAACATTTTTGAAATTAACAAAAATACCGCCAGCTGTTTCTGGCCGCAGATAAGCTGTGCTGGCACTATCCTCAAGTGGACCCAAAAAAGTCTTGAGCATGAGGTTGAATTGCCGAGCCGAAGTCAGCTCTCCACCACAATCCGGACACTTTAAGCCCTTTCGATTGCGGGGCTTGGTCTTGTCATACTCGGGTTGCAAGCTATTATCTTCCAATAGATGATCTTCGCGAAAACGCTTGTGACATGATTTACAATCAACCAAAGGATCGGAAAAATTTTCCACATGGCCAGAGGCCTCCCAAATTTTAGGATTCATAATAATAGCCGAATCAAGCCCAACCATATCAGCCCGACTGGTCACAAACATTTTCCACCAAGCTTGTTTTATGTTGTTTTTTAGCTCCACGCCCAATGGGCCGTAGTCATAGGCCGCGCTTAAACCACCATATATCTCTGAAGACGGATAAATAAAACCCCGCTGTTTTGCTAGGTTGACTATTTTTTCAAAACTATTGTCTTGAGCCATAAATACTGTTTTTAGTAATAAACAATAAACAAATTATAACTAATTAGAGCAAAAAAAACAAGAATTGACTAAAAACAAAAAAAGTGGGCTAACACTCTAGCCCACCCTCAAAAAATAATTAATACCCTTCGGCCTTCCGGACAGTAATCTTGTCACCAGCATCATAGACTATGACATCACGACGACCAATTTTGCCAGACAATAAAAAGTTAGCCAAAGCATTGTCCACTCTTTCTTGAATTATTCTTCTTAATGGTCTAGCACCAAACACTGGATCAAAACCAGCGTTAGCCAACTCTCTTTGAGCGGCCTCAGTACATTCAAAATAAATACCCTTGGCCTCCAAATTCTTTTTAACACCTTTTAGCAACAAACCGGCAATCTGGAAAATCTCATCCTGATTCAATGGTTTGAAAACAATGACATTGTCAAAACGATTTATAAACTCCGGACTAAATATTGGCCGAATTTCATTTTTTATCAAATCATCTTTAAAAGAATCAATACTTCTACCTTTGGTAATCTGATCCTGAATGTAAGATGTACCGGCATTGGAAGTAGCGACCAGTATCAAATTAGTAAAATCAACTGTGGTACCAACCGCGTCAGTCAGACGGCCATCGTCCATAACCTGCAAAAAAATATTCAAAACTTCTTTGTGCGCTTTTTCGATTTCATCCAGCAACAGCAAGGCAAAAGGTTTTTGCCTGACCATCTCAGTCAACAAACCGGTAGTGCCATTTTCGGCTGAGCCAATCAATCGTGGCAGACTATTTTGAGATTGATACTCGGACATATCCAAGCGGATCATATTTTTTTCACTGCCAAAATATTTTTCCGCCACTGTTTTGGCTAGTTCTGTTTTTCCAGAACCAGTCGGACCCAAGAACAATAGATTTACAATCGGACGTTTTTTGTCTCTCAGTTCTGCTCTGGCTCGACGCAAAGCCGCACCCACGGCTGTCACTGCCTCATTCTGACCGATAATTCGTTCGTGAATCTCCGCCTCGATATTCATCAACTTAGTTGATTCTTGAGCTGATACTTGAGTGAGCGGTATGTTAGTCTTCTTACTGACTAATACTGCTACATCTTCTGCTCGCACCAAGCGATCGGCCCGTCTAGTCTGCCCCACCATAATACCGACCTCGTCCATCATATCAATAGCTTTTTTCGGCAAATAGCTATCCGGCATATAACGACTAGATAGATCAAATATTTTTTCAATAGCTTCGTAAGTAAAATAAACTTTATTTTTGTGCTCAACATAACCAACATGCGCTTCCAATATTTGGATAGTCTGATTTTTGTCTGGTTCATTGATAGTAATTTTTTTCAAAACCTGTCCGAGATCAGTTTTTTCTATGCGATCAACATAACTTTTGTTGGTGCTGGTAGCAATAACAATAATTCCGGATTTTCTAATCTCGGCCGCCAAAACTTCTGATAAATCAATGCCCTCATTGCCTTGGCTTGATATACCGATAATATTATGAATATTATCAATAAACAAAATAATGTTACCAGAGATAGCTACTTCGTTGATAATAGCCAACAATCTCTCTTCCAAAACTCCACCGCCAGTGGCTCCGGAAATTAATAGTGGAATAGAAACACTAACCAAGCGCTTGTCTTGAAATAATTCTGGCACTTCTTCGGCCATCATCATATTGGCCAAGCCCTCAACTATATTGGTCTTGCCTACGCCCGAAGGACCGACCAAAATGACGCTAGATTGATTACTCTCTATGGTTTGGATAATATCGGCTGTTTCTTTGTCTCGGCCCACGCAGAGGGTCAAGCGCCCGCGCTTGGCCTGCTCAGTCAAATCTTGAGAAAAAGCATCCAAAATTGGAGTGGCAATGGCCGTATAGGAACGATTGATGCTGGTTTTTTTCAAATGCGATCGCGATCGATAAAGTTGATAATTTTCATAAATACTGCGATTGATGGTCAGCCAAGCAATGACATTTTCAATCTTATTCTCATCAATATTAAAATCATAAAAAAAGTTTCTGATTGACTGTGAAGACAACACCAAGCCATAAAGCAAGTCTACCTCAGCCAAACGACGATCATGACGCTTGTGCATATGTAAGTAGGCCTGAAGTAAAGTATTTTTTAACTCATCAGTAATCTCTTCATTATTTTGCTGGCTAGGGCTAAGCTGTGACAAGTTGTCATTGATAAGTTGCTGTAAATTTTCACTACCCAAACCCAAGCGAGCCAATACTAATTTTATATCCTTATCGCCAAGTAAAATAAAAAGCAAATGCCAAGCGCTCACTGGAAAAATCTTCCTACTTTGAGCATAGAGCCAGGCCTTGTCCATCATGACTGTTGTCTCTTTGTTCAAGCTGTCGGCAATATTGTGCTGAACAAAAACATTTTTGTCCAAAAGCAAACGCCGTTTTTTTCGTTCCAGTAGCACTGGGGCTGTCAGGCGGTAATAAAAATACATGTCCAAAACAATCAATATCCATAGCCAAAAATTTTGCCGATCAGGTGTGATCCAAAGTTTCAACCAGTTGAGTGGATCACCCTGTACATTTTTCCACATCAAGTACAAAAAAACCATAGTCAGCAAACTGGCACAGATCAAAGCTATGTTGATAATCAAATTGATTGTCTGCTTCAGCTCTCGCACAAAAATATGCAAATAGTCAATGGGATAATCCCAATATACTAGATCATTATTAGTAAAATAAAAATAACGGTGCCCCAAACAAGTCGGACACTGTTTACCATCCACACTGCCTTGGCCCTGACAGGCCTCGCAATTTTTAAAAGTTATTTCTTCAGCCATAAGGCAGGCAAATTATAAGTAATACCCCAGACTATAGCCAATGGCAACAAAATCCAAAATATTAAAATTAGAAAATAGAACACCACCATCAAAAAAAATGTTAACCCTTTATAAAAAATAAGCACTAGGCGCATAAAAAAACTAATAATGCGACCCTGCTTATCATATTGGGCAAACATGGGCTTGAAAAGATTTCTCAAAAGCAAAGTTAAGCCAGTAAAACGGTTGGCCTCTACCAAGCCGTTGGCAAAATATTCCATAGCATTGCGCAATCCTGGGCCATACCACCACACTGGGAAATACAAAATTTCGGCAATGTAATCCAAAATTAATAGCTTGCTTGCTTGTGTTAAAACATTCTTTGACATTATTTATATTATAACATTTTTAGATAAATAAAAAAAGCTAGGATTACTGTCTAGCTTTTTTACATTATAATTAATTCGTATAATAAACTTTAATATGAATAACATCTACCTCAGCATAGCTGGCTATCGGTATTCTGGTGGTTGTTCTGTTTCTTTTTTCGAGATAAACAATAATACCATCTATAGTGGCCGTTTCCGGTATACTAAAACCAAAATTTGTAACCTTGAGAGTATTACTTACAGCTAATTCCGAACTAATGACGCTAATGGCAACACCAAAATTACTGTTATTTATATTGGCTGGCGTCCAAGTTTCACTCCATTTATTAGTAGCGTCACCATAAGTACTAACTGCCCAAGAAGCTGGCCATAGTGATACTTCTTTATAATTAGCTGATCCTGTAGATCCATCCGCCTTTATAATAGAAACCATGTTATCAGTGAAATTTATGTCGCTTAGTGGAGCAAGCAACGTATACGCCTGCGTACCATCATCAATTTTTATATTATTTGGATTTGTCCACGCGTATGATCCGCCAGCGTCAGTGACTGTGTCTGGGTATTCATCCACAGAATATTGTTGTGTACAAACTCCACAGTCTGGAGAACAAGAAGCACAAGATTCACTACTACCACAATAACCATCCCCACACATTTGTTTAGTACCGCTCGTTGCAGCCAAACGATAAGTATTGCAGGGCTCCACATCATAAGAGCTACCGCGCCTGACAATATAATAACCCGTCTCATTGCTAGCGCTAGTAAGCTCTGGATCAATGGGTATTTGCGGAAGGACACTGAGTAAAGAAGCGGAAATATCTTTTTTAACCAAACTAGCACCTAAAGCTGCGCAGGAGTAGGTGTCAGAAACAGAGCCACCAGCTTTGACAATAGCAAAATATTCATTTTCGGTAAGACTTTTTAACTCGTCAGGCATCACACCAGAATCAGTGGCCACAACTTTAATAGCTTGCTCAATAGCCTGAGCGTCATTTTTTCTTTTAGCGTCATTGGTTTCGCCTATTCTTTTCTGTGGTTTGCTAGCCACAAATAAACCAGCCGCTAAAATAGCCATAACGGTTATTACAATAATTAACTCTACCAAAGTGAATGCTTTTTTGTTTAGAGTAATAATATTTTAAATTAATAATAGCTCCCTGTTCTGGCAGGAGGATCTCAATGAGCAGTTATAGTACTACTATTCAGGATCCTCTTCAATAGGAGGTTCAGGAGGAACTGTGCAAACCTTTATACAAGAATTGCAGCTAGAACTACAGCCGATAGGATTGTTCTTGCAAATTACCGGGTCATAAACTATACCCTGAATGTAATGATCCGCATTATAGGCACATTGGGAACCAGCTGAATTATAATCACAAATTTCTCCAGCTTCCAAAATTCCATTTCCACAAGAAACTAGTGGGTCTATCAATGGTTCATAGGTTGGCAAAGTAGCTTTTACCACCACAGCTGAAGTCTTGGTGGTGTCATAGGCGTCACAAGCTCCGACTACTAGCGCTGAATTATTATCCGCTCGAGTGACATAATAACCAGTATCAGTAGCCGTAGATTTATTTGGATCAACTGGCAAGGTTGGTAAATATTTGCCCAAAAAATTTGGATCATCGACCACTAGGCAATTTTTAGTCTGAGTGCCACAAGTTAATGAAGCCGCCGTGCTACAAAGCACAATTCTTTCACCAACTCCCAAAGTAGCCATTGAAAAATCTGATGGTAGAGCATGATTTTCTATTTCATAATTTTCTATAGCCCTAGCAATGGTGTTTAGCTCCTGTATTCTCTGAGCATCACGCGCTTGACCAATCCTTTTTTCTGGATCTTCATTATACATAATGGTACCAGCAATAATAGCCAAGACTGCGACCGTGATTACAATTTCAATCAAATTAAAACCCAAAAAACTTTTCCTGTGCCAAAGACATTTTTTATTCATAGTACAATGTGGACACTTATTATTTTTTTTAAACATATGTTTTTGTTTAATTAATAATATTATACCAAAAAGCGCATTTTTTGACTAGAGATACTTTTATAATCTATTTTGTTTAATCGCCATTCTAATCTTCTTCATTAACTCCAAATAAAAATGCACATTATTCATAGTGGCCAATTTTAGAGCCAGCGGTTCCTGTGTCTTGAATAAATGATGTAAATAGGCCTTAGAATAATTTTTTAATACCTGATCGTTGATTGGAGAAGTATCTTTGGCAAATTTGGCATTGGTGATGTTGATGGTTTTGTAGAAACTACCGGAAAATGGGACACGAGATTCCCGCCTGCGCGGGAATGACGACGACCAAATATACAGCTTACCATGTCTGGCTTCGCGAGTCGGGATGACACAATCAAACATATCTACACCGCTTTTTACTGCCTCAATAATATTTTCCGGATAACCAACACCCATCAAATACCGAGGTCTATTCTCTGGTAAAAGCGGAGCGGTGTATTTGACTATCTGATACATGATCTTGTTGGACTCGCCTACTGCCAAGCCACCAATGGCAAAACCGTCGAAAGCTAAAGAGGTGATTTCTTTAGCCGATCTTTGACGCAAATCTTTTTGATCACCACCTTGCACAATGCCAAACAAAAGTTGTTTCTTGATTGTACTATTTTTTTGTTCAAGCTTTTTTTTGTATGCCAGCGCCTGACCAGCCCAACGGCTAGTCCTAACCAAAGCATTGACTATATCCTGACGCTCAGCTGGCAAACCCACGCACTCGTCCAAGACCATCATGATGTCGCTACCTAAAGCAACCTGAATATCAATTACTTTTTTGGGGTTCAAAATATGTTTTGATCCATCTAAATAAGAAGTAAAAGTAATATTATCACCCTTGATCTGGCGCATTTTGGACAAACTAAACACCTGATAGCCACCGCTATCAGTCAGTATTGGCAAATCGCAATTCATAAACTTATGTAAGCCCCCAAATTTTTTTATGACTACAAGACCTGGTCGTAAATAATTGTGATAAGTATTGGATAAAATTATTTCCGCGCCCAATTCTTTGACTTCGGGCACTTCCAAACTTTTTATGGCAGCTTTAGTGGCAATGGGCATAAAAAATGGCGTTTGGATCTGGCCATGAGCCGTGTGCAAAATACCCAAACGCGCTTGGGATTTTTTGGAAGTTTTTAATAAATCAAACATATTTATTATTGCACAATGCCTACTGACTGAGTGGAGTCAGCAATGACATCGGAAGTGTTAATCAACTTGGAACGCATCACTACTTCTTCCAAGCCCTTGGCCGTCACTGTAATGGGATTCAGCAAAGTCATGGCCTTACCTTGGTCGGCTAATTTTGGCGCAATCTTGATCGTGAACGAAGCGGTGGTGGGCAACATAACATTTTTCGTGTCACTGATATCCCAAGTCAAGGTTCTGGTAGATTCATCAAAGCTTAAAGCGCCTTCCTGCACATCAGTTTCGGAAACAAACTCTACATCTGGTGGCAAATCAGACTCTGCCTTGATGCTACTAAAATTACCGGTGGTTGACACCAAAGACCACACCACCAAATACTCTGTTTCAGCACCTACTTTTGGTGGTATGACTCCACTACCCACTCGCCGTCCAGCTAGCTCCCAATAAATACCAGCATTAAACTTTATGTTTTCACCAACCGTTAAAGTAATGGTTGGCTGTACCTGCTCCCAATTATCAAGACCCTCAATATTTATTTTGACAACGTTATCAAGCATTCTTTCGGAAACTGGCTTGGCTACTACTTTGACCTTCCAAGAAAAATTCTTGGTCAAACCCTTTGGCCATAGGGCTAATTCAGAATTTTTTTGCTTATCCCAGACAATGGTATTATTATCTCGCTGGCCATTATTATCAGTAATTTCCAAGCTATCCCAATCCAGCACCTGTCCGTCAAGCAGGGCAGAAATCTTGACATCGCTCAAATCTGATTCGCTGTTGTTGGTGATCTCCAACTGGTAGTTCAAGCTATCACCCCAATTTACTATTTGATTTTCTAATTTATTATTTATTTGCAGTTTGACGGCAAAATTGGGATTGATAACGGCGATATTTTTTTCCGCCCGGGCTAGTCTTCTGAATTTATCATTTACTTTGTTGCCAATTTCTACCACCAACAATTGACTAGGCTTACTATCAGCATCAAATGATCCTTTGATGGTAATAATTTTTTCTTCTTCAGCTTTCAAGTCCAGCGTCCAATAGTCACTGTCTTTTTTGGGGTCAACTGAGGCAACTGTAAAATCATCTGGGTATAAAATATCTACTAAACCAGAAAAGTCTTCTTTAGTTAAATTTTTACATTTGACTTTATACTCCTGATCAGTACTCACCATGGTTTTTTCCACGCCTTCAATAAGCAAAGACAATTTGCTTTCTTTAATCTTGGTTTCGGCTTCAACTTTACTATTGAAATCAGAGTTGAAGTTGGCTGGCTGATACTGCATAACAAAGGCACTTTTTAAAATTTCATCAACATTGCCAACTAATTGCCCTTTGATCTCCAAACTCGCTTCTTGTCCCACAGCCAAATCTGGCAAATCCCAAATAGTGGCACTATCATCGCGGGGCTTTTGGCTGGACTCGTCATAATAAAAACCATTAGGCCATTTGACACTCAGCTCCATCTTTTGCAAGGCAATGCTGTCAAGATTTTTGTACTTGATCAAATAAGTTGCCTGATCGCCAGAAATTATTTCACTGGGATTCTCAACACTCAATTCCAAACTATTTTTGGTTTGCGGTTTTTGTTGGCTACTAAAATAATAAAAACCAGCGGCCGAAGCCAAAAATAAAATAAATAAAAATAACAAACAACCACCACCGCGGTGTTTGGCTTTTTTCATAGTCCGATATTCTAATGGCACTTTTTTGCTATTACGAATAGCTAAATTTTCATAACTCATTCTTTTTAAGGATGGACTCTGGATGGAGTCTAGGTCTTTTTTTACTTTAGGCATAGGGCAATATTTTTAAAGCTTGAGATGGCTGATCGAAAACCGCCTGATAAAAAAGTTGGGAAACTTTCAACCACTCTTTTTTTGTTTTATTACTTATATTTATTTTTATAAATTCCTCAAAATCTAAAGTGTTAATCAAGCGCAAAAAAACCAAAAGTTCCGAATTGATAGGCAGATAACTATTTTCTTTGTGCTCTAAACATATTATACCCCGACCAGGCAGGTATTGACTAGCTTGCTGACCATCAATTGTGTGGCGACAAAATAGACAAGTGTCTAATTCGGGTTGCCAGCCAGCTAGACTCAAATATTTCCACAAAAAAACTCTGACCAAAATCAATTTTTTTTCAAAACTGATGTTTACATCATCAAGCAAATCAAATATTTTTTCTACCTGCATATATTCCAAATGCTTGTTCTCACTGCTTTTGTCTTTGAGTAGCAGTTCGACAATAGCGGCCGCCAATGACATTATTTTCAAGTCTGTGCGGATGTTAGAATAATCTTTGATGATGGCTGCGCCAGCGAGATGATCCAGGCGGCCGCGCCCAATCATAATGCGCACCTTGCCAAAAGGCAACATGTGGCCAGCCAACTTATTGCCCGGTTTGGCAGCGGAGCGCAAAATAGCGTGAATCACTCCTTCTTGTGGCGTAAATAATTCATAAAGACGATCGGCCTTTTGCCACTCCCGGGCTTGCAATACAAAAGCTTCTGTTTTGAATGACATTTATTTTATACCCAAGGTGATTATCTCACCTTCAATTTCTAAATCAATTTTATGTGTCGGTTCCTGACCAAATTCTTCCCAAGCGCCAGCTGAAGTGCCAGCAATTAGTTCGGCTTCATATTTTTTGACTAGCTGTTTCAGGTAATCGGATTTAGTTTGATAAACTTCCACGGGCTTGTCTGGCGCTTGTAAGCCGGCGGTTTTGCGCAAATTATTTATGGTACGAATAATTTCTCTGACTACACCTTTGTCTTTGAGTTCTGGAGTCAGGTTAGTGTCTAGGGCTACCTTGAAATCTCCGACTTCGGCAATTTCCCAACCACTTTGTGTTTCTATATTTTCTATAATTTCCACTTGTTCAACATTAAGCTCTTCGGCAATAATTAAAAAATAATCTTTATTAAGCCCTGATTTTTTTTCAACAACTACCACAGCCAAGGGCTGTCTCACTTTGATACCAGCCTTGGAGCGCAAAGCATGAGCTGTTTCCACTATTTTTCTAACTAACTCCATTTGCTCCAAAACTTTTTTGTCCACCAATTTATTTTCATATTTTGGCCAGTTGGTCAGATGTACTGATTCTTCTTTATTATTAAACTCTCTGTAAATAATCTCGGCAGTAAATGGTGTGAAGGGCGCAATGATTTTGGCTAAATGTTTCAAAATATAGCCCAAGGTCAAAATAGCCGATTGCTTATCACTTTCATCATCGCCCTTGAAGCGTTCACGGCTACGACGCAAATACCAAGTAGATAGAGCGTCCACAAAATCAAACAAGGGTCTGGTGGCTTTGACCAAATTATATTCGGTCATGGCTTCGGTGACTTCTTGGAGCAGAAGCTCATATTTGCTGACTATCCATTTATCCAAATCATTGTCTAATTTTTTTGGTAATTCTTCGCCGGATTTTTTCTCTCCAGCAAACATCTGATAAAAATTCAAAATGTTTTGCACAAGACCGGTAAAGCGTCGATAAACAATTTGTAAATCTTTTTCTGTAAAGGATAAATTCTCGGCCAACATGACTGGTGATGATAACAAATACAAACGCAAGGCATCGGCTCCATATTTATCCATTACCAAATTTGGATCCGGATAATTATTGAGATGCTTACTCATTTTCTTGCCATCTTCGGCTACCACTATGCCGTTGACAATCACGTTTTTATAAGCGGCTTGCTTTTTGATGGCTCCGGAAATGACATGTAGATAATAAAACCACGCCCTGGTCTGATCAGCGCCTTCAGCAATAAACTGGGCTGGGAATTTTTTATCAAATGAATCTTTATTTTCAAATGGATAATGAAATTGCGCATAAGGCATGGATCCGGAGTCAAACCAAGTGTCCAAAACATCAGCAATACGTTTCATAGTGCCCCCGCATTTGCAGGCAAACACTACTTTATCAACCACATGCTTATGTAAATCATTTACTTCTTGACCGCTGGCTGTTTTGAGCTCAGCAATAGAGCCAAACACTTGCTTCTCATCACATTTGTCGCACTGCCACATAGGAATGACCGAGGCCCAGAAGCGCTGACGAGAAATTGACCAGTCGCGAGCGCCTTCGAGCCAATTGCCAAAACGACCTTCTTTGATATGCTCTGGCACCCAGTTTATATCTTTGGCATATTTTAATAAATCGTTTTTTATTTTGGTAACCGAGACAAACCAAGAAGAAGTAGCGTAATTGATAAGCGGTGTGTGACAGCGCCAGCAATGCGGATAACTGTGCTCATACTGCTCTTTAGCAAAAATTAATTCTTTTTTTGCTAAATATTTTATAATAGTTACATCCGTTGACTGCACATCACCGATTGGCTTGACATGCAAGCCGACAAAATCAATGGCCTCGGGTTTAATAGTACCGTCGTACTTTACATGTTGGACAAAGGGCAAATTCTTTTCATTGCCCAAATTCATATCATCTTCACCAAAAGCTGGAGCAATATGGACAATGCCTGTGCCCTCTTCAGTGGTGACAAAATTCGCGCTATATACTTGCCAGCCATTTTTTTGATTAACTAGCTTTTCATCTTTAGCATAATAATCAAACAATGGTTTATATTTTTTGCCAACTAAATCTTTGCCCTTAAATTCTGCCACTATTTCTGAATTATTAAATTTATCTTTCAGGGCTTCAAACCTGGCTTTGGCTAAAATATATTTTTTGTCTTCAGCTTTAACTTTCACATAATCAATATCCTCACCAACTGCCAAAGCTACATTGCCAATCAATGTCCACGGAGTAGTAGTCCAAGCCAATAAATAAGTATTAGGTTCATCTACTAATTCAAATTTAGCAGTCAATGACAAATCCTTAACAGTTTCATAGCCATCAGCTACTTCTGACTGCGACAAAGTGGTTTCACAGCGCGGACAAATGTGCATAGACTTGTAGCCCTCATAGACCAAGCCCTGATCATATAGTGACTTGAATACCCACCACACACTTTCCATGTACTCTGGGTCCATAGTGCGGTAGGGATTTTTCATATCCACGAAGCGCCCGAGGCGCTTGACAGTCTTTTCCCACTCCTCTACATAAGTCAAAACTTTGGAACGGCAAGTTTCATTGAATTTATCGACACCCAATTTATATATCTCCGCTTTGTTCTTGATACCCAATTCTTTTTCCACAATATTCTCAATCGGCAAACCATGGCAATCCCAGCCCCAGCGACGCTCCACTCGGTACCCTTGCATAGTCCAATATCGGGGTACTACATCCTTCATTATAGAAGCCACCAAATGACCATAGTGTGGGGTGCCGGTGGCAAAAGGCGGTCCATCATAAAACAAATAATCACCATGAGGCGCTGCTTGCTCCACGGTTTTCTGGAAAATACCATTATTTTCCCAAAAATCTATTATTTCCTTTTCCAAATCCTTAAAATCCGCCATGTTTATTAATTTTAGTCAATAAATCAAATTTTAACGAAATTGCTTGTTTTTGGCAAATTTATTCTAGAAAAACAAAGAATAAATCTGTTGCCACCAACTCTGCTTCTTTTTTTTGCCATGACCAAGTTTGCAACGAAAAGCTTTGTTTTGGTAAGTGGGGTTAGTAAAAATTTTGTCTAATTTTCTTCGCATATATTTATATCAAAACCCTCCTACCCGTAAGCACGGGTCGGGTAGGAAGGTCATAATACTTTTTTTATTTCCTGAATACTTAATCTTTTTTTTCTCTGCAGATAATCTATCTTGCGTAAAATATTGGTGGCTTTTTGCTTGTCATAAAGCCGATAGCCACCCTGACTAAAAGCGCTGGGCTTCAAAATGCCTTCGCGGGTATAAAAATTGATGGTCGAGGGCAATACCGAATACAAACGAGCCAGCTCGCCTATTTTTATCAATTTTTTGTCAGTCCCCTGTTTTGACATAAGCCGTAATTATTATATAGCATAAACCATAAAGTGTAAAGTGGTGCTTTATACTTTATGGTTTTATACTTTATGGCTTATTAGCCGGCCGGCCTAATCCCCCAAACCCCCTTT
>JBAYIQ010000006.1:0-50505 GCA_041665545.1 Patescibacteria group bacterium | reverse complement strand
TTTGGTAAACCCACTCGTCAATGAGTAACTTGAGCTTGTACCAACTTAAGTTACTGTGTTTAATTTTTGCATACATACCCCCAGTTTACCACTGAAGAAGACCAAAGATTCTAGGCCAGACCGGAAAAAGAGGGGGTATTTTTTTACCAAAAGAAAACCCAGGTCCCTGCGAACCTGGGTTGTGCCGAAAAGAACAAGCTAGCCCTTTTTTTTCTGGCTGGCCTGGTAGACAGAACAGCGACGCTGATGCTCGTCCAAGCCACCAATGACGATGCTGAGACCACAAATGCAGGTCTCACAGCATGGCCCATCGTGCTTGGTCAGAGGGATGCCATCCTCATCTTCGATGTGACAGCCACAACGACAAACTTGCGGGGTGATTCTCTGCGCTGCTTGCCGTCTTTCCGCATCTTGGCTAGGATCAATGATCTCCATTTAGACACCCCCGTTCTATTTCCAAGTTTGACTAACAAAACAACAAAGTCTATTTATCAGCTTATCCCAAAACAATTAAAAAATCAAAAACAAACAGAAAACCCACCAATAGCGCAGATGAATTTTCTGCTTGATGGGTTTGTTGGGCCACCAAAGTCAAGGATGTCAATGGGTGTCAAAAAAACCATTGATCACCGCCTGAACTGTCTTTCCTTCTCCGATATCATCGATAAAAGCCCCCTTGAGAGTATCACTCACTACATACATCATCACGGATTGCAGACAGCACGCAGGAATGACCGTTTCCATGGTCACCCGGCTCTCGGGAATTTCCAAAGCTTCTGCTGTCCGCTTGATGACGGCGTCCCTTACTGACATTGGCATGATTTTACCCCCTAGCTAATGAACAAACTAAGCAAACAATGTGGCTATTTGCTACGAACACGACTGACCATATTAATATATAACAAATCTTTTGTCAAAAAGATGTAATGAATGATAAAAATCAAAAATTGCTTTTAATATTTAATGTCTGCTATATTAATGACATGACACCTGATTTCAAAAAAATACCCACCAGTCCCGGAGTCTATTTTTTCCTAAATAAACAGGGACAAATCATCTATATCGGCAAAGCCAAAAATCTCAAAAGCCGCTTGGTTTCCTATTGGCAAAAAAGCAGTGAATTGACTGAACAAAAATTACTGATGCTCCAAGAAATCGCCCACATTCGCTACACACTGGTAGATAATGAAACCGAAAGCTTACTACTAGAAGCCAGCCAAATAAAAAAACACCAGCCCAAATATAATATTGTTTTGAAAGATGACAAAAATTGGGGCTACATAGTCATTACTAATGAAATCTTTCCGCGTATTGTTGTCATTCATGGTCGGCAAAAAAGAAAGGGCCAGCATTTTGGACCATACACCTCTACTTTTGCGGCACGCACTACTGTCCGACTTTTGCATCGCATCCTGCCTTTACGCACCTGTGGCCGTGATTTATCACGATTACCCAAAGGCAAAGTTTGTTTGGAATATCATATGCATCGTTGTTTGGGTCCTTGTGAAAAATTAATTTCTGTTGCTGAATATAGTGACCTAATAAATCAAGCAAAAAAAATAATCCGTGGCGAGACCTACGAATTGGAAGCTAGTTTGTTGCGAGAATTAAAAAAATTCAGTGCCGAAAAAAACTTTGAACTAGCCAAAATAAAACGCGACCAACTGCAATCCCTACAAAAACTACAAGCCAAACAAAAAGTAATTTCCAACCAAAACATCAACCAAGATATTATTAATCTGACCAGCTTCGGACAAACTGTGGCTTTGACCGCCATGCAAATACGCCGGGGAATTTTGGGTGACAAATTTAATTTTATTATTCAAAATGAACTTAAATTATCTGATGCTGAAATTATTGAAAATTTTATCAACCAATTTTATAGCGATAAAATGGACCAGCCAGCTAGTCTGCTCTTGCCCGAGAAAATAAATAAAACGCAAACTATTTTGTCTAAAAAAATAAAAATACTAGTACCAAAACAAGGTCATAATAAAAAACTACTGGAGTTAGTACAAAAAAATGCTCAAGATCATTTGGAAAGAAATATTGACCAAACTAAATGGCAACAGCTTAGTGCTTTGCAGTCACTACTCAAATTAAAAGTCTTACCGCGTCGAATTGAGATTTATGACATTTCCAATATTCAGGGCACACTGGCCGTCGGCGCTATGGTTGTTTTTCAAGATGGCAAAATTGCCGCTGACCAATACCGCTGGTTCAAAATAAAATATGTGGCTGGTCCCAATGACGCTTGGATGATGCAAGAAGTTTTGAGTCGCCGGCTTAGACACAAGGAATGGCCCGAGCCCGATTTAATTATTTTGGATGGTGGCAAACCACAACTTAGTGTAGTGTCAAAAATATTACCAAAAACTTGGAAAAATAAAACAATATCCTTGGCTAAAAAAGAAGAAGAAATATTTTTGCCTAGCAGAAAAACTTCAATTCGCCTACTGCGTACCAGTGCTTTATCTCTTTTTGTTCAATACATGCGTAATCAAGCGCACAAGTTTGCTATCAAAAATTATCGCCAGCAACATAGAAAATCTTATAAATAAACAAATGCCAACTACCCTGTCATTCTGGAGGGAGCGCCTGCCTGCCGGCAGGCAGGTAACGACCGATAGAATCTACTACAATACACTAGCTTATAGATTCTATCGCTTCGCCGCGTCAGACGCGACTGCGCTCCAGAATGACGATATTACAAACACCAGTGACTCTTTTTTATTTGACAAAAAATATAAATGATAATAAGTTTATCCCATTAAATGCCCTTTCAAAATCTATGGTGTCACTAGCCCTGATTGGAATGTCAGCTGATAATAATGTCAAGCTGAATAGCCAATTAGCGGCGCTTCCCTCGGTAGGACAAATGAGCCTATCGATAGGAGGTCAAGATGAGTCAACCCAATGTTAAGTGCGAACCCGAATGTGAGCTCTGCCAAAAAGCTCGTAGTGGAGCTCATCGCGTTGGTCACAAGATCGCGATCCCGACGTTTATCGTCCTCTTCACGATTATCAGTGCGTTAATTTCTTCAACCCCAAACATTTACTACAAAATTGTCCTTATCTTACTCGGTCTATGGCTACTCATCGCTATTGGTGAACCAATATTTTTGCGGCATCGCGAATATTGGTTCATGGACAAGGGTGAACCTCATGCTCACCGACTTTTGCCACGTGGCATCAACAACGAACCACTGGTAGACACCTATTGCGAGGTGTCTATTGGCGGTCATTGGGGCAGTCGCATTTTCATCAGAGGTCATGAGCTTGTCGGATACTTTGACTGGAGCTATTTCCAGGTGTTAGATCATGACCTCAGTGCTTCTGGTTTGCAAGCATCCGATGATTCCAACAATCGCCTGCGTTTCAAGTTCGCTGAACTGCCCCAGCTCTTCGAGCTACTGGATCGACCGCAAGGCGAAGTGTACAATCGTCTGACTGGTCTCTTGCTGGCTGAACATGCTAACAGGGTTCGCTATCAGCAAGAGCGCAATCAGCACGAGGATGAGCGTCAAACACATCAAGTGCGCAGTGAGGCGCTTCAGCAGGTGATCTTGATCCTCGCCGACCGTGTCAGCTTCTATCGCCGTACCCTTGGCAATAGCAAATACGGCCGGTTCACAGACTCATTCTTGCGGCGAGCCTGGCTCAATATCTTTGGCCAGCCGCTAGACACTGAGAAGCAGAACCGAGCCCTTTACCCGGCACTCCATCAGCTAGGCAGAGATTCTCTGATCGAAATCGGCATCAGAGAAGAAGAAGACTTCTGACACCCATAGATTCTCGAGGCGAGCAGTCCAACTGTTCGCCTCTTTTTTATAAAAAATCAGGCCGTCCCCCAGAAACAGGGAACGGCCTAAGAAACGCGGAAAGATCAAATGTCGACGAGCGAATCCAATTACCGACGACCTCGCCGTACGCGACCGCGCTGACGAATGCGTCGGTACTCGGCCTGAGCACGCCGGCGTTGACGCTGCCGGTGCCGACTGAACACACCAGCGGTTCTTCTGTGAGAATACCCGATCTTCATGAATCGCCTCCTTGACTGGGAATGCCTCATTGTTAACGGCGGTGCTTCTGGAGCTCGATCTCCAACATGGCCCGACAGGAATCACAGTCACATTGGAGATAATGGGGCGAATCCACTGGACACACAATCTCTCTGATGTCTCGAATTTGCCAAGTCGGAGTGGACTCGGCGTCATGATTGTCAACGCTCATGTTTCACCTCCAGGTCTGAAACACCCACCAACACCCCTAAAAACATCATTATACACTTACCGCCCTATACTACTACAAGCTATAATCCCAAGTCAATATTTAGCATCAAAATATGCCCCGACATTGACAATAAACTTTCTTTATGCTAATATTCAAAAAGCTAATTTAATTCTCCACATGAAAAATATCTTGAACATCTTGCAAATCGTTATTTCTATTTTGTTAATAGTAACGATTTTGTTACAACAAAAAGGATCGGGCCTGGGTGCCACTTTTGGTGGCGACAGCGCCATCTATCGCACCAAACGAGGAGCTGAAAAATTCATTTTCCGCTTAACTATTGTTTTGAGCTTCTTGTTTTTGGCCTCTGCCTTAGCTAGCTTGTTTATCAGCTAAACTGGTTTTAATATTTAATGCTAAAAATATAAAGCCCTCTTGGCAGTCAATAAAAAACTCTTTAGTTTTGGCTAAACAAAAAACCCAAAAATTTTTGTTAGCATCTTTCTATTTGATTAGAAAAATAAAGAGGTTCTTTTTCCCCAAAGAACAGCCTGATGACGATCAACAATTGATTTTGAATTTAAATAAAAAGAAAATTCCTAGCTGGCACCAGTTCAGACAATTGCCAAAATTTCTAAACCGCTTGGAAAAAGCTCAATTATTTTTAGCTATTATTATTTTACTGGGCTCGGCTTGCGCTCTGACTTGGCGATTCTATATCAAGCACTCCCAAGAAGCCCCTGCTTTTGGTGGTAGCTATATTGAAGGCATGGTCGGCGCTCCTTTTTATGTCAATCCAATTTTGGCCACCAGTGATTCTGACCGCGACCTAAGCAAATTGGTTTATGCTGGCCTGATGAAAACCGATGGCAATGGCTCTCTGCAACCAGACTTGGCTAGCGGCTATACTATCAACGCCAACCAAGACCAATATACTTTTGAATTACGCTCTGGCTTGCAGTGGCACGATGGTGAAGCAGTGACGGCTGAGGATATAATCTTTACTATTGAAAGTATAAAAAAAGCTGAATACAAAAGTCCCTACCGCTCTACTTTTTCAGGAGTCAATGTCCAGGCCCTAAATGAAAATACCATTCAATTCAATCTAGAAAAACCAAACCCATTGTTTTTGTCTTCCTTGACCATCGGAATTTTGCCAGAACATTTGTGGTACAGCATACCAGCTATTGGCGCTCCCCTGACCGAACTAAATATCAAGCCAATTGGTTGCGGTCCCTATATGTTCAAATCCCTAACCAAGGATCAGAGTGGCAACATCAAAACCTATGCCTTAGTAAGTTTTGATAAATATCACGCTGGCCAGCCATATATTAAGGATTTGATTTTCAAATTTTATCCCGACTTCCAGACAGCCGTACAGGCTTTGCAAAACAAAAATGTTGAGGGCCTGGCTTACTTGCCCAACGAATACAAAAATAGCGTCAAAAATAATGACCTGACACTCAAGGAGCTACACAACCCCCGCTACACCGCTGTGTTTTTCAACCCTGGCAATAATGCTCTTTTGGCTGAAAATAATTTTCGCCAAGCGCTTGACCTTAGTGTCGATAAAGAAAGGATTATTAGAGAGGCCGCTGAAAACAATGGCCAAATAATTTATTCCCCAGTCTTGCCTGGCGATATGGGCTATGACTCTAATATCAAAACCGAACTTGGCAATCAAAACAAAGCTGCCGAATTATTAGACAAACTTGGCTACAAAAAAGTCGAAGGCAGTGAATGGCGCATTATTACCAAAGGTAAAAGCACTTCCACAGCTGAGTTAAAAATCACCACCATTGACCAGCCAGAAATGACCAAAGCCGCCTCAATCATCAAAGAAAATTGGGAAGCCCTTGGTATCAAAACCCAACTGGAAATCATCCCTCGCGAACGCATGCTCAAAGAAGTCATTGAACCACGCAATTATCAAGCTTTGATTTTTAGCGAACAATTAAATATTAATTCTGGACCGTATCTATTCTGGCACTCTTCGCAGGTCAAAAGTCCTGGCCTCAATTTATCAAACTTAGGCAACAAGGATATTGATAAATACTTGGAACAGGCCAGAAACGCTAGCACCTTGGAAGCCAAAATTGAACCATTAAAAAACTTCCAGAAAAAAATAACTGAACTAAATTTTGCTGTATTTTTATATAGCCCAACTTATACTTACCCGGTAGCCAACAAGTTAAAGGGCTTGGATCAAGTCCAATTCATCAACTTGCCAGCTGACCGCTTGAGTACTATCAACACTTGGTACATCAAAACCAAGCGTTCTCTTAAAAAATAAACAACTAATTAACAATTAAATTATGAATGTAAATTCTGATATGACTGATAGAAGGCTAACGCCAAATGTTTCTATCAAACATGGATCCCGATCCAAAACAAATCCGCACCGCGCTCCTAAGCACGGTCCCCGCTTGAACAAAAACAAGCGACAAAAAAACTTTAGCCAAGGCCTAACTCCCCAAGCTAAAAAAATTACTGACCCCAAAGCTCATGCTCACCGAACAAAAAATTTGTTAGTAAGCAAGGGCAAGCTACGCATCATACCTTTGGGTGGCTGTGAAGAAGTCGGTCGCAACATGACTGTCTTTGAATATGAAAATGACATTGTCATTATTGATATGGGCTTACAATGGCCCGAAGAAGACATGCCGGGTATTGACTATATCATCCCCAACACTGCTTACTTGAAAGGCAAAGAAAAAAATATCCGCGGTGTAATCATTACCCACGGACACTATGATCATATTGGCGCTGTGCCTCACTTGGCTCCTATTTTAGGCAACCCCGTTATTTATGGCACGCCTTTGACTTTGGGAATCATTTCCAAAAGACAGGAGGATTTCAAAACCAGCCCTTTAAGATTAAAATCAATCCAAAAAGATAGCGTCTTACAACTGGGAAAATTCCGAGCCACTTTTTTTGGTGTCTCCCACAATATTCCTGGATCCTTGGGCGTTATCTTGGATTCACCGGCTGGCAAAGTAGTGCACACTGGTGACTTCAAGCTTGACCCAAAAACTTCCGGCGATGCGCCAGCCGAGATGGAAAAAATAAAAAACTTAGGCAAACAAAATATTTTGGCCCTGATGGCTGACAGTACCAATGCTACCGAGCCCGGACATCAATTAGCTGAATTTGACATTCAGCACAATATTGACGACATTTTGAGTCAAGCACCAGCTCGCGTTATTGTCGGTACTTTCTCTTCACTCTTAGGACGTATCCAACAGATCATCTGGTCAGCCGAAAAGCTAGGTAAAAAAATAGTAATCGAAGGTTTCAGTATGAAGCGCAATGTTGAACTAGCCCAACAGCTTGGCTACATGACTGTCAAAAAAGGCACCATCATTGACATCAAAGAAATGCGCCATTATGCCGATAACAAAGTTATTATCCTCTGCACTGGTGCCCAAGGCGAAGACAATGCTGTTTTGATGCGTATTGCCAATAAAGAACACCGCAGCTTAAAAATTGAAAAAGGAGATACGGTAGTATTTTCCTCATCCGTAATTCCAGGCAATGAAAGATCGGTCCAGCGACTCAAAGACCAGCTCTATCGCCTAGGGGCTGACGTCATTCATTACAAAATGATGGACGTACACGCTGGTGGCCACGCCAAACAAGAGGACCTCTTGGACCTGATAAACATGGTCAAACCAAAATACCACATTCCTATCTATGGCAACCACTCCTTTTTACGCATCCACGCTAAAGTGGCTTTACGCGCTGGCATCAAGCCCGAAAATATATTTGTGGCTGACAATGGTCAGGTGATTGAGTTTGACCTCAATCGCCAAGGACAGCTTACCAAAGAAAAGGTCCTGACTGACTATGTGTTTGTCGATGGCTTGGGAGTTGGCGATGTGTCCAACATTGTTTTGCGCGACCGACAAATGATGGCTGAGGATGGCATGATTGTGGTCATTGTCACTATCTCTGGTAAAAATGGAAAAATGGTACACTCACCTGATATTATTTCTCGTGGCTTTATTTACATGCGCGAGCAAAAAGAATTGGTAGAAACCATTCGCACCAAAGTAAAAAATATTGTCAACGAACACAACAAGACTAATTCACAAATAAACGAAACCTACATCAAAGAAACTTTACGCAATGACTTAGGTCAATACATTTTCCAAAAAACTGAACGTAGACCTATGATCTTACCGGTAGTAATAGAGGTGTAAAAAAATAAGCAACAAAAAAACCGCCCCGAGCGTAGTCGAGGGGCGGTTTTTTTATTAGTTATTTCAAACTACTATAAAATTGACCAGGCCATTGATTGACATAAAATAACGGGAATGATAAGTTGTGTCATATAGTATTGTTCCTTCCCTCAAACCCTCAAAAAATCAAGGAGCATGAAAATGAGATTAACAAGTATGACCCTAATCGTCGATTCTCCCGAGCTGACGGTTACTGTTGATGATTCCAAGGGCGTCACTATCTGTCATCCCTTTCTAAAGAAAACTGTTAGAGTCTATTATTGGGCTGAAGAATTGGTCGTTGAGGGTGATTTTGTCACCAAGAGACGGGAGATGCCTCCAACCCGCATGGATGACAGTTAATCATTGGGCTTGCGCAATGAGTCCCGGAGCTTCCGTTGAGGGGGCTCCTTTTTTCTTTGCACTTTATGTTAAATTGACCAGGCCATTGATTCATAATATAATATCTCTATAAACATAAATCTTATGCTAAAAAAACTTATCTCGGGTATCAAGCCCACTGGGCATTTGCATTTGGGCAACTATCTAGGGGCAGTCAAAAATTGGGTGGAACTCCAAAATCAATATAGCTGTTCTTTTTTTATTGCTGACCTACACTCGCTGACTGTCAAAATTTCTAAAGAAGATTTGCAAAAACAAACCCTTGATCTGGCAGTGGACCTACTGGCCTTGGGTATCAACCCCAAAAAATCAATTTTGTTTAAACAATCTGAAGTCATTGGCCATGCCGAGTTAGCTTGGATTTTTAATTGCCTAGTGCCAGTCTCCGAACTAGAGCGCATGACGCAATTCAAAGATAAAAGCTTGCATCATCCTGACAATATCAATGCCGGCTTACTCACTTATCCTAGTTTGCAGGCCGCTGATATTTTGCTTTACCTAGCTGAGTATGTACCAGTTGGCGAAGATCAAGTTCAGCACTTAGAATTGACTAGAATAATTGCCAGAAAATTTAATAATCGCTATGGTGATTTTTTTCCAGAAATAAAACCAGTCTTGTCCCCAGCTCGTCGCCTGATGTCGCTCAATAATTCTACTAAAAAAATGAGTAAGTCCTTGGGCGAAGCCAGCTACATTGCCATTGACGATGACCCAGATACGATAAGTAAAAAAATAAAAAAGGCTGTCACTGACGAACAAGGCATAAAAAATCTTTTGGAACTATATTCTTATTTTGGCTCTCCTGAAAAAACAAAATCTTTAAACACTGCTTTCCAAAAAGGAAAACTAATGAATGTAGAATTAAAAGAAGAGTTAACTAAAGTTGTCTTAGATTTCTTGAAACCAATTCAAGCCAAAAGAAACTACTTCCAAGACCACCCCAAAGAAGTGGAAAAAATATTAGCTGAAGGAGCCAAAAAAGCTCAAAGTGAGGCCGATAAAAACTTAGAAAAAATAAAAGGCCTAATTGGCTTAAAATAACTACCTATACAGTTAGACAAACAAGGGCTTGACAAAACCACAGTTTTTTGCTACGGTTTTGACGGAAAACAGGTATTAATTAACTAAATTAAGTAAAAAACTATGCTAAAAAATCTTAACAAAGGATTGGCTCTATTTATGGCTATTGCTATCATGGCTCTAAATTTAGGCCTAATCAACGACGTTTTGGCCAATGAACTAGATGGATTAGAAGGATCCGACCAAGCTTTGGCTAGACCAATCAAGGGAGTATCTGATTCAACACCACAACCAGCTGAACCAGAGTTGACTGTCACCCCGCCAAGTAGTGGCGGAAGCACCACTAATAATGATGACCAAAAGGATCTAACTGATGTTGTCAACTGTGCCAAGTTAATGGGAAACATCGGTATTGCTCAAGGAGTCAAGACCAATATTTTGGCTGGCACCTATGATCCAAATTTTGATTTGAATAATGACCACGTAATTAATGTTGGAGACGTAGCCCTTGCCGCCCAACTTCAGCCCTCAGCTGACGTTAGTGGTGATGGAGTAGTCAACCTGACTGACGTGGTTTTAGCAACCCAAATATGTGCTACCACTACTCCTCCAATCGCTGAACCAGTCGTGCCTCCAGCTCCAGAGATTAACAATGGCGGTGGCAGTCACAGTGGCAACAACTTGTTAAACTATGTTCCTAATCCGGTCTTAGTACCCGCCCCACAAGTCTTGGGTGAAAAAGTAGTAGAGTGCAAAAACAAAGCCAACACTACTTTGACTCAATTCAAAGAAGGTACTTTGGTCCGTGGTTGTGGCCCAGAAATATATGTCATCAAAGATGGTAAAAAAGTGCACATACTCAACTTAGAAACCTTGCGCAGTAAATATTTTGGTAAACCAATCCTCAATATTGGCGATTTGATAAACGATATCAAAGACTCCTCTGTCAAGGTTGTAAGTGCCAAAAAATAATAATATAGCCTAATAAAAAATACTCCGACTTTATAGCGTCATTCCTGCGAAGGCAGGAATCTAGCGAGATCCCGCAACAAGTGCGGGATGACAGCAGGGTTGGAGTATTTTTTTATTCACTCAATTTTATTGCAAACTAATTTTTTCTGCTTTAATTTTTCTACCCAAATATTTCTGTGCGGCTATGGCAAATCTTTTTTGATCATCGGTAGTCAAAAATATTCTCTTAGCTTGGCTTTTTGAAGCATGAGCATACTCCGGATGCTTGTTTAGGTACTCACTCAACTTATCAGCCACTATTTTACCGCTATCCAAGACTTTTATATTTTTACCAAAATATTTTTGCATATCTTTTTGTAGCCAGCCATAGTGTGTACAACCCAATATGACGGTATCTGGAAAATGGCTCTTGAGCGGTCGGATATATTTTTTTAAAATCATTTTAGTCTCTGGTGTTTTTTCCCAATTTTCCTCAATTAAAGGAACGAGCAATGGACAGGCCTGCTGTATTACTTTTATTTTCAAACTTTGAGTTTTGAGTTCACGAATATATGAATTTGATTCTACCGTACCACGCGTACCCATCACGGCTATTACTTTATTTTTTGTCAGCTTACTTGCTACCTCAGCTAATGGTCTTATGACCCCCAAAATATTTTTCCCTGGATATTTTTTCGGCAAATAACTCTGTTGTAGTTTGTGCAAAGCATCAGATGATGCAGTATTACAAGCCAAAATAACCAAATCACAACCGGCTTCAAACAAATAATCAACCGCCTGCCTAGTATACTCATAAATCACTTCTTGACTACGATTGCCATAAGGAGCGCGGGCATTGTCACCTAAATAAATATAGTCAAATTGCGGCAACTTTTTTTCAATAGACTTAAAAATTGTCAAACCGCCTAGACCTGAATCAAATATTCCAATCATTAGTTATTAATTACTTGTAAAATTTCTTGCTGATGTTGCTCGGCTGACTGCTTGTCTTTGGCTTCAACTGTAATTCTCAATAATGGCTCAGTATTGGAAGGGCGGACATTGAACCACCAGTCCCCAAACTCCACTGTAATGCCGTCAATCTCATCTTTGATGTTATCGCGATAATGATAGCGTATTTTTTCCAATTTGGCTGGAATATTTTCCACTTCAATATTAAATTCGTCACCGCGATAATACAAAGTAAAATCTTTAATAATTTCTGATAAAGGACGACCATCTTCAGAAATAGCTTGTAAAGCCAAAACCAAAGCAATCAGGCCAGAGTCAGCATAATAATTTTCTTTAAAGGCAAAATGTCCAGAAACCTCACAGCTTATTGAGCCATGCTCGGTGTGCATGTGCCTGACCAAATTGATATAGCCAACTTCACTACGGATTGGTCTACCGCCCCACTTAGCAATCAACTCCGGTACGGCGTGCGAACAAATCAAATTATAAACTATGCCTTCGCCCGGATTTTTCTTCAACAACATCTTGGCCAAAAGCAATATAGTCATATCACCTCTGATGAACTGACCTTTCTCATCCAACAAAAACATGCGATCACCATCCACGTCAAACATCACTCCTAGGTCAGCTTTCTGTTTCAAAATTTCTCTGCTGGCCGACAAAAAAGCGTCTTTGGCTAGTGGGTTTGGTGGCCTATTAGGAAACTTTGGGTCTAACTCAGAGAAAATACTTATCAATTCTACTGGCAACTTGGCAAACAGCTTAGGCAAAATCAAACCAACCATGCCGTTACCAGTATCAGCTAACACTTTTAATTTTTTTATTTTCTTAACATCGACAAAAGACAAGATGTGTTTAAGGTGTTCTTTGCTTACATCCTTTTTTTTATATTTTCCTTTTTTCTCTTCGGGGTGAAAACCACTTAAAGCGGATAACTCTTTGTGAACTTGTTCCCCACTAATAAACTTAATACTATCGGTGTATTCGGTATTATTGGTAACCATCTTAAAGCCGCCATAGCCAGGGGGATTATGAGAAGCCGTAGCCATAAATCCGCAATCATATTTGAAATAACCAGCCGCAAAATAAAAATCGTTAATAGACACCAGTTCTAGGTCGTGAACTTCAGTGCCATATTTCAAGAAAACTTCAACAGCGGCCTTCATCAGGGGCTCTGAGGCCTCACGCACATCTTTAGCCACCACAATCTTTAGGTTTTTAACTGGCTTGTGCAATTTACGGCTGACCACACTCAAATAAGCCATGGCTATTTGCTTGGCAATTTCAGCATCTATTTGCTTGGGATACAGACCCCTGACATCGTAGGACTTAAAAATACTAGCATCCATAAAATTAGGTTAATTTATATATATTATTCTATCATAAGCCCCTAATAAAACACAATTAAGGTCTGGCCGCTTAGATAATTTACAAACACTCCTAAATTAGCTAAACTTACTGCGTCAATAATAATTTATTCTATGAAAAATCAACTACCACACCATCAGGTTTATACCAGACTAAAATCATCCAAGACTCACGGTGTCGGCGTTTTTGCTATTCGTCCTATTAAAAAGGGTACTAGGATGTTTTTGGGAGAAAAAGTTAAAATTGTCTGGCTCAAAGAATCAATGATCAAAAAATTAAGCCCGGAAATAAAAAAATTATACGACGATTTTTGCTTATTAAAAAATGGACGGCTTGCCTGCCCAGCCAATTTTAACCAACTAGCACCAGGCTGGTATCTAAACCACTCCAAAAAACCCAGCGTTAGTTTAGATAAAAAATACAATTTTTTTGCTTTAAGAAATATTAAAAAAGGTGAGGAATTGACTGTTGACTATACAACCTATTCTGAACAACCAGAGCCAAAAAACAAACAATAGTTATGTCTAAAATCATTTTGCCCAGAATAAACACCCCTGGCCTAGCTGTCGATATTGACGAGACCCTGTCTTTTACCATTGGGCATTTGGTGAATAAACTGCAAGAAAATTTTGGCAATCCAGAAAATTTGTCAGTCAAGGAAATAATTGAAAAATATCGCTACACCCAAAATGTACCCTATTGGCAGCATGCTGAAGCTCAAAAATGGATTGATAAAGAAATTCATTCCAATGAATTACAAGAAAATTTGCCATTAATAGAAGACGCCGATATTTATTTAAAAAAAATTAACGAAATTATTCCTATTGTTGCCTATATTACTGTGCGACCCCAGAGCGTAACTGCCGGAACAGAGATCTGGCTTAAAAAACACAAGTTTCCACTAGCCCCAATTATTGCCAGACCATTGAATGTGCCACATACTACTGGCAATGCCTGGAAGGCCAAAATTTTAAATGAATTGTACCCAAGCGTTCAAGGCATTATCGATGATAACGCCAAACTTCTGGAATTTTTAGGAGAAAATTATAAGGGAATAATTTTTTTATACGACCACCATGCTACTGACAGCAAATTGAATGTCGTCCCCTGCCCCAATTGGTTAAAAGTTTTTGAAGAAGTAAAAAAATATTCTCCCAAAAAGTAAAGGGCCCTCCGACGAAGGCCCCTAGCGACAATGGTGTTTGGCTAGTTTCTCAACCAGCTGTTGGACGGCTTCCAAACCAGTGGTCGCGCCGACGACTGTCGGCATATTGATTGTTGCCAACCAAGCATTCCAGTGATCATCAAAGGGATTGCGTACATGAAGCTCCACTGTTTCATCTTGATGCCAGACCATGGCTGAAAAAGCGGGATGTTGCAGACCAAACTGATGTTTGGTCACATGCGTGAATTGACCAGTTGTCTGAAAATGCTTTCCTACTACCTGCTTGAACTCCAAGAAAGTCATGATTGTTACCCCCAAGTCGAAGTAAAGAACCTTAGATCCTCTAACATTTTAGATAATAAAAACATAATTGTCAAAAACCCCATAAATCCCCCTTGCCACAATCATCAAAATATAATATTATAGAAAAACTTGAGTAAATAAAGTAAAAATTAGTTGACCAACCAAATGACCAAAAAATTTAAAATCATACCCCCGACCAAAATCAAAATTGTCGAGACGCCGGGTAAGGGCTTGGGAGTAATAGCCACTGATGACATCAAAAAAGGAGAAATCATTGAAACTTTCCCGGTTATTTATTTATCCAAAAAAGATGTAAAATATTTGGACGATGAATCAGATTTGTTAACTTTTTATCCCCTCTATTTAGAAACCCACCGCAAAGATTGTATCATGCTGGGCTATGGATCAGTCTACAATCATGACCGTAAAAATCCTAATGCTGACATTTTTTACCCCCAGGCCAGAAATGATCGCTATCTTATGATGAAAGCCCTCAAAAAAATCTCTAAGGGTGAAGAGATTGTTTATGACTATGGTTTTGATGATGAAGAAGAATTCTTGGATCTAAAATAAAAATATATAACTATGTATCTAAAATTATTACCCATTTTATTAATTTTTGCACTAGGATATTTGTTAAAAAAAATTAATGTTTTAAAAAAAGAAGACGCTGACTTATTTTTAAAACTAGTATTTTATATAGCCGCACCAGCTTTAATTTTATTATCCATCTCTAATATAAAATTGAACTCCCAATTGTGGTCTTTGCCCTTAAGTGCTATTTTTATAATTTTGGTTACCTATATAATTACTCTGGCTATTAGCCGTACGCTAAAACTACCCCGTGAATCTCTGGGCTCATTTTTGATTGCCTGCTTAATCATGAATATTGGATTTTTACTGCCCTTTACCTTGGCCGCCTTTGGCATGGAGGGTGTAGCTTTGATATCACTATTTGACTTTGCTAATGGTATTTTAACCTTTACTTTTATTTATTATCTGGCAACTAAATATGGACAAGGTACAAATGATAAAAAAATTATAAGAAAAAAAATATTATTATCGCCACCAATTTGGGCACTAATTTTAGCTATTATTTTAAATTTACTAAAAATAAAAATTACTGGGCCAGTTTATGATTTTTTACAACCATTGTCTTATTTAATTTCGCCATTAATAATGTTATCCTTGGGCATATATTTTCAGCCCAAACTAAAAAATATCACTATACCGATAATAGCTCTAATATTACGCTCTGGCTTAGGGCTACTCTTGGGGTTATTGTTAGTTTGGTTATTTGGGTTAGATGGCTTAGAAAAATCTATTGTCATATTGGCATCTGTCGCCCCCGTGGGTTACAATACATTGACCTTTTCTTCTTTAGAAAAATTAGACCAAAACTTAGCTGCTAATATTATTTCTCTATCTTTATTGTTCAGTATTATTTTTATTCCAATATTACTTACCTTTTTGCGCTAAACAATTCAAATTATATTTTGTGCGGTAAATATCATTGGCTGATATTTTGAAACCGCCTTTTTTTAATAGTTTTCTTAATTCACCTTTTGTAAAATGGTGATAATAGCGCCAAAAAACAGCGCTCTTGTCGGGCAATTTGTAGGGAATGAAACAATCGTTCCAAGCTCTCTTGTGAAATATGTTTTTAAAAAAATATTGATAATATTTTGGCTGAAGTAGATTCCAATTAGTCATAAACAAAACTCCACCCGGTTTCAGCCAGCTATATATTTTTTTCAACAAGTCCTCTCTTTCTTTTTTGGTATCAAGGTGGTGAAAAGAGGCCACTAAACAAATTGCATCAAAACTATTCTCTGGAAAATTAATACTGGCCATATCAGCCAACTGAAAATTAAGCTTTGGAAATTGCTTTTTAGCTTGCTCTAACAAATTGGCGCTAAAATCAACCCCCAAATAGTCATATTTTTTCTGTGATTCTTCCAATACTTTTAACAAACGACCATTACCACAACCCAAATCCAAAATCTTGCCCCCATCTGGCAAATATGGTATAAAAACGGATAACTCCTGCCAAGGCGTGTATCTGGTGTTGGAAAACTCCTTGGCCACAGCATCATAAACATTTTGCAAATCTTTTTTTATATCACTCATGGAAAAAAATAATAAAATATTTGAAGAAATTGTCTTAGAATTAATGGGGCAAAAATACCCCACTGATTTAGATTTTTCCAAACAATTGCGTCAAGCTTTTAGCTCTCGTAAACTACCAGCCAATACTAAGGCTACCTTGATTTTGGCCTATCGTCAATTGCTAAAAAAACACAAAATAAAAGCTAACAGCCAGTTTGAACAATTGCTAAAAAAACGGGCCGTTCGTACTTTGTCAGGCGTTTCAGTCATCACGGTGCTGACCAAGCCCTTTGCTTGTCCAGGCACTTGTGTCTACTGTCCGACTGAAATCGGCATGCCCAAAAGCTATTTATCCAATGAGCCAGCCGCGGCCCGCGCCAAGATGAATCTTTTTAATCCATTTCGCCAAGTGACTATGCGCATTCAGGCCTTAGAAAACAACGGCCACGCTGTCGATAAATTGGAAGTACTGGTCTTGGGTGGCACTTGGTCTGTCTATCCCACTAAATATCAAAATGAATTTATCCGTGATTGTTTTTATGCAGCTAATATATTTCCTAAAAAAACTAAACGTAAACCACTTGCTTTAGAAAAAGAGCAAAAAATAAACGAAACTGCCAAATACAAAATCATTGGTTTGACTTTGGAAACCAGACCGGACTTTATCAACCCCGCAGAAATAAAAAAGATGCGCGCTTTGGGCACTACTCGCGTTCAGCTGGGGATCCAACACACTGATAACAAAATTCTAAAAAAAATCAAACGCAGACATACGCTAGAGCAAAGCATTGAAGCCACTAGGCAACTCAAAGAAGTCGGCATCAAAGTCGACCACCACTACATGCCCGATCTGCCAGGAAGCACGCCCCAAAAAGATTTGGCCATGTTTAAATATGTTTTTACTTCGCCAGATCTACAACCTGACCAAATAAAAATTTATCCTTGTGTGGTCAATGAGCACGCTGAATTATACAAATTGTTCAAACAAAAAAAATACAAACCCTATACCAAAAAGCAACTGCTCAATTTATTAATCAATGTAAAAAAAATAGTACCGCCTTATTTGCGCATCAATCGCCTAATCCGCGACATACCAGAGGAAAGCATAGTGGCTGGCAACAAAATTACCAATCTGCGCCAGTATCTGCAAAAAGAGTTGGCAAGATGTGGTGCTTCTTGTCAATGCTTGCGTTGCCGTGAAGTAAGAGATGAAAAGTATGAGCTCCAGGATTTAGAATTAGTACGGCGTGATTATCTAGCCAGCCAAGGTAAAGAAATATTCCTAAGTTTTGAAAACAAAGACCAAAGTAAAGTCTATGCTTTTTTGCGACTGCGCCTAAATCATGATCCTAAAAAAAATATCTTTCCTGAATTAAAAAATGCTTCTATAATCCGCGAGCTACATGTCTATGGGCAAATGGTACCAGTCTACCATGAAGCGCTTGATGATGAGCTAGGCCAAACTCAGCACTTGGGTCTTGGCAAACGCCTGATGAAAGAGGCGGAAAAAATAACCCAAGATAACAATCTAAAAAAATAGCCGTAATTTCTGGCATTGGTGTACGCAACTACTACCGTCACTTGGGCTATAAATTAGAAGGCACTTACTTGACAAAAAAACTAAAAAATATATAATACTTTTTCCTTGTTCTTAAACTGTCAAACACTTAGCGGGGAGGTGAAATCGTGGATCTCAACCAAGTGGACTATGAGCCACACTGGTGGATGAAAACCGAGGGTCATAAGATCGAACTCTTGAAGGAAGGAGTGGAGCTCCAAGCCAGACTGCTGACGACTCGCCAAAACCCCTTGGCTTCGCGCTACAACGGTCTATATCTGCCGATCATGGAACACGACGGCTGTTTGCCTCAGCACATGGACTTCGCTGGTCTCTGCGCTGGGCTGGATGTCAACCCCATGGAAGTTTCTGATCAGCTGATGGCGATCATGAACACAATGAACAGCCAGATCAACACCAAGACAGCCGCCGATATCCTCCAGCTACCGACCAGGGAAGTTCGTCGCCTGATCGAGAAGAAGGTTCTGTCCGCCACCAAGCAAGGCGCCTCAGTTTGGGTCATCGAGTACATCGATGTCCTGCGCTTGGCCGTCAAGCGTCTGCCTGCATCCTGAACCACACAGGGTCCGGAAACAAAACCCGGACCCTGCTTTTTTTATTTAAAAACCATAAACCCGCTGACCCTAACGCTGTCATGCCGAACTTGTTTCGGCATCTCCGTTGCCACTCTGCAATTTGAGATCCTGCTCGCCCCGCATTCTGCGAGGCTCCGCCTATGGCGGGCCGGGGGAAATAAATTCAGGATGACAATGGGTGTGTCAGCGGACCTCAACAAAAAACTATTTTATTTTTTATTCCGCTCTTGTAAATACAAAATGTAAGAATATAATATTGTACCAAAAATACAAATTATAGCTCCACCAGTAAACAAACGAGCGCCCCAAGCTGGCGACAAATTCGGTGAAACAATAATACAGACACCAAATAATATAAACGCCCAACCACCGACTCGGTGAGTTTTGTACCAGACATTTTCTGAAGACAAAGTCCAAGGAGTTCTGATTCCCACGAACCAATTGGGTTTTATTTTACCTAAATAATTACCAAGAAAAATCATCAACAAACCGACCAGCCAGGGCACCCAAAATTGAATTCTGATTGGATAGCCGATATTGTACAAACTAGACAATAAATAAATTACCGTAAAAAAAGTCAATAAAACATTTTTAAATAAATGAAAAACTTTAGCAAATTCAATATAGCGTTCTTTTTTGGGATCCAGCAGTGGTAATAATAAAAACATCAAATACATACCCGGCACCATGGCCATGAGACCAAAGGCGGCACCTGCTCTGCTTGACCAACCATTGGGCTCGCCCATAAAACCCCAGTGGGTAACCACTCGTTCAGGAAAATGAGCATAAAAATAAAAACTTGAAGCCACTGTGATCAATATAAGTATTATTGACCAAATTTCGCTTTTCCAGGTTAATTTAATTGGTGATTGCATATATTTTATTTACCCCGTTAAATAATTTTCGCGTTTCACACGAAAATTAAATTTAATTATTAATATTTAAAAAATTATTTGTTTGTAAATTATTAAATGAAAAATATATACTATATCTAAATTAAATTTATTTAACGGGGTGAATTATTTTTTTGCTTTTTTAACGGCCAAAAATTTGGCTATTTTTTCCGCCACTTCTTCCAAAATACTAAAATTAAGAGAATAGATAATCTGCTGACCTTGCCGACGACTAGATATCAAATCAGCTCTTTTCAAAATATCCAAGTGATGTGATAAAGTGGGCGTAGTCACCTCTAAATACTTACCAATTTCATTGACCGACAACTCGCCTTTTTTCAATAAATCCAAGATTTTCTGACGGTTTGGTTCGGATAGAGCTGAAAATGTTTTTGATAAAGACATGGCCGTTTATTTAGATATTTAGATATATATCTAATTATATCGTAAAAATAAAAAATAGTCAATGGGCTACTATTTTACTAAAAATACTCTTAGGGGGTGAGGGAAATTTGTGATCTTTCCCTCGATTCGAGGGCCATGAGTCGGCCTACTTCCTCAGCCGGGCAAAAAACCTTTGCAAGCAATTGCCCTTGAAATGGCGCGGGACAGAACAAACCGGATAACCGGTTTTGAGCCGATGATCAACTCGACGAGCATTCCTTCGCCATCGCTTCACTACTCTCGCTGAAGCTCTTTGGTCACTCATGACGCACCTCCTTTAAAGATCGTACACCCCCTAAAAGTATTTTATTTAAAAATTTCTAAAAACAATATTAATACACATAAATACTATTGTCAATAATGATAATCTTTGTCATTAATAATCGTGGTGGCTCTATATATTTGCTCCAATAATACCACCCTCGCCATTTCATGCGGCATGGTCAGTTGAGATAGAGAAATAGCTTGTGGGTATTTTTTTCTTATCTCCTCTGCCCAACCCAAAGCCCCACCAATTACAAAAACTAGGTCCAATTTACTTTCAATAAATTTAGAAAAACCCAAAGAATTTAATTCCTTACCATCTTCTGCTAACAAATAAATATTTTTGCTTTCATATTTTTCTAAAATATTTATCAGGTGTTTATTTTCTTTGATTTGGGATTGTTTTTTATTTTTGACAGAAAAGGCCTCGGCTTTTATTTCTACAAAATCAAGAACCACATAAGGTTTTAATCTTTTGCTATATTCTTGTATTGACTCTTGCCAAAATTTTTCTTTTATTTTGCCAACCGCAATTATGGTTATTTTTAACATAATTTAATATTAATCTAAAAACTTAATATCAGCAAATGAGGCAGGGGTTGACAAATCCCTAATAAACTATATAATATTCAATTGACTTTCGTACCCTTCGCTAACCACTGACCACCCGACTAATACCGGGATAGGCAAAGTCTGATCAAGGAGGAACCATGGCAAAGCGACGTTCGCTTCACAAGGCAGACGTGGAGCGACATGCGCTCCACTGGGTAGGTAACTGCAGTGACGAAGAGATCGACGGCATGGTCGACATCATTGATGAGGCCACGCCCAAGTGTCCGAAACTCTCGGTCAAGCTGCAACGTTGCTGGGTCATCAATCAATTGATCCTGCGCGAGGTTGTCATCAACCGAGGCACCATCAGTCAGGAACCCAAGTTCCAGAAACTGATGACTGTCTTCCGCATGTCGCCACGGGAGATTGATCGACGTCTGACGGCCGTCTATGAGCTAGCCAAGCGACACCAGCATAGACAACCGGCCGCCTGAACCAGACCATCGGGCCCCCTGTCGCCACACGCGGCCGGGGGCTCATTATTTAAATATTGCAGGAAATAGCTAATATGCTACACTAAACAATAGATTTTTATTATAACCAAAAACAAACATATGAAACACCTAAACCAACAAGACCCAACTATTGCCCATATTTTGGAGGCCGAGCTCAATCGCCAACGCCAAGGCGCGGAAATGATTGCCTCGGAGAATTTTGTTTCTCTGGCTGTCCTAGAGGCCACTGCTTCGGTGTTGACCAATAAATATGCCGAGGGCTACCCCAACAAAAGATACTATGGTGGCAATGAGTTCATTGACCAAGCTGAAACTTTAGCTATTGAACGCGCCAAAAAATTATTCCAAGCCGAGCACGCCAATGTCCAACCCCACTCTGGCTCCCAAGCCAATGCCGCTGCCTACATGGCGCTAGCCAATTTGCATGATACTATTTTGGGATTTTCACTGGCGCATGGTGGACATTTGACTCATGGACATCCAGTCAATTTTTCTGGTAAATCCTACAATTTTGTCAGCTATGGCGTCAGCAAAGAAACCGAGTTAATTGATTTTGATGAAGTCCGTAGCCAAGCTATCGCCCACAAACCAAAAATTATCTTAGCTGGCGCTTCAGCTTATTCACGCCAAATTGATTTTGCTAAATTCAAAAATATTGCCGATGAAGTTGGCGCTTATTTGATGGTTGACATGGCCCATATTGCTGGCCTAGTAGCCGCTGGCCTACACCCTGATCCTGTGCCAGTAGCCGATGTAGTGACTACTACCACCCACAAGACCTTACGTGGTCCACGAGGTGCTATGATTTTATCAAAAATAAATGATCACCTAGATCCTAGTGGAAAGAAAAACTTAGCACAAAAAATAGACAGCGCTGTTTTTCCTGGAACTCAAGGTGGACCGCTGGAACACATCATTGCCGCCAAAGCTGTGGCTTTTGGTGAGGCCTTGCAACCAGAATTCAAATCCTACCAAGAACAGATTTTAAAAAATTGCAAAACTTTGGAAAACAAATTTCATGAAGCTGAAATAAAAATGGTTTCCGGCGGCACTGACAATCATCTCCTACTGATCGATGTGACACCTTTGGGCTTGTCCGGCAAAGAAGCTGAAACTCTGCTAGACCAGACCTATATCTATACCAACAAAAACATGGTTCCTTTTGACACTAGAAAACCAATGGATCCATCTGGTATTAGATTGGGCACGGCCGCTCTGACTACTCGGGGCTTAAAAGAAAAAGATATGGAAATAATTGCCGATGTCATTATCACGACTTTGAAATCAAAATCAGTTTCAGAAAATAATCAAAATAAAATATTAAATTTGATGGCAAAGTTTCCGCTGTATCCGGAACTATAAACTTGCTGTCATTCCTGCGTAGGCAGGAATCTAGTTTGTAATAATCTAAAACTAGATCCCGCAACACCTGTCCGCCTTTGGCGGAAGTGCGGGATGACGAATAAACAAACTTATGTCCAAAATAATTGACGGTAAAGCACTAGCCGCCGAAATCCAACAAAATTTAACAGTGGAAATAAAAACCAACGACTTAAAACCTGAATTGGCTGTTATTTTGGTTGGCGATGACCCGGCCTCAAAACTCTACGTACGTCTCAAAAAAAAGGCCTGTGAGCAAATCGGTATAGAATTTCATGAATACCTAATGCCTGACAATATCACCTTAGAACAAGTCTTAGAAACTATTGATTTTTTAAACAAAGATGAGCTCACTGACGCTATTTTGGTCCAGCTACCACTACCCCAACACCTTGCTGTTGACCAAATAATAAAAGCTATCGACCCCAAAAAAGATGTCGATGGTTTTCACCCCAATAATATAAAAAAATTGTTGGCGGGGACAAGTGATTTTATCCCTGGTTTGGCTTTGGGAATTTTGAAACTAATTGAATCTACTGAAGAAGATTTAAATAATAAATCAGCCGTTATCGTGGCTAAGGGCGATGTTTTCTTTCAACCACTGACTAAAGTATTGGCTGACAAAAATATTCACGCCCAGTTGCTAGACCCCAAAAATCCTGAATTAAAAAAATATACCAGTACAGCTGATATTTTGATAGTGGCTATTGGCCAGCCATTCTTCATCAAGGAAGACATGGTTAAAAATGGAGCTATTGTCATTGATGTTGGTACCAATAAAATTGACGATCACCAAGTTGTCGGCGATGTTGATTATAGCGCGGTCTTTGATAAAGTCAGCCACATCACACCAGTACCAGGCGGGGTAGGGCCCATGACTGTGGCTATGCTGCTTTATAATACTCTACAATTACATAAAGCTAGAAAAAACAAAAAATAGCCGTTTTTAGACTACTTAAGGGCTCGCTGACCTCATATTGTCATCCTGAATTTATTTCAGGATCTCAAATTGCTAAGTGGCTAATGGAGATGCCGAAACAAGTTCGGCATGACATCCTAAGGGGTCAGCGAGCCTAAAAATTTATAAACACTACAACAAACTATTCTGCCAGCTTTTCATTTTCCCAACTACTTGGGCTTTTTTTATTTTATCTAGATCAAAAATCCTAATGGCGTCTCGTAAATAACAAAAAGCGCGAATTTTATTACCATTGATGCTTTGAATATCAATTTTACGCTTACTGGTCTTACCCTGCTCGTCTATATAATCAATTTCCAACTGTTCGCCATTTCTTAGGGCATTTTTGACAGTCTCTTCCACTGTGCTAGCTCCACTTTTTTTCCAGCGAGCCACTATTTTTTCTTTTTGCCCGGAGTTGCTGTACCAAATATAGCCATGATCCAAGCCATATTCATAAACCTCTCGCGTTACTTTGACATCTTCTAGACAATATTTAGTCAGATTCTCCCAATCATTGCTTTTGAAGTAACGGATGGCATCGAGGCCCGAACCAGACTTGCCGTAGCCCAAGGTGCTCATGGCCACGCTTTCCAATTTCAACCTATGACCCAAGGCATAGACAATCTCTTCCAAAATATCCAAATGATTTATGGTGCTCAAATCAAAATTTTTGTAGTAGGGTTGCAAAACAGTAAAATCAAAACTCTTGCTATTAAAACCCACTATCAACTCAGTATTTTTTAATAATTCTAAAAGCTGATCAAACTCCCCCTCTCTAAAACCTTTATAAGAATTACGATTATAGGAATAAACGCCAACTACCGAGACACCCAAAAGATGACGATTGTGCTGGCCACCCACTTCATCAAAAGACTTTTTGGTCTCTAAATCTAAAATTATTGTATCTTTTTTTTCAGTCATTATTGTGTTATTTGAACTGTCATTCCTGCGCAGGCAGGAATCTAGCTAGATCCCGCAACAAGTGCGGGATGACGCATCGATATTATAGCAAATTTTTCTTATTTTACCACTCGCTGACATCGGGTAAAAAACCATCACTACTATCATCTAGCTCGCTGACATATTGCACATCACCATCGGACTTCCAAGCAGTTGATTTGGCTAGTTGATTATAATTTAACAAACGGCCATCCAGGTCAGCAATAAACTCTGAGGGCTGGAGCATCTTGAAACCGCCGAAACTTAAGTTAGCCAAAGGATAAACTAAATACAGCTGTTGCTTGGCTCGAGTGACGGCTACATAAAACAAGCGACGTTCTTCTTCCTGCTCTTCCTCGCTGACGGCTAGCGGATGTGGAAAACTTTGATCAGTTAAATTCATGATAAAAACTGCCTGCCACTCTAAGCCCTTGGCCTGATGGACAGTGCTCAATATAACATTGTTCTTTTTATTATTAGCATTAACTTCGGCAAACTGTTCCTGCAAAGTAATTTCGGTCAAAAAAGTGCTCAGATCTTGATAGTTGCTGGCAAATACTTTAAGTTGCTCCAAATCCTCTAGCCGCTCATAAAAATCAGTATAAGTATTTTTCAAATAACCACTATACTCATCAATTACTATCTCCAATAACTCGGTCAAAGTGCTGTCTTTTTTGAGTAACATTTTTTCAAACACCACGCTAATAAACGACCAACTCTTTTGTCCGGTTTGGCCAAGCTGAATGTTCATGCCTTTCAGCTCCAAACTGCCGTGCTTTATAATAGTTTGAAAAATCTTTTGGGCTGAAGCTGGACCAATGCCTTCATAAAGCTGTAATATCCTGACCCAAGATATCTCATCCTGTAAATTGTAAAATACCCTCAGCCAAGCCAAGACGTCTTTGATATGAGCGCGTTCAAAAAACTTCAAACCACCTCTTAGTTCGTAAACAATCTGGCGGCGATTGAGCTCCATTTCCAAATATTGGGAATGGTGCGTGGCGCGAAACAAAACTACAATTTCATTGGGCTCCAAGCCATCAGCCAACAAACCTTGAATGCGGTCAGCTATAAAACCCGCTTCTTCGCGATTTGTTTTGAGAGCGATCAATTCTGGTTTGATGTATTTAGGAATCACGGACTGCAAATTCTTGGCAAACTGCTTGGTGTTGCTAGCAATCACGGCATTGGCTAGCTCCACAATCTCCGGCGTAGAGCGATAATTTATTTCTAATTTGTGCACCTGACAATTGGAAAACACTTGAGGGAAGTCAAGAATATTTTGAATGTTGGCCGCTCGAAAAGAATAAATACTTTGGGCGTCATCGCCGACTACCAAAATATTTTTATGCTTTTTGGCTAAATTAAAAATAATTTTGGCTTGCAGGGTGTTGGTGTCCTGATATTCGTCTACCAAAATATGCTCCCATTTTTTGGCTAGCAACTCGCCAATGCTTGGCTCCTCGGTCAGACGATACCAGTACAATAATAAATCATCAAAATCCAATAACTTAGCTGACTGTTTACGTTTATCAAATTCTACTTTTATTTTTTCAAAATATTCCAATAGCGGTTGCCAGTCAGAATATTTTCTAGTCAAACTTTCCTCAATACTAATCTGCGAATTAGTGGCAAAGCTAAAAATCTCATTAACTACACTGGGCGAAGGCAAGCGCTTCAAGTCCAGCTGACTGAAAAAATCTTTTATAATACCTTTGAGTAGGGCCTTTTTATCATCTTCATCAATAATGGCAAAATCTTTGGGCACGCCAACTGCTTCACCATACATTCTAAGTAAGCGGTTGGCCACAGAATGAAAAGTACCAGCCCACAGAGTCAATTTTTTGTCAGGTGGCCAGTGTAAAAGAGATTTTACCCGCGCAATCATCTCGTTGGCGGCTTTGTTGGTAAAAGTCAAAAGCAAAATCTTTTCTGGAGCCACTTGCTTTGATAAAAGCCAAGCCACGCGATAAACCAGAGTTCTGGTCTTGCCAGATCCTGCTCCAGCCAATACTAAATGAGGCCCAGCCGAAGCGCTAACCACGGCATATTGTCCCTCATTGAGCTCTTTTTTGAAATCAATATTTACCATAAAGTAGACGTATTATAACCAATCGTTGATTTTTATACAAATTTATGGTTTAATGCCCCATATAAATAAACTTTATGTCATTTTCTTTAGGAATTGTCGGCCTGCCAAATGTCGGTAAATCAACCATTTTCAAGGCCTTGACCAAAAACAAAGTAGATATTGCCAACTACCCTTTCTGCACCATTGACCCCAATGTCGGAGTAGTAGCTGTACCTGATAATCGTCTAGACCAACTAGCCAAAATTTCTAATTCTGAAAAAATTGTCCCAACAACTATTGAGTTTGTGGATATTGCTGGCCTAGTCAAGGGTGCTAGCGAGGGGCAGGGTTTGGGTAATAAATTTTTAGCCAATATCCGTGAGGTAGACGCCATTGTTCAAGTCATTAGAAATTTTAATGATAATAACGTCATCCATGTGCATGGCCAGATAGATCCTGAATATGACAAACAAATAATTAATTTGGAATTGATCTTGGCTGACTTAGACACTTTGACTAAATATTTGGATAAAGTGATTAGCAAAATGAAGGGTGTTTACGAAAAATCCCTTGATAAAGAAAAAGTGGTTTTGGAAAAAGCCCGCACCATGCTGGAAGCAAATGAGTTGCTAAATAAAAATGAATGGACTGATGAAGAAAAAAAGATTTTAAAAACCTTAAACTTGCTAACTTCCAAGCCAATTATTTATTTATACAATATTGACGAAAATGATTTGGGTAAAGATTTGAACTTACCCAACAATGCTATTGCTGTCTGTGCCAAAATCGAAGCCGAATTGGCTGACTTAAAACCCGAAGAAGCCAGTGAATATATAAAAGAATTGGGTATCAAAACCAGCGGCTTAGATGCCTTGATCCAAGCCAGCTACGAACTACTGGGTTTAATTACCTTCATCACTACTGGCCCCATGGAAAGCAAAGCTTGGACCGTGACTAGGGGTGCCAAAGCACCGCAGGCCGCCGGTGTCATCCACACTGATTTTGAAAAGGGCTTTATCCGCGCTGAAGTAGTCAACTGGCAAGACATCATCAAATGTGGTGGCTGGAATCAGGCCAAAGAAAAGGGCTTGATCCGCATGGAAGGCAAGGAGTATGAGATCAAAGATGGAGATACCGTGCATTTTCATTTTAACTAGGTGTGGTAAAATATAACCATGCCAAATCAAGAGGGACTAATAATAATCCCCACCTACAACGAGCGTGACAATATAGCCAAATTAATTGAGCAAATTTTATGTCTACCAATTTTGGTAGATATTTTGATTGTTGATGATAACTCACCTGATGGTACTAGTGGTATTGTCGAAGAATTGCAAAAACAAAATCCTCGCCTCCGCTTACTGAAAAGGTCTGGTAAGCTTGGCCTGGGTACTGCCTATATTGAGGGTTTCAAAATTACCCTCCAACAAAACTATCAATTTGTTGTTACCATGGATGCTGATTTTTCTCATGACCCCAAATACTTGCCGGAGTTTATAGCCGACCTTGCTGATCATGATTTAATCATTGGCTCGCGATATATAAAAAATGGCGGTGTCAAAAACTGGCCCCTTAAAAGACGTTTTTTAAGCCGGATGGGTAATTTTTATGCCAAAACTATTTTAAACACCACAATTAATGACAATACCGCTGGTTTTATGGCCATAAAAACCAATGCTTTACAAAAGATAGACTTGAATAGAATCAATGGTAAGGGTTATGCTTTTTTAATGGAACTAAAATATACGTTATTTAAAAATAAGGCCAAAATAAAAGAACTGCCAATTATTTTTGTCGAAAGGATTTTGGGCAAATCTAAAATTTCTTCTAATATTATAAAAGAAGGACTGATAATGCCTTGGTTGTTAAAAATACAATATGGAAAAAATAAAAAGAACGCTTAGGGGACTAGCTTCGCCATACCTAATAATTATAAAATATCTCTCCTGGGAGTTTGTTTTTTTCTTCATTTTACTGGCAATCTTTTTTGATGTTACAATCAATATGACTTGCCAATTTATAACATTAAAAAATATTTATTTGAATCCCGACAAATTAAGCACACAGGTGCTCTTTTTTACTTTTTTAAGCATAGTAATTTTTTATTCTTTGTCATATATATACTTTTGGGCAATTAAAAAAAACCTGAACAGAATTAAAATAGTCGTTATAATCTTCATTTTATTAATACAGGGTTTGACTGTGGCTGCAAGAATTAATGTAAGATTTAACAATCCTCGCATAGATACACTCCCTCATGATGGCATTGCTCAAACTGAAGTAGCTATGAATTTGTTAATGCAAGGTAAAAATCCATACGAAGAAAACTACCACGAGACTGCTATGGATAATTTTAGAGACCACTATATTACAATGGGTGGAGCCGGCAAAGTATGGAGGTTTATTAACCCGGCCTTGGAAAGCTATGTATATATGCCCCTTAGCTTTATTCTACCCTTGCCTTTAAAAATAATGTTCACGAATATTTTTGGTTTTTATGATAATCGTATTTTCAATTTCATAATTTACTTGCTGGCTTGTTTTTTTATCTACAAAATACCAAAAACCCAAAAGAAAAAAAATTGCGCCCTTATATTTTTCACTTTGAATAATTTTTTTTATCTACATATGGTTTTCGGGTTCAATGATATATTGCCCCTTCTCTTCTTACTGTCTAGTTACTATTATTTGAAAAAAGAGCAATACTCCAAGTCAATAATTATGATCAGCATTGCCGGTTTAAGTAAACAAAATATAATATTTTTTTGGCCTTTCTTTTTAGCATACATTTTATTTAAAAAATTCTGGCCTCTTAACCAGCGATCATTTCTACAATACCTTAAATACCCACTCATAATGTTACTTCTATGTTGCGTCATATTATTACCTTTTATTTTATGGAACCCGGGAGCTTTTTATTATGACACTGTTACCTACCTTAAATATATATACCCCGCTCGTGGGGTTGGGTTAGCTGGATTATTATTGAATTTACATATTATTAGCGACCCACTAAAATATTATGGTTTTGTTTTATGGCAAGTCACATTTATTATAATTTTTTTACCATTACTATTATATAAACAATTCAAAAAAAATAATCCTCAACACGTCTATCTATATGGCACCATATTAATGACTGGGATGTGGTTTTTCTCTAGAAATTTTACTGAGGCTCATCTTGGCGTTGTTATTACTAATTTGATAATAGCTATGTTTTTATAAAGTCAACTATGGAAAAAATTAAAAAAACTTTTGACGATCTCCTTTCACCCTACTTAATGTTAATCAAGTATAGTTCTTGGGAATTTACTCTTTTTTTTATCTTATCGATTATGTTTTTCTCAAGTGTCTTAGATTATTTAAAACTTTTCTTTACAAACCTAGACTTCAACCCCGAAAATATAATTAACAACAGTAGTTTCACGTTAATATCACTTGTTTTATTACTTATTTTTTCTTTATTAGCTATTTTTTATTACTGGGCAATTAAAAAAAATAATAATAAAAATAAAATATTGATAATAATTTGTTTCTTAATAATCCAAGCTTTAATTTTATCAATAAATATCTATAGGCGATACAACAATACTAACCCGGCTTGGAGCCCTCAGGATGGTATTCTACAGACTGAAACGGCGGTTGACTATATCCTAAAAGGAAAAAATCCATACCAAGAAGATTACTATGGTACTGCTATGGATAATGAAACCTATCACTGGATAAAATTTGACAGCGTTCATAAACAATGGACAATGCTTAATCCGGCTTTGGAAAACTATGTTTATATGCCGCTTTTCTTTATTTTACCGCTACCATTTAAATATGTGTTTATAAATATTTTTCACTTTTATGATAATAGAATACTCAATTTTCTAATATACCTATTAGCTTGTCTACTAATATATAAACTGCCCTCCAGTTTAAAAAAGAAAAATGGATTACTATTGTTTTTTACATTAAATACTTTCTTATACACGGACATAATTTTTGGTTTTGGTGATATAGTCCCGCTGTATTTTTTATTATGGGCGTATTTTTTCTTAAAAAAAGAGCGTTATACTTTTTCAATCATTATGATCAGCTTAGCCGGCCTAACTAAGCAAAACATGATCTTTTTCTGGCCTTTCTTTTTAACATTTATTTTATTTAAAAAGTATTTACCAATTAATAAACAATCCTTATTAAAATTTATTAAATACCCACTCGTAATGCTGTTTCTTGTCTGTCTTATACTATTACCTTTTATTTTATGGGATCCCAAGGCCTTCTACCACGACACAGTTTACTACTTAGGCCATCTTTATCCAGCACGTGGGCTTGGACTAGCTGGCTTACTGCTACAGCTGAAAATTATTTCTGAACCAACTCAATTTTATAATTTTGCTATCTGGCAAACAATATTTATTATTACCTTTTTACCGCTGTTTTTATATAGACAATATAAAAACAATACCCAAAAAAATGTCTATTTACACGGTACACTATTAATGGGTGGGGTCTGGTTTTTATCTAGATATTTTACTGAATCCCATTTATTTTTTGTAATCACTAATTTATTAATAATTTTATTTTTATAAATAATTTCTGTTGAATTTTTTGAATAAGCCCAAATGTGCTATAATAACCCTGTTTATAGTTCATTCTCAATTTTGAGCGACCATGAGGCATAACTAAAACATCCCAAAGGCCACACAGCCCGGGATTAAATAAAAAAATAATAGTTGTCCTTGATGGAAAAGCTTGAAATATTGCTGACAATTGAATATCATAGCATGGAAGATTTCTAAGCACTACCGCCAACCAGGCGGTAGTGTTGTTTTTAGAAACGATTTTTGGTCACAAACATAGCATCGCCAAAAGAAAAGAAATGATACTTTTTTTTGATAGCCAGATTATAGCAATTCATAATATTCTGCCTACCAGCTAAAGCCGAGACCATAAACAGCAACGAGCTCTTAGGCAAATGAAAGTTAGTAATCAATTCATCAACAAAACGATATTTGTAACCCGGATAAATATAAATATCCACCCAACTTTTGCCGCTCTGAAGCTGGCCACGGCTATTGGTCATGGCTTCCAGAGTTCGCGCCGTGGTTGTGCCCACAGCAAGGATATTTTTACCCTGCTTTTTTAATTGATTTAGTTGTTTGGCGATCTGCAAATCTATCTCCGCCCACTCTTTATGAATATGATGTTGTGTAATGTCAGTGGCGGTCACTGGTGCAAAGGTACCTAAGCCCACATGAAGAGTGACTTTGAAAATCTGGACGCCTTTTTTCTGTAATTTTTTCAATAGCTGAGGAGTGAAATGCAGTCCGGCGGTCGGCGCAGCCACTGATCCCCTGTTTTTGGCATAAGTAGTCTGATAACGCTGGCGGACAAAGCTGTTATCATGCGCTTTGATATATGGTGGCAAAGGCGTCTGTCCATACTGCTCTATTTTTTTGTCCAAAGTCCGCCCTGAGACATTGAACTTAATCTGCCAAATATTATCTTTTTCTTGTTTTGTGAAGTAGCCTGAAAAATTGCGAGCAAAGTCAATTTTATCACCAACACCGAAGCGCCGACCGCCGACCATTACTTGATAACTATCGGCCGTCAGTTCTTGCAACAAAAATATTTCTAATATTCCGCCGGTCTTTTTCTTGGCCTTGAGGCGGGCTGGAAAAACTTTGGTTTCATTGAGCACCAAGACATCACTAGATCCTAATATGTCTACTAAATCATAAAAATGCTTATGCTGTATTTTTTTGCTAATTCGATCAAACACAAACAAGCGGGAATGATCCCTAGGACTAGTCGGCTTTTGCGCAATGAGCTTAGCTGGTAAATTGTAATCAAATAATTTTATGTTCATATGCTTGTCATTCCTGCGTAGGCAGGAATCTTGCTAGATCCCGCAACAAGTGCGGGATGACGGCTTACTTATTTTCATTAATCCTCTTCGAATAAATACATCCGCAATAATCCTGCCGATAAAAATTTTCCTGTTTAGATAACTGGCCAGCTATTTTAAAGCCATCATTTTTCTTCCAATCGGCTGATATATATAGCAGGCCGACTGTGACGGCAATTTTTTCACCCACCATATTGATCTGCTTAGCATCTTTGTGCGGGCTTATCGACAAGACAGTAGTCCAGATATCAAAATTATTATTTTTAGCATAGCGGGCTGATTCGGCCAGACGAATATCAAAACACACTTCACAGCGCTGACCTCTTTCTGGCTCGTTTTCCAAACCCTTAGTCCTCGCCAACCAATTAGCGCTATCATACGGTCCTTCTACAAAATCAATCTTGAATTTTTCAGCATATTTCTTCAACTCATCACGGCGCAGATTGTACTCTTGGCGCGGATGAATATTAGGATCATAAAAATAAATTGTCACCTCGTGGTCAGCTGACAATTTTTGCAAAACATATATAGAGCATGGCGCACAACAAGCGTGCAAGAGTAGTTTGGGTTTCATTTTCTTAAATAATTTTTAAACATTATAAATTTGATTATATAGGGAAAGCCCTGGGGTCTATTCCAACTTGTTAGGATTGCCCTTGCCCCCACTATTGACAATATTCTATTTATATGCTATGATAAAATGTCGTAAAGTTCTTCGAGCACCTCTGGTAAGAAGACCGGTAATCGTCCAAAGGGGTTGTTTCCCGAGGAGGCTTTCCATGTCCCAAGCGTACATGACCATTTACATCGATCGGTGTGACACTCTGAAGCTCAAGACTGGCCAGCTGGTCAAGGCCTGGTTACAGGCCGATGAAGTGCCGGGGGTCGAGATACCAGGGGTGTGGGGCAAGAAACCTCTGGTAGCCAAGTTCTTGGTCGACATTGACTACATCCAAAATGTTGACTCGGAAGGCATCATCACGGTGCAGATCAGCCAGCCGTAGTCAGCCACGGCCTCCCGACTTCACTCTTACCAGCGTCTCCGTGGGCCGTCTAGGCTCACGTCGGCTTCAGGCTTTTCCTTCGGGAGGGGCCTGATTTCTTTTATTTAATTTTCAAATTCAAATAAAGCATCAATTAGTAATGACCTGTCCTTGCCGCCGATTACTAATTCTGTGTTTAATATATTTTTAAAATAATTTTACAAAACCATTAAATCCTCAATTGATGTGTTTTTATTTTTCATAATCTGTTTGATCCCCTTATTATCAAAGTCTGGAATTTGGCTAATAATATTTAATGAGGCGTATGGCTCTAATTTTTTAACTACACCTTTAGCAAAAACTTTTTTTAATCCAAACAACGAGGCCATGGCCAAAGGATACAACTCTTCCACTTTTATTTCTTCTAATGGTCTAATATTTGTTAATTCACGAGGCGACAAATCAAAACTATTCCTATCAATCATAGCTAAATAAAATTGGCAATTAGTTATCTTATCATTAAAAGTGTCGGTAATTGCTCCAATTTTAAAAATATTAGACACCTCATCCCATGGTACTGTTTTAATTTGAAAAACCTCTTCATAAAATTCCCTGATAGCACTAGAGTGACCAAACTCTTTATCTCTGGCTTTAGCCATTATGTCAGAATATGGTATATGAGGTTTGGCAGGATATTCCTTGATATAAGGCCGATCATTTGGATTGTAACTTTCCGATTTACCGCCGATGGGTCCATAAAAACCTTGATGCGGTTCTGTGCCTCTTTGCCCTACATAAATCTGACCATCAATAACTGGGTACAAAAATCCAACGTCTATTAATTTATCCTCCATATTTTTAAATAATTTTATTACATGAATAGATCGCGGCCTGAGACTCCATATCCCCTCATTATTTTATATGCCTCATATAATTTTTCGGACAGAAGTGATTGTTCAAAAACCTTGATATTACCAGCCGGATCCAAGTCTGACACCAACTGCCTCAATTCAGCATCTAGTTGTGAGTTTTCTGCTCTAAATCTCTGGTAGCTTATATATCTAGGATCTCTTAATTTCATTTCCAATAACTCCTGACTGACGTCCTCGCTCCCGGCGGGAGTGTCCCACTGTCCGGAAAATATCCTAAAGAAATTGTTATGTGTGGGTATGCCATATCGCCATGGCCTACTGAATTCTTCGAATGTCAGGATTGGCTCCTGATTTTCATTTTTTATAAATCTGCCTTCATTCATACTTTTAAAATAATTTTATCCATTTATTATTAATATGACAAAATACTTTTAGCGTAGGGGATTCTATGGAATCCCCGTGGAGGCCTCCTTTCTAGAACAGCCGATCACTGCTCCAAGAGGAATGAACAAGCCTGTTCTGGTGAGAGATGACTCGATAGTCGATGGGTTTAATGCCCATCATGATTCTGATGATGTTGTCAAGATAGTGCTCAAAATACCGCCTTTCCCGACGATACTGCTTGACCTGATCCCAAATCAAACTAAATGTCTTCTTCATGACACACCTCCCTTCCTGAAACAAGGCCCACTAAAAATATTTTGTAAAATTCCTTAAAACAACTTCCCATCCTCCGGCGCCTTCAATCCAAAATATTCATAAGCTCTCACTGTTGCCACCCGACCTTTGGCGGTACGCGCCAAAAACCCCAGTTGCATCAAATAGGGTTCAAATATCTCTTCAATAGTGCCGGCTTCTTCTTGGATAGCGGCTGCTAGAGTATTGAGGCCCACTGGCCCGCCTTTAAAATTATCAATCAAGGTTTTGAGCAAACGACGATCTAGATCATCTAAGCCGTATTTATCAATCGCCATTAAGTCTAAAGATTTTTTGGTCAGATCAATTGACACATTGCCGTCTGACTTGACCTGAGCATAGTCACGCACGCGTTTCAAAATGCGATTGGCAATACGTGGCGTAGCCCGACTGCGATCAGCTATTTCTTTACGAGCTTCGGGTACAATCTGCACTCCCAGGATATGGCTGGAGCGCTTCAAAATATCAGCCAGCTCTTCAGGGCTATAAAAATCCAAACGAAAAGTCATGCCAAACCTGTCCCTCAGGGGCGAAGACAGCAGGTTGTATCTGGTAGTAGCACCAATCAAAGTAAACTTAGGTAAATCCAAACGCAATATCTGGGCTGACGGACCTTTGCCCAAAATAATATCCAAAGCAAAATCCTCCATGGCTGGATAAAGTATCTCTTCAATGGTTTTGTTGAGACGATGTATTTCATCAATAAACAAAACATCACCGGGCTGTAAATTGGTAATCACGGCCGCCAAATCCCCGGCCTTGGTAATAGCTGGGCCAGAAGTCACCTTGATACCAGCGCCCATTTCGCGGGCTATGATGTGCGCTAGAGTAGTTTTGCCCAAGCCCGGCGGTCCATAGAGCAAGACATGATCCAGTGGTTCCTGCCTTCCCTTGGCCGCCTGCAAAACAATATCAAGATTGGCCTTGACCTGAGTCTGACCAATATAGTCTTGCAAATTTTGTGGCCGCAAAGTCAGGTCTAGCACTTTGTCAGAGCTTTGTTCTACGGCTGAAATGACTCTTTCGCTCATTTTATTAATATCGTGAACTAAAATATATAATAAATTAGATAATTGACATCAATGACTTGACAAATATAATCATTGTGATAATATTCAATTGAAGCGTGTCCCAGGTCTGGGTGCCCGCTTTTTTATTTTACCAAATTTTATGCAGTAAATTTTTATTAATAATCTTCTTAAGATCTTTATTCTTCCCAGTAAAACTATCTTTTATGGCCCCACTAATCAGATCCGACATCTGCATAACATTAACATATTCTGAGTCAACATGCGTAATATGGCTTATTCTTTTGATGGTCTTAGTGTTCACTTTGTGCATCAAATATTTATTAAAATTGATGAACTCCCCATCCAACAATCTGCGATCAGCCCGATCGATAACCACCTCTGTATTGTCAAGATTACATTTTTGTATAGCAAATTTTACTAATTTAGCCAAATTATATTCATCAAACATGTTGTGTAAATTTCTTTTACCAGAGACAGCAAATTGACCCGTGTATTTTTTCTTGTCCACCAAGCGATAATACACCTGCACATCTAGTTTGTTGATTATTTTCAAAAGGTCTTTATATAGAACTAGTGGTATGGTCGTGCTTTTAATTTCATTTCTAAAACCATATTTATTTTTGACTCTCATTATTTCATGCTCTGCCAAAAATAACTGGCTAGTATCAATACATATAGCTGAAAGTATATAAAATAAACTAGCTCCTGTTGGTACCTTATTACCAGCATTATCAATCTTATATGGTTTTCCAGGATCACCAGACTCATCAATAAATATAAAATTATGACCCTTTTTATTCATAAATTATATAAATGTAATATTCGACACTTTGTCGTCAGCATCTTTGAAACGCATCAAACGCACACCTTGGGTGGCGCGTCCCAAAATACTGACTGCTTTTATAGGCAAGCGAATGACTTGGCCTTTTTTGGAGATGATGATAATATCTTCACTCTCCACTCGCGAACTGATGATGCGCGCGCCAGCAATGGTACCAGTCTTGGCGCTTACTTGGGCGGTCTTGATACCCGAACCGCCTCGGGCCTGCACTTTGTAGGCAGACAGTGAGGTACGCTTGCCAAAGCCATGAGTCATAATGACAAATAGTTGCTCGTCTTTGCCGGCTTTGCCTTCGGCAATGATATCAAAGCCCACTACTTCGTCGTTTTTCTTGAAACGCACTGAACGAACACCAGCGGCATTGCGTCCCATATCGCGCACATCTTTTTCACGGAATCTGATCGACTGGCCATTGGCCGTCACCAAAATAATCTCGTCTTTGCCAGTGGATGGCTGGACCCAATTCAATGAATCATCACCTTTTAGTTTGATGGCAATGAGTCCTGAACGACGGACATTGCTCAGTTGGTCTAAAGCCACTTTTTTTATAATACCCAAACGAGTCACCATGACAAAATATTTGAAAGCTGAAAAATCTTCACTCTGCAAAATTGAAGAAATTTTTTCTTCTGGAGATAATTGCAAAAAGTTCACAATATTTTGACCTTTGGAAGTCCGCGACATAGCCGGCACTTCATAGGCCTTGAGCTGAAACACCCTGCCCTTGCTGGTGAAAAACATCAAATCAGCGTGAGTGTTGGTAGCCAAAAATAATTGCACCTCATCTTGCTCTTTGGTAGTCAGTCCGATCACTCCCTTGCCACCTCGGCCTTGGGTCTTGAAAATTTCTGGCGACACCCGCTTGATGTAGCCATCGTGCGTTAAGGTAATGACTGTGGATTCATTGGGAATCAAATCTTCGGTACTCATTTTATTGACCGCCGATTTCACTATTCTAGTACGACGCTCATCAGCAAAACGAGCACGCAAATCTTTTAGTTCATCTTTGATGATACCCAATACTTTGGCTTTACTGCTTAAGATGGCCGACAATTCTTTGATCAATTTCAATTTGTCTTTCAACTCTTGCTCAATTTTCAGTCTTTCTAAGTTGGCTAAATTCTGCAAACGCATTTCCAAAATAGCTAGGGCCTGTCTTTCAGAAAGTTTGAACTTGGTCATTAAGTTGATTTTGGCCACTTCTTTATCTTTGGAAGCGCGAATGGTCTTGATCACCATATCAATCTTATCCAGAGCAATATTCAAGCCCTCCAAAATATGCGCCCGCTCTTTGGCTTTGTCCAGATCAAATTGCGTGCGTCTGACTACCACTACTTGGCGGTGTTTGATATATTCTTCCAAAATATTTTTCAAAGTCAGTACCCGAGGTTGCAAGCCATCTACCAAGGCCAACATATTAACATGAAAAGTTTCTTGTAGCTGAGTATGCTTATACAAATTGTTCAAAACTTTTTTCGGGTAAGCTTCTTTTTTGAGCTCAATCACTACTCGCACACCCTCTCGGTCTGACTCATCGCGCAAATCCTTGATGCCATCTAATTTTTTGTCTTTGACTAGCTGAGCAATTTTTTCCAGTAAAGTCGCTTTGTTGACTTGGAAAGGAATAGAAGTGATCACTATCTGATATTGACCGGCCTTAGTCTCGGTAATTTCCGCTTCTCCGCGACAGACAATACCGCCACGGCCCGTAGCATAAACAGTTTTTATATCATCAGCGTTGTAGATCACTCCGCCAGTCGGATAATCCGGTCCTTTGACAAACTCCAGCAAATCATCAATCGTGGCTTCCGGATTTTCTATGACTGTAACTATAGCATCAATCAATTCTCCCAAATTGTGCGGTGGAATAGCCGTTGACATACCAACCGCAATACCAGTGGCGCCATTGAGCAATAAGTTTGGTAATTTGGCTGGCAAAACTTTGGGCTCTTGGTGACTGCCATCATAGTTGGACACAAAATCAACTGTATTTCTATCAATATCAAGCAATAATTCTTCAGCCAAAGCTTCCAGCTTGGCTTCCGTGTAGCGCATGGCCGCTGGTCTATCACCATCCATAGAGCCAAAGTTTCCTTGGCCGTTGACTAGGGTATAGCGCATAGCAAAATCTTGCGCCATGCGCGCCATAGTGTCATAAATAGCCGAGTCGCCATGCGGATGGTATTTGCCCATCACTTCACCGACAACTGTAGCTGATTTTCTGAACTTGACATTGTGCTTCAGGCCGACACTCCACATGGCATACAAAATCCGACGATGTACTGGCTTCAAGCCATCTCTGACATCGGGTAAAGCACGAGAGACTATGACACTCATAGCATAGTCAAGGTAAGAGCTTTGCATTTCCTCTACCAAAGATAGTGACTCAATGCGACCGCCGTTTTGGGAATCACCGATGACTGCCAAATCTTTTGACTCTGGTTTTTTATCTTTTGGTTTTGTTGATTTTACTTTAGGCATAAAACTATTATCTACTATTAGTTAGCAGTACTAGATGCTGTACTGGTTGGTGTTGAAGATGCTTTATTTTTTAAATATTCTTGCGCGGTATTAAATAGCTCTTGTTGCTTTTGGTTTTTTGCTAATTGATCCTGCATATTTTCCCATTGCAACTTGGCTAGCTCCAGATTATTTTGAATATCTTGGGAAATAGAGCTGACTTCGATATTATCATTTTTTACTTCTGGTTTTGGAGCCGCTTGTGAGGAAACACTGAATTTCTGCCAGACAAAGATCAGTCCGATAAAAGTTACCAGCGACAAAACCAGTGTTAAATAAATTTTGTTTTTGTTATTTTGCAAAATTATCATACCTGGGCTTTTAAAACTATTAATTTCAAATCATCTTGAGGCAAATCTCTAGCGCTGACTTTGAACTTGTCATGCTCTTCGGGCTTAATGCCAAACTCTTTGATAAACAGCTCCAAGCCATCTGCTTTATTTTTTAACTCCTTGACTTGATAGGCGCTAGGGATGACCAATCTGGGCTCTATCTGTCCGATGATGTTGTTGGCTTCTTTGGCATTGGCCATGGCACCACCACCAACTGGTAGTAGCAAAATATCCGCGCCAGAGACCAGCTCCAAATCTTTGTCAGTCAAGGGCTGATGGCCATACTCACCCAAGAAAGCAATACGCACATCTTCAAAGATAATTAAGTAAATCAAATGACCGTTGGTTTGTAGTCCATAAACAAAAATATCCTTGGTTTCATACTCGCCAGCGCTAGCAATGACCATGGCCTCTTCGTCTAGCTTACAACCCTCCACGCCTTGGGGATCAGTAAAAATAGCCACGTCGCCTTTGGCTTTGCCATACTTAAAATTTTTGTCTAAAGAATAGGGGTCCAAAACAATGCTATGCTGACTATTTTGTATCTTAAAATAGTTGTTGCCATGCCACGAAATATACATAATTTTTAAGCTATTTAAACTTATTAAATCGCCTTTATTTTATCATAATTTATGATAGTTGTAAATACAAAAATAGGCAAAAATATGCCTAAAAATAGGGCTTTTTAGGGAATAATATCCTCTCTTTTAATAGCCGGCTGGCCCCTCATTGTCATCCCGGACTTGATCCGGGATCTACCATTGATTTGCCATTGGTATAACAATGGTAGATTCCCGCTTTCGCGGGAATGACAGTGGAAGGGGCCAGCCCCTTGATTTATTTGAAACTTTGTGTTAATATAAAGCAACTTAAATTTTATTAATCAAACATCTTGGCTTGTGAATTTTTGCTCGCACCCCAAGAACTTGTGACTCCGGTCACAGGTTAACACTTAATAATTAAATGATAAGCAAAAAACCCACCGTTAAAACTGTTAAATCAGACCATCCTATGGATGTGTTGCTGGAACAAGATAACGCTATAAAAGTTCCGCGAGTTGGCGATTTGGTGGAAGGTACTGTGATCAGTATCTCTAAAAATGAGATTTATCTAGACCTAGCCGGTATTACTACCGGTATTATTCGTGGTCGTGAAATCTATGATGAATCCACTGAATTTTCCAATTTGAAAGTTGGTGACAAAGCTCACGCTACTGTCGTGGGCTTGGACAATGAAAATGGCTACATGGAATTATCCTTGCGCGAAGCTGGTCACAAAAAAGCTTGGGATAATTTGGAAAAACTATACAAGACAGGCGAAATCGTTGACTGCAAAGTCATTGATGCCAACAAAGGCGGTCTGATGATCAAATTAGGCAATGTCATTGGCTTCTTGCCAGTATCCCAGCTGACTATTGAACACTACCCTCGCATTGATGGCGGAGACAAGAATAAAATCTTGACTCACTTGAAAAGCTTTGCCAATCAGATGTTGAAAACCAAAATTATTGATGTTAATGAAAAAGATGAAAAACTGATTGTCTCAGAAAAGGCTGCTTGGGATGACAAGCAAAAAAAAGTAGTCTCCCAATTCAAAGTTGGCGACAAAATCAAGGGCCGCGTCACTGGCGTGGTGAACTTTGGTGCTTTTGTGGAATTTGGCGATGGCCTAGAGGGCTTGGTCCATATTTCAGAATTGGCTTGGCAACGCATTGACGACCCTCGCGATATTATCAAAGTTGGCGAGCAAGTAGAAGCCGAGATTATTGAAATTGAAGAAACTAAAATTTCTTTATCTATAAAAAAATTACAAAAAGACCCTTGGATCAAAGTTCAAGAGCGCTACAAAGTCAACGATAAGGTTCGTGGCAAAGTTTTGAAGGTCAATCCTTTTGGCGCTTTTGTGGAGCTGGATCATGATATCCACGGCTTAGTACACATTTCAGAATTGAGCGACAAAAAAATCAATTCTCCTGATGCCGCTATCAAGGTTGGTGAAAATTATGACTTCACTATCTTGACCATTGAGCCAGAAAACCATCGTTTGGGTCTATCACTCAAAGGACCAAAAAAAACCAAGGCCGAAAGTAAAGAGGAATCAAAAGAAAATGAGGAACCCGCCAAAGGCGGACCCGCCTCGGGCGGGAAGGAAGAAAAGCCGGCTGTGAAAAAAGAAACCAAGGCCAAAAAAACAGTCCCGGCTGAGGAAAGCGCTCCTGCAGAAACAGCTCCAACTGAAACAACTCCTGTTGAAGTAACTAAAGAATAAAAGCGGGACATTATTCGTTTTTGGTGCTAAAATTAAATATATCAATAATGCTATGAATCCGGTTAGAAATTCACCGGACAATGTTTAGTAAAATGTGTAAAAAATATTTAACAAAATTTTACTTTGGCAAGTAAAGATTTAATTATCTAAATTTCTAACCGGATGAACAAAAATATAAAAAATATTGCCATATTTTTTCTAATGCTAGTTTTGCTATTGGGCATTTTCAGTTTTTTTGACAGCTCTAGCAAAAAACCAACAGAAGTAAGTGTGGCTAAATTGGTCAGCCAAATCAATGCTGACCAAGTGAAAAACATCACGGTCACTGGCAGTAAACTGGAGGTAACTCTGCAAGATAATACTACTGAAACTACTCGCAAAGAAACTAATGAACCACTCAGCGACATGCTCAAAAATTATGGCGTCTCTGCAGACAAAATTGCGGCCGCTAATATTTCGGTCAAAGATGAAAACAGCGACAATATCTGGTGGCTGGCTATCCTGCCCTATCTCCTGCCCTTGATTATTATTATTGCTGTAGTTTGGTTTATGATGCGCCAAGTGCAGGGCGTCAACAATCGCGCTATGTCTTTTGGACAATCCGGCGCCAAGATGGCCTCCCAAAACAACAAAGTAAACTTTGGTGATGTAGCTGGCGCTCAAGAAGCCAAAGAAGACCTCAAAGAAATTGTCGACTTTTTGAAAAATCCACAAAAATTTATTGATGTTGGTGCCAAAATTCCGCGCGGTGTCTTGTTGCTTGGCGCGCCCGGTACTGGCAAAACCCTACTCGCTCGCGCTGTGGCTGGTGAAGCCAAAGTGCCCTTCTTTCATATCTCTGGATCGGAGTTTGTGGAAATGTTTGTGGGTGTGGGCGCTTCTCGTGTCCGCGATTTATTCAAAAAAGCCAAAAAAGCCGCTCCTTGTCTGATTTTCATTGATGAAATTGACGCTGTCGGACGCCAAAGAGGCGCCGGCCTCGGGGGCTCGCATGATGAACGCGAACAAACTTTAAATCAGATATTGGTAGAGATGGATGGTTTTGATAACCAAACCAATATTATTGTCATTGCCGCTACCAACCGACCTGATGTCTTGGACCCAGCCCTTTTGAGACCGGGCCGTTTTGATCGCCAAGTAGTGATTGACTTACCAGACATCAAAGACCGCGAAGAAATATTAAAAATCCACGCCAAGAACAAACCGCTAGCTGAAGACGTCAACTTAAAAACCGTGGCCCAAAGAACTCCGGGATTTTCTGGCGCTGATCTAGCCAACTTGTTAAACGAAGCCGCCATTGTGGTAGCCAAAAGAAACGAGAAAAAAATCTTAGGCCAAGATGTTTTGGAATCTATTGAACGCGTGCTCTTGGGTCGGCAGAGAAAATCCTACATCTTGTCAGAAAAAGAAAAGAAAATCACGGCCTACCATGAAGCTGGTCATGCTTTGATCTCCCATGTCTTGCCCCACTCTGATCCCGTACACAAAATATCTATCATTTCTCGCGGACGAGCCGCGGGCTATACTATCAACTTGCCTGACGAAGAAAAAAAGATGCACAGCTACTCGGATTTTATTGACAACATGGCTGTCTTGCTGGGTGGCTTTGCGGCTGAAAAAATATTCTTCGATGAAGTGACCACTGGTGCTAGCAATGACCTGAAAAAGGTCACACAAATGGCTAGACAAATAGTGACTCAGTATGGCATGGACCAAAAACTCGGACCTCGCACCTTTGGCGAAAAAGAAGAAATGATTTTCTTGGGCAAAGAAATTCACGAGCGTCGCGACTACAGCGAAAAAACCGCTGAAGTAATAGATGAAGAAATTTCTAACTACATAAAAACTGCTCTCAAGACGGCTGAAAAAACTATTCATGATAATAAAGCTAAGATAGAAAAAATAGTCGCTACTCTGATCGAAAAAGAGACTATTGAAAAAGAAGAGTTTGCTGCTCTGATGGCTTAAATAACCCTCCCCGCCACTAGGCGAGGATTTTATATTAATACCATGGAAAATAAATTTGGTGCAGAAACACCACGAAAAAACTATGAAGATTTTTTAGAGATAACCCTTTGTGACATGACGGCCAGTGATAAACACAGCCAGACCCGTCTTAAATTTTCTGTTACCTCCATTTTTAAAATTTTTATTAGTCCAGAGTCGCATGAACATGTAGCTAAAGCTTACGGGGTTAATCTAGATGATTCATTGACAGAGGGCGACATCTTTTTTGACGAAGCTGGAAAAATTAAGAAAGTTCAATTCAAATATCATCCCTATCAGCCAATACCCGGATTTGATGGTACAGCCGAAGATCTGGCACAATTACAAAAAGATGTGGAAAAAATAATTAGAAAAAATTTCGAATAAAAACATCCTAAAAATATAATAGTTTAAGAAAAGCGATTATATGAAAGTTTACAAGACTAAGTCTGACAAACTTGGCGGGACTAATTTTAAAGAAATCTCCGCCAAAGCTCAAAAAATTTACAAACAAATTAAGGTAAAAACAAAAAGACGACCATATGTGAGATCGGCTTATTTTAATAAAGATAAAATATTTTTAGAATTGTTTTGGCAACATCTATATAATAAACTTAACTTCCGAGATAAGACTAGGCGACTCAAATACTTTCCGTGTGCTATTGAACTAATTTGTAATTCCAGATATGAACCAGCTTCTAAGGAAAATCCTAACAAAAAATCGGAAATACTACATCGCTTTGCTGGAATAACTAAAGATAAAGATCTTTTTTTTGTGCAAATAAAGGAAGAAAGAAAAAGTGGGCAGAAATGGTTAATATCAATATTCCCAGCAGATAACTAAAAAGACCCTCCGCCAGCTTGTGGTTTATAAACCACGGCCGAAAGTCTTCAACAGCATAATATCATATTGTAAAAAATTGTCAAATACCTGTTTTTTTTGTTTACTTAATTTATTATTTAAGATAGTATGTTAATAGATGTTTCTGTACCGAGTAAAGCGAATTTAATTCATAAGCTACAAAAAAATATGAAAAAATTAAAAATATTAATATTACTTGGCTCCATTTTTATTTTATCGGCCTGCACATTATCAAAACCAAAAACAACTTTGCCAAATACTAATGACCAGCAAAACGCTAACCAAGTTGTAAATGTAAATGATAATACTAATCAAAACACCAATGAGGTAATAAATAATAATTCCGATCAATACATTAGTTTGGATGAAGAATTTACTTTACACAAAAATCAATTAGCCCTTGTCAAAAATACCGACTATAAAATCACTATCACCCAGTTTTTTAATTCACCTTGTCCAGACGGGGCAATGTGTCTCTGGTCAGGGGTCGGCATTACTTTTAAACATACTTTTAAGAGTGAGGTGCGAGAGGGCTTAAATTTGCTTCAAGCCTTTGGTTATCAGACCACCATCATTAATACTGATCACGAAACCTATGCCAAGCTAAAAATTAATCTGCTCAAAAACACCGCTGACCTAACTAGTTGCCAAACTGACGCTGACTGCGTAGCCGCTACTTGCTGTCATCCGACTAGCGTGGTCAATAAAAATAACGCTCCTGATTGCACGGCCATAGCTTGTGATATGAGTTGTCAGGTACCCTTGGACTGTGGAGGTGCTAAAATAGCTTGCCAAAATAATAAATGCACCATAGTAACTACTAAATAAAGAGCCGCAAGGCTCTTTTTTAATCCAGGGGACTTTTTTATTTTACCTGACTAGTGACATCGACAAAGTCATAAGGCCTACCCCAAGTAGCAAAATAATTTTTATCTTCTAGAATTTCGAAGTTAGCACCAAACACTGAATTGAATAGCACCCTAAAAGTATTAACTGGAGTAATGCTTGGATAAAGCATTTTTTTTGTTTCTACTGGCACATAATAGGCATTCAATATGCTCATTCTTTCGACTGTATTACTATTTTTCAGACTATCCCAATCCAACATTGATCCCGGGCCGTGATCACTTTGTAAAATAATAATCGGCGGAGTTTTAGAGGTGGTTAATATTTTATTTATAATATTTTCAAAACGTTTATTCAAATAGGATAATTGACTCACATATTGTTTTTGATACTTCTCTACCCCGCCGGGACAAACATCAAAATAGTAGCTACCATCTGTACCGTCCAAGCATGTTGTGGCAATATCTGCAACCTGCCCGTTTGATTCAAATATAAATGGCGGATGAGGTGATAGTATGTGTATGTAGCTAAAAGTTGGAGCTTCTATGCTAGCAATTTCCGGTATTTTATCTAAAAAAGTTTCTATGTATATGGCTATGTCCTTAACTTGGGCTCCTGACGAAAACAAAAATAAGGGAGTTTTTTTAACTAATAGGGCCTCAAAATCATTTTGTCTTAAATTATTAGCTAAATAAATATCCGATTTAATATTTTTGTATGTTCCAACCCAAGTAGATGGTAGAGAGACAAAAGTGTAGCCCTTGGCTTTAAAAAAATCATTAACCGTATTATCACTGATTAATTTTTTGAGTACGGCTCTATCACTTGATTCATGGCCGACTTTGGTGGCCACCTCATCTAAATAATTTATATTTAATGTGCTAGCCAAAGACAAAAAAGTTTGGTTATAATTTGAAGTAGAATCATCAGCCACAAAAAATCCTTTGGTTTTTAGGAAATTTATAAAATCACTATTATCATAATTATAAATATCTTTTAAAACATCCTGCCTAGCATAGCCGTCCAGTATTATGTAATAAACATCTGGCAGATTATCGACATTTTTTATTTCACTATTTTCACCTGCTTGTTGGTCTTTAAAATTAATCTGATCCACAATACTTCCCTGGTGTTGGTATTGATAATTGGCAATATTAAATACCTGTAAAATAACTATTACACCAGCAAAAAAGTTTAAGAGTTTATTAGTGTTATCAAATTTATGAGTACTATAGGCAATGACAAAACCTAGGGCTATGATGGTAAAAACATAAACCACCAGGGCTAGTGATTGGTAAAATATTAATCCCTGAGCTAGATATGAGTCTAGGACAAAAAATATATCAGAAAATGAATAAAAATAAAAAAAAGAAATAATAATTATTGAGCTAATGATTGAGCTTTTGTATTTATTTTTTATAATAATGTTTATTGTAAAAAAAAGAACGCTAGCACCTAACAAAGAAATAATAATTGGCTTTGGCAAGTATTGAGCAGTGGCAATATCTTGATTATTTTCAAATAAACTTATGATAGGTATCAAGACGAAAAGCCAAGGATGAAATAAAATATCTTTTTTCATTATTTTTTAGTCATTAAATACAAGCATCTTTTTGATTCTTTGATATTTTTTGATTCTTTGATATTAAAATATCTAGCGAAGGCCTCTTCAAAATGAGCTTGATCATATTCAGAAAATATATCTTCTCGAGTGGCTAATAATTTTTCTACTTTAGAATCATCTTTAGGGACAAATTCTATAATTAAATTATTTCCCAAACTACTAAAATAGCTAGCAATCTTATCAAAAGGCAAATTATTTGATATGGCCAAATGATGAATCAAAGCGAGAGCCATCAAGGTGTCAGCCGGCCCTCTATCTAGCCAGGAATCTCTCTCTTGATTGGCCCAGCCAATATTTGGACTAGGATTAGTAAGATCTAAAAATAAAGGCAATAAATTTTTTTCTTTATTTTTTTTGGTGTATAAATAATTTTTTTCAACCGCAACCAAATCTATATCAAAACAAATAGTGGGTATATTTTTATCGCTAGCCAATCGACTAAAGATCCCTGTATTGCCTCCGAGATCCCAAACATTATTTGGTTTTAATTTTTCTAAAAATTCTTCCACCAACTCCTTTTTGTAGTCAAAGGCCTGATCAGAATAATTGGTAAAGCTATAATACTCTCCCCATTCCGTGCTGGTCTGAGGAAATTTCAAATTTTTGACAGCCGATTCTAGATTGTCTATCAAGGCCAATACGGCCTGCTGGCTTATTTTTGGCTGATGTTTTATCTTTTTATCGGCATAATGTTTTTGGCTTTTGGCGTGTAGATGAATATGGGTCAACAAAGAAAAATTTAATTTACTAGAAATTGGCAGTAGCTTACTAGCCAGACCCAGATCAACGCCATCTATAAAAATCCTGGCCAATTGTCCTAAATTCAAATCTTTATAAGACATCAGGGCTATTGGGGCTAGAAAATGCTGACAAAATTGTTTGTAGGCAAACCAAGGCCGACCTTCTTTATATTTTTCAAATGATAAAGTATCAATAAATATTGGGCGACCATTATAAAATTGCACATTATAAGCACTAGCATCTTTGAGAGACAGACCATGCTCTAAGGATAACTTTTGGATTTGCAAAGTGAGTAAGGCCGCATCTTTGAGCTGGGAAAAACACCATTCATAGGGATAGGATATAATATCTAACTGGCGTGGTTTTATTATTTTATAGCCGTCTGAAGAATAAAAATCCAAAAGACCCTCTTCTTGATGATCAAGGAGTAATTTTTGAGAAATTAATTTTTGGTACAAACCAGAAGATAGTAGTAGCTCATAATCTTCTTGGTAGCTTTTGTTTATTTGTCGAAACAATTGTCCATCTCTAATAAATAAAAATCCGCTAGAATCTCTAAACGAACTTTTAATTTTTTGCTGGATCATTATGTTCTATATTTTCTTGTTTATTAGATTTTTTATTTTTGAAAAATAATTTTATTTTCCTATAATATAATTTTATGGCGAATAGCCCACTAAGCACTCCGCCAACTATTATCTGAAATAAGAGAGAACCGCTACCGGGATCTAGGTAGGCCTGAGCCGACTTGGTACTCATGATAAAAAAACCTAAGGCGAATAAAAAATAAAATAATGGATTCATATTGTTTGTTTAAATTATTTTGTAAATTATGGTTTGATTACCTTGATATACTTCCTGTGTCCTAGAAGTACTAGGCGGTGTATTAATTGAGTATATTTATTTTTAATACTAGCACATACAATATCTCTGTAAAGTTTTCAAGGCCAAGCCCGCCAGAAAACCCTAAAAAAGTGGGCTTTTTCTTTTTTAATCTAGTGGGCTTTTGATATTACTACAAAAATTTCTAGCCACGTGAGTATATATTTCTGTGGTCTTGATGTTTTGGTGGCCCAATAATTTTTGGATGTAACGAATATCTACCCCGCTTTCTAGCAAGTGGGTAGCAAAACTATGCCTCAAGCTATGACAACTGGCCTCTTTTTTGATGCCAGATTCTGCCAAAGCATGATCAAATATTTTCTGAGCACTACGCTGACTTAAACTGGACTCACCACTCATACCACTAAATAAATATTTTTGAGTGTTGGGTAATTTTGGTAAATATAAATTTAATAATTTTATACTAATGCCACTCAATAATGTATAGCGGTCTTTTTGGCCCTTGGCGTCTTTGACTAACAAACTTTTGCTCACCAAATCCAAATGACTGATTTTTATTTTCACTACTTCTGATACCCGCAAGCCCGAGCCATAAAGTAAGGATAATAAAAGTTTATGCTTTAAGTTGTGAGCGCAGTTGATTATTTTTATAATCTCAATCTTAGTCAAAACAGTTGGTAAAAACTTTTCTTTTTTTGGCCTAACAACACTAAAAAACAGCTTCCGATGCAGAATCTGTTGATAATAAAATTTGAGGGCGGAAATGACTTGATTGAGTGAAGTGTTGGTGTAATTTTTACTTTTCAAATAAAGCAAATAGTTTTTGATATCCTGACTATCAACCTCCCTAGCCGACTTAGCCACAAAATCCAAAAATCTCTGATTGTGGGATAAGTAGCTCTTGATGGTCCTTTTGGAAAATCCCCTGATAATAAGCTCCTGCGCTAGACTGGCTAGAGGGTGGCTATTAGCCAAAAACTGGGGCTTTTTGGCCACTTCACCCGCCTTCGCCGAAGGCTTTGGCGGGACAAGTTCGCTTTTCTTCATACTTGTTTATGATTAATAATTATTATTTACTTTTTAGCTAATTTTGGCTACAATGTCAACAGGTGCGTAAACACACTGATAAGTGGAAATTCGCTTCGCTCTTTCCACTTATCGCGCGCGGGTACCCCCGCTGCTAGGTTCGTTCGCTTCGCGAACATCACCTATCACCGGGTATCCGAAATGCCTGCCCCTCTGCTT
>JBAYIQ010000005.1:0-58197 GCA_041665545.1 Patescibacteria group bacterium | reverse complement strand
ATCTTGTTAGCTTACAAGAAGCTTTAATTAAGTATTTAAGTTATTACAACAATGAGCGTACGCACATGGGTATTAACTACCTAGTACCTGTCCAGCTGATTCCAAGCTCTTGATTCTTTTGCGACGACCCGGCGGGTCACCCGGCGGGTCGAAAAAAAAGCCCCAGCCGCCGTGTGTAATCGGTAGCTAGGGCACGAAGTCGAAAGAGCATCACAGCACCTTGTCTCGAAGGCGGTATCGCAGGCCACGGAAGAGGTCGATCAAGCCGAGCAGAGCATAGGCGCCGAAAAAGAGCAGAATGTGAAACGTGTTCGAAGCTCTCTCCTTGAGCTCCATCTTTGAGTATCTCAGGAATTTGGGGACATTGTCGGGCAGGTCCATGACCCAGACGCAGGTGGCGTAGAAGAGACGATGGAGTTCGTTGATCAGACGATTCTTGTGGTAGATGGCGCGCATGTTTCACCTCCCAAATGGTATGTGGTTTTGTTCACTATAGTTGAAATGAAATCATTTTACTTGGTTTTTGTCAACCTTCGACTTCGGCGAGCTTAGCTCGCCTACGCTCAGGTCGCTGGCGCGACCTTCTATATTATTTGGCACATGTGATCTTGACAAAAAATCATTAGCACTCTAAAATAGAGAGTGCTAATTTGATTAATTAATAAAAAAATATGAAGTTAAAACCATTAGGTGATAGGGTGATTGTCAAACCATTACCCAAAGAAGAAACTACCAAGGCGGGTATTATTTTGCCAGAGACAGTCAACAAAGAGTCTCGTCAAGAAGGTGAAATCATTGCCATTGGCAGTGGAGAAAAAATTGTAAAATTAAATTTGGTTCTTGGCCAAAAAGTTGTTTTTTCTGAATACGGCGGTTCAGAAATTAAGATAGATGGCGTGGAACACAAAATATTAAATCATGACGATTTATTAGCGGTGATCGAATAATTAATCAGTAGAAAGTGTAAAGTAAAAAGTAGAAAGATTTTAAAATAAAAATAGTCTATCACTTTATACTTTATACTTGTAACTTTATACTAAATTTATGGCCAAGCAAATTATATTTAATGAAGAAGCCCGCGCTAAAATGAAAAAAGGCGTGGATATTTTAACTAACGCCGTTAAAGTGACTTTGGGGCCAAAAGGCAGAAATGTTGTTTTGGACAAAAGTTATGGCGCGCCAATTATTACCAAAGATGGCGTGACTGTAGCCAAAGACATTGAGCTGGAAGATAAGTTTGAAAATATTGGTGCCGAAATTGTCAAAGAAGTAGCTTCCAAGACAGCTGATGTGGCTGGCGATGGCACTACTACAGCCACTGTTTTGGCGCAGAGTATTATTGCTGAGGGCTTGAAAAATGTGACGGCTGGTTCCAACCCACTGGCCTTGAAGCGTGGTATTGATCTAGCCACTGAAGCCGTAGTCAAACATTTACAAAAAATTTCTAAGACCGTTGATAGTCAAGCTGAGATTGAGCAAGTAGCTTCTATTTCTGCCAATGACAAAGAAATTGGAAAAATCATTGCCTCAGCCATGGAAGCCGTTGGTAAAAATGGCGTCATTACTGTGGAAGAATCACAGAGCTTTGGTGTAGAAAAAGAAGTGGTGGAAGGCATGCAATTTGATAAGGGCTATGTTTCTCCTTATATGGTGACCAATGCTGATAAGATGGAAGCCGTATACAATGACCCGATGATTTTGATCACTGACCAAAAAATTTCCGCTATTCAGGATTTGTTGCCACTATTGGAAACTATGGCCCAATCTGGCAAAAAAGATTTAGTAATTATTGCTGATGAAATAGAAGGTGAAGCCTTGGCTACTTTGGTAGTCAATAAGATCAGGGGAGTATTCAATACCTTGGCTGTCAAAGCCCCGGGTTTTGGCGACAGACGCAAAGAAATGCTTCAAGACATTGCCGCCATGACTGGCGCTCGCGTAATTTCTGAAGAGCTGGGTTTAAAACTCAACAGCGCTACTATTGATATGCTGGGTTCGGCTCACAAGGTGGTGGCTACCAAAGAAAATACTACCATTGTTGATGGTCGCGGTGATCAAGAAGAAGTCAAAAAGAGAACCAAGCAAATTGAAAATGAATTAAAAAATGCTGATTCGGATTTTGAAAAAGAAAAATTGCAAGAGCGTTTGGCCAAATTGACTGGCGGTGTAGCCATTATCAAAGTTGGCGCCGCTACAGAAACTGAAATGAAAGAAAAAAAAGATCGCATTGAGGATGCCTTGGCCGCTACCAAAGCCGCTGTGGAAGAGGGCTTTGTGGTTGGCGGTGGTGTGGCTTATTTGCGTTCCATGTCTTCGATTGATGATTTGAAATTAACTGGCGAAGAAAAATTAGGTGCTGATATTTTGAAAAAAGCTCTAACCTCACCAGCCGAGCAGATTGCTAGCAACGCTGGCACTGATGGCAAAGTAGTGGTGGCTGAGATTTTGAAACAAAAAGATAATCACGGCTACAATGCCAGAGATGACAAGTTTGAAGACTTGGTGCAGGCCGGTATCATAGACCCGACCAAGGTCAGTCGCAGTGCTTTGCAAAATGCGGCATCAGCTGCTGGTATGTTTTTGACTACTGAAGCAGTGGTCACTGACTTGCCAGGTAAAGATGACAATAGTCACGGTGGTGGTATGTCAGGTATGGGTGGCATGGGCGGTGGCATGGGTATGATGTAATACTCAAAAATATCTTGAGCCGTATCGAGGGATAAAATAAATTTTGTTAAAAAATAGGTCCTTCATTAATAAAAAGGGCTTATTTTTATTGACTAAAGCGAAAAATCATGCTATAATTATATTTATGAATAGTAAAAAATATCAAATCTATTAATATACATAGGGTTTTTATTAATTTAATATTAATTATCTAAAAATTATGAAAAAACTATTTTTTACACTGATGGTGATGACCATGGCTCTGCCAGGTTTTAGTTTGGCTACTGCCCCAGCGGGCACTGCTGACAGCGGCCCAGTTGTTTGTGATATAAACAATGACGGCGCACGAAATTTAAGCGACGTGGCACTCTATGCTGGTTGCGCGGACACTTTTGATGTGAATAATGATGGTGTACACAATCTGATAGACAATGCCCTATACTCATCTAATTATCAGAGTAATTCCTGGTGTCAGACCAATTTTAGATGTTCAGCCACCACGGCCTCTAGCAATACCACAGATACTGGTCTTGCTGTTTGTGATATAAATAATGACGGCGCACGAAATTTAAGCGACGTGGCGCTCTATGCTGGTTGCGCGGGCACTTTTGATGTGAATAATGATGGCATTCATGATCTGGCGGACAGTGCTCTTTATACCTCTAATTATCAGAGTAATTCTTGGTGCCAGGCCAATTTTAGATGTGCACCAACTATTACTGACTTCTCACAATATTTAGTCATTGCCGAGAGCAGAATTACTAATATTTCAGATACAGTCACTCGTGTATATTGGCGAGCTGGTGTTGGCAGTAGTGGGGAATATCGTTATTCCAAAAATCAAAGTGAATTAAACAACTTACCATGGCGCAGCGATGGTGTCAGTAATGGTCCAGAAGTCACTGGCAATATGTTTGGTAGCCAGGTAGATTTGAGTGGCTTAGAGGCGGGGGCTACTTACTATATTCAAGTCAGAAAATTTTTAGGCACACAGTATGGTCTAGCTAAGATTTTGACCTTTGTACCTGGTAGCATGGGTTACTATACCTCTGCCTTGGACATTGCTAAAACTAGAGTAGATCAACTTGCTCTAAAGTCAGCCAGAGTATATTGGCAAGTAGTTAACATGAGTAGTGATGGTTATTATCGCTATGCAACCAGCACGGACGCCTTGGCTGGTTTGGCTTGGGTTAATACTGGTGTTTTGAATGGCCCCGAGGCCACAGGAAATTATAATGCCAGTATGGTTACTTTAAATAATTTGCAACCATTTACAAAATACTACATCGAAGTAAAATCAGTTGCTGGTGTTGCTGGTGAGGTGAGCTATAGATATGGCAATCCTACTACTATTAATTTCACTACTCTAGGTGGCGGAGTTTTGATTGATAATAAAATAAAAGTTTGCCATGTTGTAGGCAATGGTAAAACAAACACTTTGGAGATTGCTCAAAGCGCTTTGGCTGTTCACTTGGCTCACGGTGATAAAGAGGGAGTGTGCGTCGCCGACAATGGTAACAGTGTTCAAAATAGAGAACAGGAGAGAATTATGAATCAAGGAGCGGATAAAAATTTAATGAGCAGAGTTAGAGGCCGCATACTTTTGCAGGTCGAAAGTCATGGCGAAGCTTGGTATGTCAACCCCAAAGATGATAAAAGATTTTATCTAAAAGACGGAACTACTGCTTATAGTTTGATGCGTGAGGCGGGCTTGGGTATTACTAATGATGATTTAGCTAAAATACCAATTGGTTTTGAAGATCGTTTCAGTGATAATGATATTGATGGTGATGGTTTGGGTAATAAACTAGAGCAGGGCTTGGGCACTGATATAAATAAATCCGATACCGATGGTGATGGTGTCAGTGATAGGGCTGAAATTTTGGCCGGCACTAATCCTTTGGGAACTGGTGTTTTGAGTAGTGATAATGCATTGGCCAACAGGTTAAAAGGTAAGATCGTGCTTCAAGTGCAATCCCGCGGTGAGGCTTGGTACATCGATCCAAGTGACGGTAAACGTTATTATATGAGAGACGGTGAGGCCGCTTATCAGATTATGCGCTTCAGATCTTTGGGTATTACTGATAGCGACTTATCAAAAATTGCTCAATAATTTTTAGCACTATATTTTGAAACCCTCATTTTGAAAAGTGAGGGTTTTGGTTTTGCTGCAATTTCTGTTATAATATAGAAGTAAAAAAAGCCTATGATGCAGGGAAAAATTGAGCAAGTGGAAATTGATGGTAAAGTTGTTTCCATCCACGAAGAGATTTGGGTAGCAGATTTTGGCTTACCAGAAATAGAGCATGAGCTTAAAGAAGAAGTCGTCAAACTCAGGCCAAAAAATGTGAGAAATTTTAGTTGGGTTTTTTCTTCTCTGCTAGTTATTTTACTTATGGTGGTAGGCGAGTATCTGCTCTGGTCATTGGGCATCAAAAATTTTTGGCCGATCTTGACCATCACGATTGTGACCTGGATTTATCGTTTGTTAGTACTACTTTTGTGGCTATACTTGGGCTATTACCAGTGGAGTTTGAATCGGGAAAAAATAGTAGCCGTGGCTTTTTCTGGTGTCATTGTGGCTAGTATTTTGGTGGCTATTATGAAAGTAATGATGATGCCCGAGGCCTGGGCTTGGCTCAATATTTTAGTCGAGCCAATTTGGGCTTTGTTTATGGTAGCGATAATAAATTTAATATTTTTTAAATTAAATAAAAAGTAAAAATTATGGAAAAAATACAAATAAACAAGCACGATGTTGAGGAGCACAAAGTAAGTGCGGCCATGAGCTATGTGGGGATTTTATGCTTATTTCCCCTGATGTTCAAAAGGCATTCGCCCTATGCGCATTTTCATGCCAAGCAGGGACTACTTTTGTTTTTATTAGAAATAGTCTGCGCCGCTTTTTTCCCTTTGTTGTGGCCAGTATTTATTTTGGCAATTTATTTTGCCGTGCGTGGCATCAGCCAGACTTTGCATGGTAAATATTGGCGCCTGCCTATTTTAGGACGCTTTGTTGAGAAGTTAAACGTTTAATAAATAATAAAATTTTTGCCACACGGCTGGCTGATATTTATTTGTGCCGTCATTTTTTAATCTAGAGATTTATGTCAAAAAAATTTATTTTGTGGTTCAATGAAATTGGTATCAAAGATATACCCATTGTCGGTGGCAAGAACGCTTCACTGGGCGAGATGTATCGCAAGTTGACGCCAGTTGGTGTCAAAATTCCCAATGGCTATGCAGTGACAGCCGCCGCTTATGATTATTTCTTGGACAGCAGTGGCGTCAAAGATAAAATAAAGAAAATTTTGAAAGATTTGGATACTGGGGACATGAAAAATTTGTCTGAGCGTGGTGCTCAGATTAGAAAAATAATATTGCAAGCCGAGTTTCCTGATGATTTGAAAAAAGAAATTATAAATCATTATCATCAGCTTTCTCAGCAATTCAAGACGGTCAATACTGACGTAGCTATTCGCAGTTCAGCCACGGCCGAAGACTTGCCTGATGCTTCTTTTGCTGGACAACAAGAATCATATTTGAATATCAAAGGCGAAAAAGCCCTACTTGATGCTTGTCGCAAGTGTGTGGCTTCTTTATTTACAGATCGGGCTATTTCTTATCGCACGGACAAGGGCTTTGATCACTTTTCTATCAAGCTTTCGATCACCGTGCAGAAAATGGTGCGCTCGGACAAAGCTAGCTCGGGCGTTATGTTTTCGATTGACACCGAGTCAGGATTTAAAGACGCGGTTTTGATCAACGCTACTTATGGCTTAGGAGAATACATTGTCAAGGGCAAAGTCAATCCGGATGAATATTATGTCTTCAAACCGACTTTACTAAAGGGCTTGAATCCGATTATTAGTCGCCGTATCGGGTCAAAAGAACAAAAATTAATTTACAATTTTGCCGGCAGCACTCACGCTACTGTTGATATGAAAGTGCCAGCCAAAGACAGGCACAAATTTGTTTTGACTGACAAGGAAGTAATTCGCCTGGCTAAGTGGGCAGTGATTATTGAAAAGCACTACAACAAAGCCATGGACATGGAGTGGGCCAAAGATGGTCTGACTAATCAATTGTATATTGTGCAAGCCCGTCCGGAGACTGTACGCTCACAAGATGATCCTACCAAGCTCAAAGAATATATTTTGCAAACCAGTGGTAAAGTGTTAGCCGAAGGTGCTTCAGTGGGTAACATGATAGGTCAGGGACCAGCTCATGTGATAAAAAATGTGGCCGAAATTGGTAACTTCAAACAAGGTGAAGTGTTGATTACCGAAATGACTGATCCAGATTGGGAGCCGATTATGAAAAAAGCCGCGGCTATTGTCACCAATGCTGGTGGACGCACTTGTCATGCCGCGATTATTTCTCGTGAGCTAGGCATCCCTTGTGTGGTTGGCACAGTTGATGCTACGGAAAAAGTCAAAAACAAACAACCCGTGACCATCAGTTGTGCTGAAGGCGAGCGTGGTTATATTTATAATGGCTTGTTGAAATTTCAAATCAAAGAAACTGATTTGAAAAAAATAAAAAGAACTCGCACCAAAATTATGATGAATATCGGCAATCCAGAAATGGCTATGGCCCAGAGTTTTATTCCCAATGATGGCGTGGGTTTGGCTCGTGAAGAATTTATTATTACTTCATACATCAAAATCCATCCTTTGGCTTTACTCAATTTCCATAAATTGAAAAATAAAAAAGCTAAGCGCGAGATTGAAAAATTAACCGCGGCTTATCCGAATAAAACACAATTTTTTGTGGATCGACTAGCCGAAGGCGTGGCGAGAATTGCTGCTAGTTTTTATCCCAAAGATGTAATCGTTCGTTTGTCAGATTTCAAATCCAATGAATATGCCAATTTGATTGGCGGTACCGAGTTTGAGCCAGTGGAGTCCAACCCCATGATTGGCTGGCGGGGAGCTTCTAGATACTATGATCCCAAATACATAGCGGCTTTTGAGTTGGAGTGCAAAGCCCTAGTTAAAGTCCGAGAAGACATGGGTTTGAGGAATTTGAAAATCATGGTGCCATTTTGTCGGACTATCGAGGAAGGCAAAAAAGTTTTGGCCATCATGGCCAAACACGGCTTGAGGCGGGGAGTGGGTGGTTTGGAGGTTTATGTTATGTGTGAAATACCATCCAATGTAATTTTGGCTGAAGAATTTTGTCAGATATTTGATGGCTTTTCTATTGGTTCCAATGATTTGACTCAGCTTACTTTAGGCGTGGATCGCGATTCACAAATTGTGGCTCATGTTTATGACGAACGTAACCAAGCCGTCAAATCTTTGATCAGCCAAGTAATCAAGACAGCCAAAAAGAATAAAAGAAAAATTGGTATTTGCGGACAAGCGCCATCTGACTTTCCAGATTTTGCGCAATTTTTGGTCAGAGAAGGTATTGATTCAATTTCTTTGAATCCCGACACAGTGATCAAAACCACTTTGGCTATCAAGCAAGTTGAAAGTCGGAAAAGAAAATAATTTTAATTTTGTTATTTGAAAATCAGTGATTTGTTTTTTACAATTAGCTGATTTTTATTAATATGCCAAATTCAGAAACACCAGAAAAAATTATTCCAACCAAGGAAGTGGATGACACGGCTGTCAGTTTGGCTTTGCCTGAAAACTATATTGCTGAATGGCAGGAAAGGGGTTTGGAAAAACAGGCCGAAACTTACGAAGCTGTGACAAGAATCTGTCGGGCCGTTCAGGAAGCTGGCGGACGCGCTTTGCTGGTTGGCGGTAGTGTGCGAGATATATTGCTCGATGTAGAATCAAAAGATTTTGATATTGAAGTCTATGGTTTAGAAGCAGATAAATTGGAAGGTTTATTACGACCTTTTGGTCGTTTAGGGGAAGTGGGAAAAGCCTTTAGCGTTCTTAAACTTTCTATCAAAGACGGCTTTGAGATTGATGTGTCATTACCGCGTCGCGATTCAAAAACTGAATCAAAGCGTGGAAGGGGCATTTCCGCACAGTCTGATCCTTATATGTCAATATCCGAGGCAACACGGCGTCGTGATTTTACCATCAACGCTATTTTAGCTGATCCATTGACTGGACAAGTATTTGATCCATATCACGGAATAGATGATTTAAAAAATAAAACTTTGCGGATTGTCGACGAAAAAACATTTTCCGAAGATCCAGTTAGAGTATTGCGAGCCATGCAAATGATTGGTCGCTTTGATTTGACTATGGATGAGGATAGTCGTCGAGTGATGAGCAGCATGGCTGATAGTTTAAAACATTTATCAGAGGAGAGAATTTATGAAGAATGGCGTAAGCTTTTGTTAAAATCCGATAAACCATCAAGGGGTTTGCAAGCCGGTGTGGAGCTAGGCGTTTTTAAAGAGTTGCATCCAGAATTTTTAGCTTTGCAGGAAACGCCACAAGACCCCAAAATTCATCCGGAAGGTAATGTCTGGGAGCATACTTTGTTGGCGGTTGATGAAATGATGGACATTGCTAGGCGAGAGAAATTAACTGATCAGGAAATATGGCCTTTGATGCTGGCTACTCTGTGTCATGATTTGGGTAAAGCAAAAACAACCGAGGAAAAAGACGGAAAAATAATTGCTCACGGTCACGATTTGGCCAGCGTTGGTTTGACTAAAGTTTTTTTAGACAGCATCAGGGTAGATGGGGCCACAGAAGCACGAGTTTTGCCTTTGGTGCGTCATCACATGAGACCGATGTATTTGTATAATGACATGTTGCAAAATCGTGAAATAAAAGATGGTGTTTTTCGTCGTTTGGCTAGAGATTTGGCGCCGTCTAGTATCAGAGAGTCAGCTTTTTTGTCAGAAGCTGACTATCGAGCTACTCGAAGAGAAGATAAGGAAAAGATAAAAGAATTAGTTGAGTGGTTGATAGCTAAAGCTGAAAGTATTGGCGTTGATCGACAAGTGGCGCCAGAGATAATGTGGGGTAGAGATTTTTTGCAAATGGGCTTTGCCCCTGGTCCAGAGATTGGGCGCTTGATATATTTGAGTAGAGAATTGAGAGATAATCGTGGTTTTAGTCAGGAAGATATTATTCAAGTATTATCTGGCATAAAAGACGTTACAGAGGCCATGGGTAAATTAGAAAAGTTATTATTAACAGATTAACCCCGTTAAATAAATTTAATTTATTGGGGCATAAAAATAAACCAAAAAAATAATTATAACAATTCAATTTTTTAATTATTATTAATTAAATTTAATTTTTATCGAGCTGGACCCGATAAAAATTATTTAACGGGGTAAAATATGAAAGGATTTATAAACTTTATTAGAGAGCAGGGAGTTGTTGGGTTGGCTGTTGGTTTCATACTTGGTGGCGCTATTTCCAAAGTAGTTTCTGGTTTGGTCAATGATATTATCAATCCCTTGATTGGTTCATTGCTAGGTGGCGCCAATTTAGATCAATTAGCTTGGCAGCTTGGTGAAAATAAAATTATGTTTGGCGCTTTTGTGAACACAGTGATAGATTTTATTATTGTTGCCTTGGTTGTTTATTTTGGTGTCAGAATTTTGAAACTGGATCGCTTGGATAAGAAAAAAGAATAAACTTGTAAATAATTTTTTTAAGCACAGCTCATTGACTAATACGTGAGTTTCGTTTATATTGTACTAGGTTTATTTAATAGGGAGAGGTCGCATATCCCGCTTGCCCCGCGCTGCGGGGCGGGCGGGAAAAGCGTAAATAATATTTATAATATGGAGAGGTCGCATAGTGGTCTAGTGCGCTCGCTTGGAAAGCGAGTAGGGAGTAAAATCCCTCGCAGGTTCAAATCCTGTCCTCTCCGCCACTCGATTCGTTTTTTGCTTAGCAAAAAACTCACTCGTGGTCTCCGGTGCTTTTCAGCACCTACGACCATTTTCGTATCATGAATCGAGTGTCTTGAGCGAGCGTAGCGAGTCGAGAGACATGTCATACTTTCAACCCGTCGGGTTGTTTTTTGTTTGACCAGAAGCGCATAATTAATTATAATAAACAAATAATATAATCTATAAATGGTTAATCAAAAAACCATAAAATCATACATAAGCTTGTTAATTCTGGCACTAATTGTGATAGTACCGCTTTTTATTTTGTATACAGACGTACCTTTTAGCCGATCGTTTTATCCTTGGCCAGTTTTGTTTTCCACTTTAGGTAAATTATCTGGGCTGTTGGGCTTATCGATTTTTTCTTTAGCGCTTCTGATGTCTGCTCGTTTTGTCTGGCTGGACAAGCTTTTTTATGGTTTGCCAAAAGTCATCAATATTCATCGTTGGCTCGGTACAATTTCCTTTACTTTTATAATTTTGCATCCTTTATTTTTGGCAGCCAGCCGTTTGTCAGTTTCTAATCAAGCGGCTTTTGGTATTTTTACTAATTGGTCTCAAACCGCTTATCTTTTTGGCTATATTTCTCTTCTCGTATTTATGGCTTTAGTGTTGATGACTTTTTTTTGGCGCCTGCAATATGAAAAATTAAAATCTTTGCATAGTATTTTGGCCGTACCATTGATGATTGGCGGTGTTCACGCACTACTAATAGACAGCGATATAAAAAGCATTCCGTTGTTAGCCATTTATTATATTTTGTTAATATCAATTAGTGTTTTGCTCTATTTAGTTAGATTATTTTTGGTTGGTTATGCTATAAAATCTAGACGTTTTGTAGTGAGTAAAGTTGAACAACTAGGTACTAGTATAGTCAGCATCACGTTTCAGCCAGATAAAAAAATAATTGACGTCAAGCCAGGGCAATTTATTTTTGTCAGCTTTCCTGATATAAAAAAAGGAGAGGAACATCCTTTTTCAGTGGCTCAAATTTATCCAGATCACAGCTTGACTATCATGGCCAAGAATCTTGGTGCTTATACGGCCAAGCTGGCAAAACTCAAGGTTGGTAGTGTGGCCGTGCTTGATGGACCTTATGGTAGTTTTGGCGACAACTTAGATCTCAATTATCATCAAATTTGGCTGGCAGGAGGCATTGGCATCACTCCTTTTGTGAGTTTGGCTCAGTCCTTGGGTGTCAAAAAAACTGGCGCCGGTGTTGTGGATTTATTTTATATAGTGACTTCGGAAAAAGATTTGGTGGCACTTGATATTTTTCAGCAGGCCCAAACAACTTATCCGCAATTTAAATTGAATATTTATATATCCGATAAAGAAGGGCGCTTTGATTTAGAAAAGTTAGGAAAATTTGTTGCTGATATTAGGGCTTGCCATTTTTATATTTGTGGGCCAGTAGGCATGATGTCGGCTTTGACCAGTGCTTTGCTAAGAACAGGTATTCCGAAAAAAAATATAAATCCCGAGGCTTTTAAAATGTTATAATAAATATATTCATCCCGTTAGAAATTCACGGGATAATATTTAGAAATATGTATAAAAATTATTTAGCAAAATTTTACTTTAGTTATAAAAAGTTTAATTATTTAAATTTCTAACCGGATGAATAAAATAATAATTATAGCGGTATTTATCTTTTGGGGAGCAGTCAGCATTTTTTTTGTTAATAGTTTAGTAAGACAAAATAATGGAAGTTTAACCAACCTAGGAAATTTATTAACCAACAATCCTGCCAATATCGCGCCAGTGACATATACTCTAACTACTGCTATAGTAACCCAACACAATATGGCTTCTGACTGCTGGGTGACAGCTGGCAATAATGTCTATAATGTGACATCATATATAAAATCACATCCCGGTGGGCAATCAAACATTATTAAATATTGCGGAGGCGATATTGCCGCTGCCTTTGCTACTCAGGGTCATTCGGCTAATGCTAGCAATATTTTGGCTAGTTACAAGATCGGTATAATCGGATCAACTGTTTCTACAGATGCGGTGGCCATACCACCAGCTAACACAAATCAAAATACTAATGTGGTTGGCAATGATGATGAGGAAGAAGATGATTAAAAAATATTAGTAGTTTTAATTTTTTATAAAAAAGCTTAATAAAATAAATTAATATATATGGGCAAATATAAGTATCTTTATTTGGGAGCGTTATTAGTTGTTGTATTTCTTTTTGTGATTGTTAAGTTTAGCAACTCTGAGAATAATCAAACAAACAACCAAGGTATAGAAATAACTGGTTCCAGCTCAGCTAAAACAAATTTGTACTTATTTTGGGGCGATGGCTGTCCGCATTGCGCCAAAGAAGAAGTATTTTTGAAAAGCATTGAGTCCAAATATCCGGACTTAAGAATACAGAGGTTTGAGGTCTGGAATCATCAAAGCAATGCTAGTTTGATGATTGAAGTAGCTAAAAAACTCCAAGCTAATGTTGGCGGCGTGCCCTTTACTATTATTGGTGATCAATATTTCACTGGTTTTGATGAAAGCTATACTGCTCCTAAGATAGAAGCCAGAATCAAAGAATGTGTGGGGGGCATTTGTCCGGATTCTGTGGCTTCTATAGTGCCAGCTCTAAAAATAATCGAGGAAGCAAGTATTGATAAAAAAGATGATCCCAGCCAGCAAGATAAATCAAAAGCAGTTGGAAAAATAGACGCTGGTATATTTGGTAAGATTGATATGGCTAAGTTTTCTTTGCCAGTTTTGACAATTATCATTGGTGCTTTGGACGGCTTCAATCCCTGCGCTATGTGGACTTTGGTTTTTTTGATCAGCTTGCTGATCGGTATGCAAAACAGGAAAAGGATGTGGATATTGGGCTCATCTTTTATAGTAGCTTCAGCCGCGGTTTATTTTCTATTTATGGTGGCTTGGCTTAACATCTTTTTATTTATCGGAGTAGTAGCTTGGGTAAAAATATTGATTGGTCTAGTTGCCTTAATGGGCGCTGGCTATAGTCTCAAAGATTTTTACAAAAACAAAGACGCATCCTGTGAAGTTGGTGATGTTCAGAAAAAAAAGAAAACCATGGATAAGCTAAAGGGTTACGTTTCACATCAAAATTTTTGGTTAGCTTTGTTTGGTATCATGGCCTTGGCTTTTATGGTCAATTTGATCGAGTTATTATGCTCAGCTGGCTTTCCAGCAGTTTATACTCAGATGCTAGCCATGAATAATATGACTGGCTGGCATTATTATGGCTATATTTTACTCTACATATTCTTTTTTATGCTGGATGATTTGGTTGTTTTCTTTATTGCTATGTTTACTTTACAAGCTACTGGTTTGACCACCAAATACACCAGAGCTTCGCGATTGATTGGTGGCATTTTGATGTTGGTCATTGGCTTGCTCATGATATTTAAACCAGAAGTATTAATGAATTTTGGTAGTTAATTTAATTTTTTGATGCGGCTCAGCTCGCCACTGCATCTGCAGGGCGAGGCGGGTCGCTTTTGTTTATTTAGAATTTAAGTTAAAATTAGTTTATGGTAGCCAATGTTAAAAAAGACCTAAAAAAATTATCTAAGTCGAGCAAAGCCAAAATTTTGCAGAGATTTTTTAAAACTGGTAAAGGACAATACAGCGAGGGTGACAAATTCATTGGCGTAGTGGTGCCCGACATTAGAAAAGTCTCTAAACAATACTCTGATTTACCGCTTAAGCAAGTCAGCGAGTTGTTGCATTCTAAAATCCATGAAGAACGCCTTTGCGCTTTATTAATTTTGGTTGAACAATATAAAAAGGGGGATAGCAAAAAACAGAAGCAAATTTTTGGTTTGTATTTAAAAAATTATAAATATATAAATAATTGGGATTTAGTAGATTTGACAGCTCCACGTATAGTGGGCGCTTATTTGGCTGATAAACCAAAAAATATTTTGTACAAATTAGCCAAAAGCAAAAATCTTTGGCAAAGGCGTATAGCTATTTTAGCAACTTTTCAATTTATTTATTACTGTCAATCTAAAGAAACTATAAAAATAGCCAATATTTTGCTACACGATAAGCACGATTTGATCCAGAAAGCCGTTGGTTGGATGCTGAGAGAAGTTGGCAAGCGCTGTGATGAGCAGATTTTGCTTAATTTTTTGGATAAAAATTATAAAACAATGCCTCGCACTATGTTGAGGTATGCGATTGAAAGATTGTTAGAAAAAAAGAGGCAACATTATCTAGGTAAAAAAAATAGCACCAGTCGATTGCTTAAATTTTTTGCTCTCTTGTTTTTTCTAGGTCTGCCATTTTCGGCGTGGGCTAGCGGAGAGTTGATGTTTTCACCAAATGACTATAATCTTGATCATACAGTCAAGCCGGGTGAGATATGGGATATAAAAAATTTATTATTGGTTAACATTGGTCAGCGTGATTTAGATGTGGAGCTAGCGGCTTATTTTAGCGATGATCAAAAAGATGTTTTAAAAATTGATGTAAAAAATGTCAGCCTAGAAATGGGCAAGGCCAAAAATATTGATTTAGCGTTTACTATGCCCCTAGACATGAAAGCTGGCTATTATAAGGGGCAGATTGTGGCTGTGACCGCCATTGATCAATTAACAAAAAGTGAGGCCAGTGAAGTGCGGATGAATTTAAACTTTGTGGTAGAAAAAAATAATTATTTCCAAGCTTTAGTTGAAAGGTTAAAATCGCAAGCTAAATTTAATGGTTTAACCCTCTATTTATCAGCGATTTTGTTTGTTTTGTGGTTTGGGTTTTTTGTTTTTATAACATTAAGAAAAATAAAGAGGAGAATCAAAGAAAAAACATGATTTTATAATAAATTTTAGCAATTTTTAGCCACCAATTAGCGGTGGTTTTTTGTTAGAATTAATGTTGATGATTTATTATGAGATTTTTTTACTTTGTGTTATAATATAGCTAGTTAAAAAATAAAAAATAATAAAATTTTTGTATTTTTATGAATAGACATCTACTTCCCTCGTGGCGACTAAAACCATCTATCCGCCACAGAAAAACAATTATTAAAATTCTAGAATTTATACTTTATTCATTGGTCTGGTTAGCTAAGATAGTCGGTTCAATATTAGTGCTAGTTGGCTATCTATTGTCAGTAGTTTTGGTTTTTATATTCAAAAATTGTTGGCGTTTTATAAAATGGTTGGCTCCAATGGTTAAAGAGTTTATTGTCGAGGACTTAGGGCCATTTTTGAAAAATTTTTTCCGTTTTTCTTGGAAATATTTGAGTCGTTTTTATTATTTTATCAAAGAAAAAGCCCCAGCTTTAGAAAAAGGTATGCGTTTTATAGCCAATGCCTTGGCTCAAGCGGTATTTTATATTTTTAAAGCGCTATATTTAATTATTTTTTATTTATTAAAAATTGTCTGGTACGCGACAATTGTTTTTTATGTCAAATTTTTAGGATTTTTTGGGGCTAAAGCGGTTAGTTTATTTGCCAGTCCCAAGTCACTGAAGATTAAATTTAACTTTAGGGTTAAAGAATTTAAATTGTTTATGTTGTGGCTAGCTAAGCCATTTATTAAATATATTCCTCAAACATACGAAAAAAAGATATTACCCAAAGGACGCGAAGTTCAGGAGGCCATGTCACCGGTCATTGGTTTTGGTGATTTTAAGAAATTACTCAGGGAGCCAAATCAATTGTTGTTGAGGCGAGCGATGGCTGGCTGGATGATTTTCTTTTTGGTTATTTCCACACTAGGTGTGGCTTCTTTAACTCCACTTTTTGAGTGGCTTTTTAGAGATCGGACACCAGCTTATGCTGCTACTTTCACTGGCTTGGTAAAAGTTTCTGGGCAAACTACCACTTTAAGTGGTTCAAATTGGCTGACGGCTTTGGCTTATTCTGGCGACGGCGTCAACGGTGATGCTGAGTCTGGCAATTTTAACCCAATCAATCCTGGTGGCACGACTGATGGTAGTGCTGGTGGACAGGCAATTGGGTATTTGGCCTTGGCAGCCAATGCTACTTTGGCCACCTCACAGTTTATTGGTTTCAAACCCAATGCCAGCGCTGATTTGTCTGGCATTATGTTATCCATGGAAAATCCGACGGCTACTTCTTTATCAAATCCGGATATTTTGGTTGAGCTTTTGGAGTTTCCGACAGCTAGTTGCACTACCTCTTGCACGGGATATGTTACCGGCACTCAGGGTGCTTACAACTACCCAGACGATACAATAGTGTTGCGCAAAACTATTTGGCAGTTCAATCAGGCCTTGTCTGGTGAAAACTTGACGCCAGGAAATTTTGGGCATGCTATGATTGATTTTCGTTTTGATCCAGCAGTGGGTGTATTGACCACCAAACATTACGGTATTCGTATTAGCAACTTTGGCGCTGGCGCTCCTGTTTTTGGTACTTGGGCCGCTAATGCTCCTTATGGTAATTTTCCTACAGTTGATGGCACATTGAGAACCATTGGTGTTACTGATATTGCTGGCGCCAGCGCTCCAACCGTGAATATGCCTTTGGTTTTGACCGGTAATTCTAGCGCTGCTGGTTTGCTTACCGCTATGGTAGCTGGCAACTCAGCAGCTGGTACTGGTATGCCGACAGTAAGGCGTACCGAAAATCAACACTGGACTGCCACTTATTCTTCGGCCAGCTCAAATTGGACATTGGCTGGTTCTGTTTCCGGTACCCAAAGTAGAAAATTAACTACCCCAGCCACTGGTGGTACAGCAGCTTCCTGGGTCAACGATGGAGTACCATTTACTACCCTGACTGCTAATTCTACGGCGACAACTAGGTTGTGTGTGGCTTCAATAACTGGTTTTGCTGCTAATCAAACAATAAACTTGTGGGATTCCAATACAACCACTGTTTCCTTAACCGTAGCTTCAGTAAATGAGGTTGATTCTAATTGTTCGGGCGGTGCTTCTATTATCACCACAGCCGCCACAGTGATTGGTTTTACTACTGATAAAAATGCTAGTATAGCGCAAGCTACGTGGAAACAAAGAATAGTCCAGGGAGCCATAACCACATTGACAGCAAATTCTACAGCCACTACTAGAGTCTGCGTGGCTAGTATTGCTGGATTTACCGCGGCTGTTGGTACTTCGCCCAGTGTCGCGATTTGGGATAATAATTCCAATGTCGTTGTTACTCGCTTTATTTCGACAGTAAATGGCACAGATGTTAATTGTGGCGGTGGGCCATCACTTATTTTGGACGCAGCTTTTGTCACTGGTTATAACACAGCAGATAATGCTCAGATAGCTGAAATTTCAGCTAACATGTCCGTTAGTACTCCGGCTGATGGTGCGGTAATGAAATGGACCACATTTAATCATACTCAAAATCCAGCAGGCACTACAACTCTTTTAGCGCGCACCACATCCGTGTTGTTGTTTTATGCTAAAATGGAAGCTTTGGCAACTTCGCTTGTTCGTTATCCTTTTTTAAGCAATAGACACATTTTCTTTGTGGCCTACGGTACGGGTAATACCGCAGCCCCAGCTGATGGTGATCTTATAATAGTTGGTAATGGAAAAGCTGATCCAGATACGGGTGATGCCTCGGCTTTAACAAATGATCTTAACTGGTCTAGCAAACAAGAGCACGTGGTAACAATAGATCGTGATTGGGACGCGGCTATGGCTTACACCGGTAAGTCAGGTGATGCCATCAATGATGGTGCAGGCACGCGTACCAACTACTCGGCTTATTCACAAAATGGCGGTTGGATATCAGCGGTTGTTTGCCCCGGTTCCAAGCTAAATGTTGATACCAGTGCTAACAAGCATTATCGCCTGACTATCCCTGGCAAAATATTAGTAGATTCCGATGCTTCAGTGGCCTTTGGTCAAAGTGGAGCGGCTATTCCCGCTTCGTCTCTGGTAGATATATATTGGGATAATGTTAGTCCAGCAGTCAATACAAATTTAAATGCTGACACAGCCGTTAGCGCTACTTTGACAGTAATTTCTACTACTGGTTTTAACCCCGGTGATACTATTATAATTGACGATAATGATTCTTTACCCACAACTAGAATAGTAGCGGCTGTTGAAAATGCGACAACGCTTACGGTCACAGCCAACTTGGTTGTGGGCTATACTACGGGGCAAAGTGCTTTTGTGGCCAAGGGACCAGCTACCGAATTACCTACTGGAGCTGATAGGCGAGCGGGTATTTATACTATGACTGGCGCTATTACGGCTACTCAACAAAATGCTCGCGCCGGGCGTACAAATCTTTATGTTGCTGGCTCAGACGCTTTTCGGACCATGAAAAGCGACTTAGCTGTAGATATTGATGGTAATATTGACACGGGTTTCTTGGGTAACAATTCCGCTGATGCTGGCAATACTTGGGTAGATGTCAAGGATAATGTAGTGGGTAATTGGCAGCCACTGGATAACATAGCTGTCGCTGGCGCTACCAACCAAGCAGTTGATAACAATTTTTCATCTTTACGGATGGGAGCCAATGATGATGGTAATCAGTTTCCAGTTTGGACAGGACTAGCTACCGCTGGTGGACGTAATTCTTTGCCCACACCAAATATGGAAGTGGCAGAAATTGGCACCATACCCCTGACTGATATTTATAATAATAATGGTACAAGTGGTTTTTCTGGAAACTATGCTACTACATCAGCTTGGACCATGTTTGTGGATGGGGCCAATCCAACAGTAGAGGCTGATGATGCTATATATTTTGGCGATCAAGGTAGTAACATGATTTATTCTTTGGAGTTGAATATGGGTGTAGCCATGGATGCTAGCGCTTCCTTGTCATGGCAATTTTATAATGGCGCTGGCTGGACATCTTTTACACCCCGCGATGCTTATAAATACCAAATGCGTACCGGACATTCCGTGCCATTGTCAGCCAATACAACTATAAATTCTTATACTGTGTCAGTGACCTCTGGCAATCAAGCTAACTTTGGTGTTGATCAAGTAGTGATGATTGACGATAATAATTCTGATCCTATTTATCGACGCATTAGCGTAATCGCCGCTGGCGTTATTACCTTTACCGAGCCGGTGCCCTTGGGCTATACCACGGATCAAACAGCAACAATCAGCCGATTGAATGGCGGGCAATGGAAGTCTTTTAATCCTAGTAATTTTTTGACGGAAAATGGCGCTACTAACAATCGTCGTATTTTATCCTGGACACCAAATGATTTGACTGGCACTCCGGCCAAGACAACTGTTAATGGAGTTAATGCTTATTGGGTTAGATTAAAAGTTGATTCAGTCAGTTCTTGGACCACCTCTCCGACCAACCAGACCACTCCTATGGGCATGAGTGGTATTGAGAGACTTTCCTCTGGAGCCATCACCGTGTCTTCTGGCGTGCAAGAAGCCAAGATTGGCGCTGTGACACCAGGAGCCACCTATAATCCCAATGAGCAGTATATGTTGGAATATGGTAATTCCCCAGGTTGGGTAGAGGTGCAAAGAATGGCCAGTACAGTAAATGTTTTGCCGTCGGCTCCTTATATTTGGCACATCAGTGACGGGACATTAAATATCAATGAAACAAATCAAGCCAACATAGCTTTGCATAATAGCTATGGAAGTTTGAGTGATGGCGATTATACCATCAAAGCATTGGTGTATATGGATAATGTGGAAGACGGTAGTAATAGGAAATTAGGTCTTACTTTTAGGCAAAGTATTGATGGTAATGGCTATGCCGCTTTGATTAACAAAACTAACGCAGTCAATACCATTGGTTTATATACTACCTTGGCAGGTGTGCCGACAGTAATTGGCTCAGCTTTTTCCAAGGCCTTTGCCACTTCTGCTTGGTATTGTCTCAAAGCGCAGGCCGTAGGCACCACTCTCAATGCTAAGTTTTGGGCTACCACAGATTGTGATACTGATCCGACCGAAGGGTCGTGGGATACTTCTCAGACGAATGCCACCTACGCAGGTGGTCGCTTTGGTGTTTATGCTGGTGCTGGTTCGGCTGGTGTGGGTAATAAAGTAAAATTTGATAATTTAAGCACGGACCTTGGTTTTTCTGATAATTTTAATAATACTGGTTCTTGGCGAGTGACCGGAGAAAGTGCTGGTCTGATAGGCACGGCTTATCCGAGTGTTCCTTTTACTAGCAGTTATCTTAATTTTATTATCAAACACAAAGGTGGTTGGAATGGCGTAGTAAATCCGGAAATAGGGGATAAGATATATATTGGTTCTACGGCTATTAGAAATAGTTTTGGTCTTGATAGTAGCGTGCCAATTACTACTGGTGTCAATACCAAATATGAAGTTTGGGATTTCGAATGGAACCCTACTAGTGGTAAATATGATGTCACTGGTAGTGCTACTGGTGCTGCTGGTACGGCTACGGCAGGTAGTACCTATACATCGCCAAATAGTGAAATCTCTTTGCGTATAAATTCTGGCACACCGACTGGACCAAAATTTGGCGCGCGTCAATTGCTCTTGCAGGATAACATGCGACGCAATACTGGTTCTTGGACTGGTCAGAATGGCATAGGTAGCGCGGTGATGATAGCTCCAGCATTTACTTTGACTGGTAGCGCGGTGCCAACTAGGTATAATATTGAGGCCCAAAGTGGCACAATTACCACCAGACAAAATGGCACAATTGATTTTTGGTTCAAGCCCTCTTATAACGGTTATCCAGCTACTAGCACGCATCCTTATGGTATGTATTTGCTTGATCAAGCCAATGTTGCTCAGATAGATACTGATCGTTTATTTATCAGGCACATAAATACTTCCAGTTCTACCCCAGAAGGTTTCTTGGAAGTTGGCCTGTATGCCGCCGCTGCTCAAGGTACCTTGTTAAGGCAAGCATTTTCAGCTACCGCTGGTACTTGGTATCATTTTCGTTTGGCTTGGGATGAAACAGCTAACGCCAAAAGAGCTTGGTTGAATGGCACGGCCTTTACCATTGGTCAGGGGTCGGCTGTCGGTACTAGAGGTATAAACGCTGGTTTGATTAAGCTCGGTAATCGTTATGATTTTGCTGCGCCTTTTGATGGCGCTTTGGATGAGTTTGCGATTTTTGATAATTCTATCAGTACTTCGGCCACTGACTGGGGTAACTTTACACCACCAACCAGCGCTTGGGTGGGAGGTGAGACTGTCGGTACTGGCTACGCGACTAGTACTGGTATTAATATTTTTCGCGCTAGTTTTGACGCGGCCATGAATCCTCAAGAGGGTTTTGTTTGGGCAGACTATGCCTATGGCAATCCAGCCATGATTTTTACCAACGGTGCTGATACGGGCAATGATAGAATAAGAGTTGTGACCTATCCGGATCGCACAAGAATATGGGTGGATAATACTGGAGAAAAATACACACCATCAGCTAGGATAAAGTTTGGTTCTGGTTTTCTAGAAAATGGTACAGCGGCCACTTTGGCTGGCTGGTCAAATAATTTTACTTTCCATCACAAGGCCAAGCGGGACTCTACTTCAGCTCCTTACAATTCGCCAGTGTTGAATCTCAAGCGTAGTATACACATGTGGTCGGATGAGGAAATAAATGCTACCGGTGCCACAGTGGCCACGCCCATACACATGGGCAATGCTTTTGGTACAGTAGCTGTGGGTTTGTCAGGTTTAGCGAATCTGAACGTTAGTCATCTTTCTACTGAGAATCAGTATAGTAATTTTTCTATAATGAACAATCCTTATACTTCCACATTGGTCAAACCAACACAGACAGTCAGTAAGTCAGTATTTTATAATTATTATGATCGTGCTTATACGGTATCAGCCAAAACTCAAGGCACTAATACTGTGGGAGCATATTTTGTGACCACCAACTTTGGCGCCACTACTTTAGGCACTGGTTATAATGCTACAGCTTCACAAAACGTTGGCATTGATGGCAGTATATTTATGGGATGTCGCAACACTAATGCGGCTTTGACCTCGGCTAATGGTGCGGCTTCTTTTGTGTCTGGACGTTTGTACACTATTGCTAATAGCCAGTTTTATAATAATGGTGTGACGGGTATTACTAGCGGAGCAGTTAATTTAAATAGTGGCGTAGCCAAAATGACTATCGCTAACAATATTTTTTCAGTAAATAATTTTGGTATACGGCTCAATGGTAATTCTTTCCTCACGATGTCTGATAATGTTTTTGATGGCTCGGTCTCGGATACTGTCACCTTAAATCAAGCTGGATATGGCGCAGGAATCAGCGTGGCCCAAACCACGGCCAATGTGGGTATTATGGATAGTGGTAGTATTTTTGGTCGTGGTTCTTGGAATGAGGCAGATATTAGTATACCAGCTAATACCACTACTTTTGAAGCAGAATCATTGATGCAATTTACCGGCTCTAATACTCAATTATTAAGTCCGGTTTTGTTTGGCATGGCCGATTATAATAATATGTCTAGGATACCAGAACATTTTTATGGTCTGACTATCCCCGGAGCTGATATTCGCGGCAATTATTCTAGCTCGACTAAAGACATAGTTAATTTTACCACTTTTGGTAATATGCGAACTTCCGGGTTAGGTCTCAATGATTCCACTGCTCACACAGCTAGTGGTTATGCGTGGCGTCTGGATTCGCTGAATCCTGATGCGCCACTTGAATATACAGCCAAAGTCATTGGTGTGGCTAACCAGCCACTAGCCATTACGGGCTATATGAATATCAATAGTTATTATGGGTCTACTAATTTACCGACAGTTACCTTATCTGGTCTGGGTATGACTGGTGCCAACCTTACTTGGACAGCACAAGACACGGCTAATGATTGGCAACAGTTTGTGGTGTCTGGTACGCCTACAGAGTCAGCTATTGCCGATATAAAATTTTCCGTGCAGTCAGCTTTTGTGGCCGCTGATTCTGGCACCAGTGAAATTATCGATGATTCCTTGGGTAATTATTTGCCAATCATTGTTGAGGATGTTGATAAAAGTTGGACCACCAATCAATGGGTCGGCTATAAATTTAAAGACGCTAATGGTAAGATATTTGATATTGTAAAAAATACTGCCCAGTTATTGTATTTGAAGGGTAGTGGAGTAGTGCCACATCTTTTAAGTACCACTCTGACCAATGCCACGATGGGTGATTATATTATTTTTAGACAGCCATCGGTGTACATAGATGATATGGCTGTTTTATCGGGTACAGTAGATACTGGTACTTTGGATTTTCATTCTTCTGGTCAACCAGTGGTGCCGTGGTTGTCAACTGGCTTGACGGCTACTAGTATTTGGGGAGCACAAGTGGGGTCATTTGCTGATATTGATGGATCTTTTGGGCAACTTTTAAATGATCGCTTGGCCATCAAGCGGGGCTTGGTCAATGATGTGGCCGCTTCAGCCACTGTCTTTGTGACAGACATGACACAAGCCACTTCTAATTTTTATCAAAATCAAATGGTGGTTATGATGAGTGGCCAGAATGCTGGTATTGCCCGTAGAATTTCTAGCTACAATGGCGCCACCAAAGCAATTACGGTGGATGCGGCCATGCCTTATGCGCCAGCTTTCAATGATGAATTTATTATTTTAAGTTATTATTCTAGCGCTACTGGCGGTGGCGGGGCGACTGCCCAAGAAATATGGGAGTACAATGTTCGTCGTTTGACTGACGCTACTTTGAATAGTGGCTCCTTGGCTACTTTGGCTGACATACAGGCCTTAAATAATATTTCAGCGGCTGATGTCTGGTCAGCTGGTGGCCGCAGTTTGAGTGGTGGAGTCACCTTATCTGATCCAGCTCAAGTCTGGAATATAGCATCAGCTTTGCTTTCTACGGGTGGTTCTATTGGCAAACTGATAGTTGATAATTTGAATGCTACTATTTCTTCTCGTGGCACTAGTAATTTGACGGCATCAGATGTTTGGAGTGAGGGCACCAGGACAATTACTAGTATTGAGAATGATGGTTTAGCCGCTTTAGCTCTTGAAATTTGGACTTATGAAACTCGCACCCTAACATCTGGCGATCTGACGGCACAACGAGTTTGGGATACACTTTTGACCTCAATCACGACTATCAATAGCATTGGCTCTTTATTAAAAACCAATATTGATACTACTATTTCTTCTCGCGCTTCATCAGCTGAGGTGACAGCGGTTGCCAATAGTTTAAGCAATTTGATAAATAATTTATTGGTCGCCCAAAAAGCCGTTGATGACCCAAGTCCCTCAACCACAGAATTTATTACCACCCTGACCAATGCCAATGATGATTTTTATAATGACGGTGTTTTGGTATTTACCTCTGGATCCAATGCTGGTCAGGTTAGACGCATTAGCAATTATGTTGGCGCTACCAAAAAATTGACTATTACTCCGGCTCTGTCGGTTGCTCCATCTAGCAGTGATACTTTTACTATTTTGGCCTCAACCGCCAATGCCTCACTTGATGCAGCCGCTATTTGGGCCTACGATGGTCGCTATTTGTCAGGCGCCGCTTTAGACTCCGGATCTTTAGCCACTTTGTCAAATATACAATCTACCGAAAGTACTTTGAGCGGACAATTAAATACGCTGATTAATAATTTAATAGTGGAACAAAAAGTGGTCAATGATGCCGGCGCTTCAGATAATCAATTTATTACAACTTTGACCAGCAACAGTAATGATTTTTATAACAACGGTGTCTTGGTTTTTACTTCTGGCGTCAACGCTGGTCAAGCGCGTCGTATTACCGATTATGTCGGGGCTAGCAAACAGGTTACTGTTTCGCCAGCTTTATCTTTAGCTCCGGTTAATGCCGATACCTTTACTATTTTAGCGCAGACAGCCAACTCGGCAGTTGATGCGGCCGCTATCTGGACCTATGGCGACAGGTATTTATCAGGTGCCACTTTAGACTCTGGTTCTTTAGCTACTTTGTCAGATATTCAAGATACGGAAACAGTTTTGGCTAGTGCTATTAGCGTCAACAGCACTAAGCTAGATAAAATTATCAATGCCTTGATTGTTTCGGAAACTTCAGTGAATGATTTGGCGCCATCAACCACAGTATTTGCTACTGCCTTGACTAATGCCACTAATGATTTTTATAAAAATAATATCTTATTGTTCACCTCGGGTTTAAATATTGGTCAGGCGAGAAGGATTATGGGCTACAATGGCACCACCAAGGCGATCACGGTCGATCCTGCTTTGGCTCTGGCTCCTGCCAATGCTGACACCTTTACTATTTTGGCCCAGACTTCAAATACTGCTACTTTGGACGCGGCTTCTATTTGGGCCTACAGTGGTCGTTATTTATCAGGAGCGGATTTAGACAGTGGGTCGCTAGCCACATTATCTGATTTGCAGTCCACTGAAACGACACTGGGTAATAGTATAGACGCGGTGAGTAACTCAGTTGATTTGTTGTCCAATGATTTGATTGCCATTCGCTCCGCTGTTTCTACAGCCGAAGTTAGCCCGACAATTTCTTTATTTGGCACAAATCTTACCAGCGCTGTCAATGATTTATATGCTCACGCACTGCTGACTTTTACTTCTGGCCAAAACAGTGGTGTAGCCAGAAGAATAGATGATTATAATGGTACAACCAAAGCCATTACAGTAGAACCAGATCTTCCCTTTGCGCCAGCTAGCAGTGACGCTTTTACTATTTTAAAAACATTAGCCGTACCAGTGACTAAGATCAGCACCATCCAGTCCGATGTGGCTGGCATCAAGGACGACGTGACTTTGATCAAGGCAGATATTGCTTTAATCAAAACTCAACTAGATAATATTGAAGCTAGCATCGCTACTCTAGAAACAAGTATTGATAATATTGAAGTTGGCTCCGGCAGTAGTACCACCAACAATACCAATGTTTACAATGTGAAGCCCGAGGAGATGTTCACAGCCATGGGTACCATCTCCAACTCCATTCAGAACATCAATACCAAACTGGGCCGTCTGGATAGCGATACTTTGAGTTCAATACTGTCCATCTCGCAGGAGAATATGACGGATATAAAATATGTGCGTAATAAATTAGCCGACTACAAAGCCGTCACCACTGTTCAGCGTCAAGTGGTTCAGCAGGCCACGGCTCCGATAGTCAGCACTTGGTACACCTCTGGTTCAGTGGATTTGAACATCATGCTTTCCAATCCAGCCAAGACTGCTCAAAAAGTGCCATTCAAGATTTATCTTCCAAAGGAAGCTAAAGTAGAGCACATTATGGATGATGGCGGTTTCAATATTCAGTACGATGTTCAGCTAGATACTTTGTATGCGGCTGGCGAGATTGAATTGGCTCCGGGTGCTTCGGTCAAAAAATTTATTAAAATGCGAGATATTTGGCAGATTGCTGAAAATGATTTGACTATAGCCAAGACGCAGGCCAATGATTTTTATAAGAAATTAGAAAAAAATCAACTTTCTTCTCAAGCTTTATTACTCAAAAATGATATTGATAGCAAAGTAGAAAAAATTCTGCGTACTCAAAAAGAAAATACTGCCTCCCCGCAAGATAAAATTATGACTTATCGAGAAAATAAAGAAAGTTTTATTAGTGTGCAGACAGAATTGGATGAATTGAAGTCACTATTGAGCCAAGCTGATGCCTCTCGCGGATTTTTGGGAGCCTTGGGTGGTATACAGACCATTTCGGTGTGGGGGATCATTATTGCTTTTGTCACCGGCTTTGGTTTGTTAGTGACCATCTTGTTCTCCATGTGGAAGCATCAAGTAGCCATAGCCAATGGTCAGATGGCCTTGCAGTCGCATATTTTGACTGGCAAGCCGCTTGATATGGAAAAAATGAATTCCTCTGGTGGGCGCAGAAAAAAGAAGAAAGCAGCAGTTAGCAAAAATAGTCCAGCCAATATAGCTAGCGTCGAAGCAAAGGCCAAAGTATCGACAAGTTTTTTAATCTATATTAAGCAATTTTTTACTCGCTTGTTCAAAAATATCAGACAAAATAAAGTCTGGCTTATTACTTTTGTTTTGATTTTTATAGTTTTGTATTTGTTAGTTGATAAATATGGTATTTTGGCTAATATTAGACAAAATTTATCAAAATATATTAAGACTGACGAACTTAGGTCAGCCAACAATGTGACCGTCGCCTCTGAAACTGACGTCAATAAGCTTGATAATATTCCTGTTTTAGCTGATAATAATATGGCTTTTAGTTTTGGTTCAGAAAGTGCCAGTTCCACTTCTAGTAGCACAGTACCCGCTACGGAAGATATTTTAATGAAGAAACAAGTTATTATTAAAGATACACCAACTGGTTGGCTCAATGTCAGGCAGGAAGCTTCCAAAGAAACAGCCGTTGTGGCCAAAGTAAGTGCCGGAGAAAAATACGACTTGCTTAGTCAAGTGGCGGCTCAGGGTTTAGAAAAATTTGGCTGGTATCAAATAGCTTTAACTGAAAATAAAGTTGGCTGGGTGTTTGCTGAATATGCTGAAGAACTAAAATAGTTGTTAATGAAAAAAATTATGGTTAAGAAAATTTACATATTGATTGCGCTTTTGGTGTTATCTTTTTTAGCTAATATTTTATTTTTTTTCAATTATAAAAGTGGTAGCAAAATAACTGAACTAGATAAAAAAAATACTGAATGGTTAGCTAGTCATAGTTTGCTTAGTAAAAAAATTGAGCTGGTGCCAATCGATAGTAATATAGAGACAGATAAAATATTGTTGCATTTTGTTGACTTAAAAAGTCAGTTGGAGAAAAATTTAAGTATTTTGAGTCCCAGTCAAAAATTAGGTATTTATATTCAAGATATCAACACTGGCTCGTGGATGGGTATCAATGAAAAAGATAATTTTTTTCCAGCTAGCTTATTGAAGATTCCCATTGCCATGTCTGTCATGAAAAAAATTGAGAACAAACAACTTAACTTGGATGACAAGTTGCCGGTTAAGGCGGAAGATATTGACAAAAGCGCTGGCGTGCCAGAGCGCTTCACTGTTAATGAATCTTATACAGTCAGTGAGTTGTTGAAACTGATGCTCAAGGTATCTGACAACACGGCTAAAAATATTTTGAAAAGGCAATTGCAACCAGAGGAGTTAAACGCCGTCTTTACTCATGTCGGTATCAATAATCCATATATCTCAGAAAATTCCAATCAATATGTTACTCCGCGCGAGTATAGCCGATTATTTAAGTCTTTATATTATTCCACTTTTTTAACACCAGATAATTCAGAATATTTATTGTCTTTAACAACCGATACTAGAGCAGAAAGTTTGTTGTCAGCCAAGATTCCCTGGGAAGTCCAGATAGCTCATAAATATGGGGAAAGATTGGATGCTTTGCACGACTGTGGCGTTGTTTATCATGCGGTTAATCCATATTTTATTTGCGTCATGACTTCCAATATTGAGTTAGCCAAAGCCAAAGATTTGATTTCTTTAATTTCTAAGGACACTTATAATTTTGTCAATAACAAAAGTCAGAGTAATTAATAAGCATGGTGACAGTAACAAAAAAGTTAGTAACAGAGCCCCTAGACAATAGTCGTTATTTTACTTTTTTAGCATTGATTGGCTTATTATTACCCTTGTTATTATTGTTTGTTGAAAAGATACTATTACCTTATCCAGCATTAATTGAAGAAGTCGCTAAGGGTTTGGTAGTGGTTTATATGGTATTAAAATTTGGTCAAGGAGGACAGAGAGTTTGGGGCGCTTTAGTTTTTGTTTTAGTTTTTGCCATGTCCGAAAACATTTTTTATTTTTTAAACTTTGCCCAACAAAATTCTGTTAGTTTATATTTATGGCGTTTTTTCTGGCCGACTTTGATGCATCTGCTGACGGTTTATTTTATGTTATTGCTGGCTTGGCGCGATAGGCGTTGGATTATAATAGCAATGATAATTACTATGGCGATTCACTTTTTTTATAATAATTATTTTGTTTTTTGGCTTTAATTTGGTCAAATAAATTTAATTAACATTATATGAAACCACCAAAATTTTTTATCATTATTATCATTTTTTTAGTGGCCGCTTTTTTGTTAGCTGGTTTGATGTGGTTGCGTGGCGATGAGGACACTTGGCTTTGTACCAAAGGCCAGTGGGTTAAACACGGCAATCCGAGTGCTTCTCAGCCAACAACACCTTGCAATAATAAATAAATTTTATGGACGCAGAAAAAATGACACCATTGTTGCCAGTCAATGAGCTGTTTATAAGCTCTTGGGCAATGTACAAAGAAAAGATAAAGACAATAATTCGAATGGCCTTGCTTGGTCTTCTTCCATCCTTATTAGTCGCTATTTTGTTAGCAATAATTGCTGTTATTTTTAGAAATGACCCTAACTTTACAGTGATCAATACTTTACTAGCATTATTGATGGCCATACCGCTTTTATATATTTCTTTTCGCATCAATATCGCCGTTTATTTGATGGTTAGTAAAGATATAACTAGTGTCAAAGATGTTTGGCGATCAGCTGGTAAATATTTTTGGAATTATTCCTTGACTTTATTTTGGGCGGGCTTGATGCTTATGTTGTGGCTGATATTATTGGTAGTTCCCGGATTTATTTTTCTGATATTTTATTCACTAGTAATGTGGGTATTTTTCTTGGAAAATTATCACGGCTATACAGCTGTAAAAAGAAGCAAAGAGCTAGTGACGGGCTATTGGAGCGCAGTGGCTTTGCGTTTGTTGGCCCTATTTGTACCTTTATTTTTATTCAGCTTGCTGATGAGTATAATAAAAAATCAAGCACTGCAAGATTTTGTTAGTTCTATTTTTGATTTCTTTTTTGGTATTTTTATTATCATCTATACTTATCAGTTATATAATAATCTACTCAAAATCAAAGGCCACAGCAAGCTGGAACACAAAGGTTATAAACCTTGGGTCTATGTGGCCATTATCTTGGCTTATGCTATTTTATTTATTGGCCTATATTTGTATGTAGTTTTTTCTCCTGGTGCTATACTATAATATATTATTATTAAAAAAAACTTGGTAATGAAAAATGATCAAGTAGCCAAAGAAGGAATACTGGGTGATGGCGATAAAAATTCGTTATTGTTGATAATTATCTTTGCTACATTTTTACCGCTTTTGTTGATTTTTTTGGGGAAAATGGCACCTTCGTGGTCAATAGTTTTTGAGGAATTAGGCAAGGTCTTGGTGGTTTATTTTTTTATTTTAAAGCTTGTTGGTTCGAACCGAAAAATGTTAATGGGTTTTTTCTTTGGCCTAATTTTTGGTATTTGGGAAAATATTTTTTATTTGGAAGGATTTATTAGAGCGGGTGATTATGATCTTTTTTTAGCCAGATTTTTATGGCCTCTACCCATGCATTTTTCTACTGTTTTATTGATGGTAATGTCTGGGTTAGAAAAAAGAAAATATGTTGTTTTTGGCCTGATGGGGGCCGTGCTCTTGCACTATATTTATAATATATATATAACAAGCGCGATTTTTGATTCAGTTTTTTTGAAAGGATTGCTGAGTGGTGTAGTTTCTTGATCAATAAATTTTATTAATAATTTTCAATAATATTATCAACATTAATAAAGCAACGGTAAAAATTAGTTGTTTAATGGCCTATACCATTGTGGCGGCCATAGGCATTGTCTTTTTTAATCTCAATTATTACATGGCGGTTGCTTTGGTGCTTGTACCACCGACATTAGTAAATTTTTTTTGGCTAAGCATTGCTCGCGCCAAGGTTTTTTTGTTTTCCTTGATTGTAACAGCGCTCATTACTCCCTTGATAGCACTGGCTAGTCGTTTTGTTAGCAGTGGTGATTGGCGGATTCCAGCGGCTCCTTTGGCCATGACAAATTTACTTTTCACTTTTTTTACAGTTTTATGGGTCATTTCTTTTTATAAATATTTTGTGAAACACGAGCAGGTTGGTGATATTTCGGATCGTTTTCACTATTTATTTTCCCTTTACATTTTTTTATTGATTACTGTTTTAGCCCTGTGCTTTGCGTATCCATATTTTTTTAAGTTTAGCAGTTATCTTATTTTTGTTCCTTTTTTTATATTGCCAGCGGCAATTATTATTTCTTGGCAAAAAGACTTGTTAAAGCAATCTTTATCGACTGCTGCTTTTTTTTCCTTAGTATTTATTATTATGCAAGCGGTGTTAGTTGTTTATAATAATTGGTTGTGGCCGAGCACATCATTTTTATCAATATATATTTCGGGTGTTAATTTTTCAATATTTGATCTTATATTTCGTTTTGCTGTATTTGTGTCTATTATTGTTGTACACGAGTACTTTATGAATTTACATGCTAATTTAGGGGGAGTCGCTCAACCTGATTAATATTTTTTTGCGATTTATTTTTATGATTTTTTAACTTTATTAATAATTAACCAAAAAATATGGATAACACAAAAAACAATTCAGCGAAGTTTGCGTTTCTTTATTTGTTAGCGTTGGTGGCTTTGGGCTTCGTGTCCGTCAACGTTGGACAAATAATTTTTCAATTGATCAACAAATATATTGTTGATATTTTGAGTCAAAACAATGCGGCTTTTTCTTCGGATATCTTAAAGTTTGCTATCGCCTCACTAGTGATTGCCACACCAACTTATTATTTTTGCAATAAGTTTATTTATGGCAGTTTGTACAAAGGCGAGCTAGACAAAGAATCAGGCGTGCGCAAATGGTTGACTTATTTAATCATCTTCATTGCCTTTTTAGTAATGATTGGCTCTCTGATTGCTATTCTGGTCAATTTTTTAAACGGCGCTTTGACTACTCAAATTATTCTCAAATCTTTAACCACTCTGGTTATTTCGGGCATTGTTTTTTCCTTTTATTTTTATGATATTAGACGGGAAAAAACTGCTGGCTATAAAGACAGTGTTATAAAAATATACTTTTTTGCTTCACTGGCAGTGATTATTGTCACTTTTGTGGCTTCGCTGTTTATAGTAGAATCTCCTCAAGTAGCTAGAAACAGACAGATTGATCAAAGGGTTACTAATAATTTTTATCAGATTGATCAGGATTTAAATAATTATTATCAAACATATAAAAAATTACCAGCGGATTTTAACGCCCTAAAAGCAGAGTACACATATATTAGTGATGATTTATTAAAAAACCCCAAGACTCAAGAAATTTTTAAATACCAGGTCAAAGGCGATCGGGAGTATGAATTGTGCACTACTTTTTTGACTGACGCTTCAGCCAACACTCAAAACAAAGACATGGCTTATTATTATGACACGCGCTGGCCACATGGTATTGGCTATCAGTGTTTGACTCAAAAAGTGCAGGCCTTCAATAAGGATGGTTCGCCAGTTCAAGTGGCGCCACCAGTGCCAGTAAAATAAAAGTATAAAAAATCGACCCTGTACCAGTCGCCACTTACGTGGCTCCGGTGCAGGGTCTTTTTGTGTTGACAGTGTAATTAGGGAGTACCCTTTTTATTTTGGTTAAAAAATAAAAAAAGAGGGGTTACGAAAGATCCCTCTTGTTTTGGAGTGGGAGGCGGTGCTGTGTAGCACCGCCTCCCCTCTATGAAAGCTTTGGCTCAGAGTTCAGACCGTCAGAGACAGTCAGTTCTACTAAGCCGTAGCCGTGTCATCACCACCCTTCTTGTGCGTGTCGTCCGACGTCGTCTGGGTAGGAGCACCAGCGAAGACGTCCGTGAGATCCAGCCCGAGCTTCTCCTTGGCCAGCTTCATGAACGCCGGTGCCATGCCCGTGGCCTTCATCCGTTCGATCAGGCCATACAAGGTCTGGATGGGCTGGTTGACGAACTGATTGAGGACATTGCCCCCGCCAGCCCCGCCAGCCGAACCGCCACCCAGATCCACCATGCGCAGTTCCTTGATGTTACCCAGGCCCTGTCCGATGGCATCTGCCGACGGCTTGATGGCGTCGCCGACAGCCACGCCGAGCGCCTTGATGACGTCCGGCGACAGCTGGAGCAGCATGAGCATGATGCCCTTGGCATCAAGCAGGGTGTAAGCCTCAGCCTTCTTGGCCGAAGCCGTGGCCTCAGCCACACCAACGGCTTCGACTCCGGCAGCCCTGGCCAGACCGTTCTGCTTGACACCCTCGGCGTCAGCCAGCAGTCCGGCCTTCTTACCGGCAGCCGCGGCTTCCAGTTCGGTCTGGGTAGCCGCCGCCGCTTCCTTGCGTCCCTGAGCCACAGCAGTCAGCTTGGCCTGGTCACCTTTGCCTTCCATCTCGTGCTGGATGCGGTAGGCTTCGCCTTCCCGTTCCGCCGCCAGGGCCTTGGCCTCGGCAGCGATGACTAGGGCCTCCTTGTCCTTCGTGGCCCGAATGATCGTAGTTGCGTTCAGCTCGGCCTCGTGCCGGCGCTGAGCCGCTTGCTGCAGGGCGATCTCGGCTTCGGTCTTGGCACGATCGGCCTCGACGGTCTTGATGTTGAGCGCCTTCTGTTCCTCGGCTCGAGCCTGCTCCGCAATGATCGGGATCCTGGCCTGCTGTGCCTTGACCAGACTCTCGTTCTCGGCAACGCGGATATCCTTGGCCTTCTGCGCATCCGAGATGGCTTGTGCAGCCACGGCCTTGGCCGTCTCGCCCAGCCGTCCGGCTTCCGCGGAACGGATGTCGGCGTCACGCTGGGCCTCGGCTTTGCCGATGGTTGCGTCGCGCTTGACCTCGGCGGTTCGCGCCATGCCCAGGGCCTCGATGTACCCGTTCTCGTCCGTGATCTCCTGGACGTTCATCAGGTCCACACCGAGACCCATCTTGGACATGTCGCTGACCGCTTCCCGGAGGATCTGGGCCTGGAGCTGTGCCCGGTCCCGGATCAGATCCTCGACCGTCATCGTGCCGACGACGGCGCGGAGGTTGGACTCCAGGTTCTGATTGGCCACACGTTCCACTTCGCTGAGGTTGTTCCCCAGGAAGCGCTCCACGGCCAGAGCCAGGGAGGCCTGGTCGGAGAGGATCTTGATGTTGGCGATGCCCTTGACCGTCACGCGCACGCCGTTGAGGGCGGGCACGTTGGTGACCTGGACAATGATCTGGATCAGATTGAGCTTCATGATCTCGACCCGATCGCGGATCGGCACCTTGAAGAAGGCGCCACCGGTGACCAGCTTGTATCCGCGCACCACCGTAGTGGGGGGCTCGTTCTCCTTGCCGGGCAGCGTGACCGTCGTCTTGTGACGGCTGCCGCTGATGATGGCCACCTCGTTCGGGGCCACCTTGATGTAGTTCTTGGCCGCCAGGCGGATCACACCCAGAAAGGCGATCAGCACGAACAGGATGATCGCGGGGATCAGGTACTGCATGAAGTGTGCGGACTGTTCCATCTTGATACTCCTTTGGGAAGACGGTGGTGTGTTGGAGCAGGGATTAGAGGGCCTCGACCAGAGCTTCGGTCCCGTTGATATTCAGGATGCGGACCTGTCGGCCGTTTGCGACCGGGGTTCCTTCCTTCGTTCTGGCTTGGAGGCGAACGAGGTGGCCAATCTCGCCTCCGGCCACGATGATACCCATGCCGTTAGCGACGATGGCCTGTTCGACCAGAGCGATCGAACCGCACAGCGAACAGTTGTCGATGTGCGAGGTCGCCTGGCTCTTGTACAGGGCGCGGTAGATCAGGTAGCCGACGAATGCCATGATGAAGCCAGAGAAAGCGCCCCAGAGGCTGCTCACAATGAAGCTTGCGCCATGGTACTTGGCCAGCATGCCGATTCCACCGAAGCCGGTGACGAAGAGCATGATGTTGCGGAACGAGAACACGTTCGGGCCGGCGTTGTTGTCGTGGTCGCCCGCGCTGAAGTCGTGGTCGCCCGCGCTGAAGTCGTGGTCGATGTTGTGGTCGCCGTGGCCGAAGGCCAGAGTGATCAAAGTGAACACTCCGCCAATGAAGCCCAGAACGGCGAACGTCATCATCCCCACGTCGTTCCCCAGCATGTGCCAGAAGGTCTGCTGGTGTTCCATCGAAACTCCTTTCGTTACGTGGTTGCACTGACACTGTGGCCATAGGATTTGTGGACAGAAAACTCGATCTTATTAGTTGTTTTTACGAGTGATGTATGACATTTCAAAGAACTTTTGGTTTAACCAAAAGCTCAATTTTTTGCTATTTGGTCAAAACATTTTATACTATCATAATAATAATATTTTGTCAAGTGTTTGTAGCGTGGGTTCAACAAATCAGTGCAATACTAGTAGACACGGCCAACCTTCGAGGTTATGGCAACCTCGAAGGTTATTTTTAACCGTGGCTTGACAACTTTTATTTTTTGTGCTATGATATACTGTTTTACAGTTCATCAAGCATTAATTTCGAAGCATTTTGGCCATAAAAGGCCAATGAATGTGATATAGGTCACTGTTCCTGGTCCCAAGCCATTGGAGGCGTCATGAATCCGATCGAGATTTTCGTGCTCATCATCGCCATCATCATGCTTTCGATCACTGTGCCCGCGATCTTCGCTGGGAAGGTCTTCCCCGTGGCCGAGAGGTTCATCCGCAGGGCGCGCGATCGTCGTCCGGCGTCGATCCTCGCCGTCGGAGAACTGGACGGTGTGGCCATCGAGGTCAAGTTCACGCCGATCATGGTCGATCAGCCCATGAGCGAGCGCGTGCTCGTGCTCATGCAGAGGGCGAGGCATCCCATGACCGCTGGCATGGTCATGCGGCGCCTCTATCGGTGGGAGAAGCGGAACTTCTTTCTGTTCCAGTTGGTGAGGTCCAACCTCGAAGCGCTGGTCCGCGACGGATCGGCGGACAGCTGGAAGTCGGCTCGGGGCAATTCGGTCTACCAGGTCCACGCCTAGGCGCGGGCCAGTAGCCGACAACAATCCACGGCGCTCGAGAAACCCCTCTCGAGCGCCTTTCTTTTTGACTAAAAATCGTATTTCACCTAATATAAGCTTATGCATCCCGTTAGAAATTCATTAAACTAGGTTTAGTGGAAAAAATAATGGGTTTATTGATAAATTTTATTTTTTTAGTTATATGTTTAATTATTTAAATTTCTAACGGGATGCAGAACCCGGTTGAAGAAATAAAAGCCAAGTTGGATGTAGCCGACATTATCTCCACATATATCACCTTGAATTCGACTGGCTCCAACCTCAAAGCGCGTTGTCCCTTTCATAATGAAAAGACCGCCAGTTTTATGGTTTCTCGGGAAAAGCAAATTTGGCATTGTTTTGGCTGTGGCAAGGGCGGAGATATTTTTACTTTTATTCAAGAATATGAGGGTTTGAGTTTTTCGGAAGCCATCAAGCTGTTGGCCGAGAAAGCCAATGTTTCTTTGGCTGGCTATCAATCATTACCCAAGGAAAATTTTAATCTTTTGTTTGAAATAAATCATTTGATTGCGGAAAAATATCAGAGCAATCTTTTTGATAAAAATGAAACCAGCGCCAAAGTTTTGGACTATCTTTTGTCTCGGGGTTTGACTACGGACAGTATAAAAAAATGGGGTCTGGGCTTAAGTACCGAGTCTTGGGATGAAGCTCTGCAGTATTTGAAAGCCAAGAAATTTTCGGATACCGATATTTTTCAAGCTGGCATTTCAGTAAAGAAAAAAGATGGCAGTGGCTACGTGGATCGCTTTCGCAAGCGACTGATGTTTCCAATATTTGATACAGCTGGGCGAGTGGTGGCTTTTACTTCGCGCACTTTGCAGGGTATTGTTTATCATGACGAAGATTTTGGTGGCAAGTATATCAATAGTCCGCAAACCAATATTTATGACAAAAGCAAAATACTGTATGGTTGGCACTTGGCCAAAGCCACCATCAAGCAAAAAAATTATTTGATTATTGTGGAAGGCAATCTTGACGCGATTTTGAGTCAGCAAGCTGGCACTACTAATACCGTGGCAGTTTCTGGCACAGCTTTAACCATTGATCACTTGAAGTTGATCAAGCGCTATACCAACAATGTTATTTTGGCTTTTGATGGTGACACAGCTGGCTCCAATGCCGCTTTGCGCAGTATTACTTTGGCCTGGGCTCAAGAAATGAATATGAAAATTTTGGTCTTGCCACAAAATCAAGATCCAGCTGACATAGTAAAGAGCGATAAAAATTTATGGCTGAAATTGGTGCGTGATTCTATACAAGTGATGGATTATTATTTTCAGCGAATTTTATCTGGTGTGGACTTGAATCGGGCTGATCACAAAAAAATAGCCGTGCAAAAATTATTACCGATTATAAAATATTTAAAAAGCGCGGTTGAACAATCTCATTATTTGCAATTATTGGCTGACAAGTTGCATTTGCCTTTAGATATTTTGCAAAGTGATCTCAAGCAAGTCAGCAGTTTCTTGGAAAATGTTCGCCCCGAAAAGAAAGTCATAGCCATCAAAAAACCAAGTGTCAGTTTTTTGAGTGAAGAATTATTAGGAATTGTATTTTTTCGAAACAATTATCTGGAGCGCCTGGTCAATGAGCTGGAGCCAGAAATGATGGAAGCGGACTTGCTAGATCTTTACAGAAAGGTAATAATCTATTATACTAAGCAACATAATTTAGATAATTTTATTGATTGGCCCGAACTGGAAGTCGAGGCCAAACAGCAGTATATTCGTCTACTAATGTCAGCTGAGCAAAACATGGCTGATTTATCGGGTCAGGAGCTAGACAGCAATTTCAATGTTTCTCTGGAAAGATTGAAAAGCAACAGATTCCAAGAGCGCCGTCAGCTTTTGATTGAGCAATTGCGTCAGGCCGAACTAAAAAATGACACAATAACTCAAGACCAAATTACCCATAAAATTAATTTATTAAATAAGGAAATAACTAAACTACAGCGCTAATGACGACTGTAAAAAAGGCCAAAAGCCACAAAAAATTGAATAAAAAACTCAAAACTGCTGTTAAACACAGCAGACCCAAGCCGCACAAGGCAAAAGCAACGCCGAAAAAAAAATCGGCGAAAAAAAATTTGGGCCTCAAGAAGACTAAGCCCGCAAAAAAATTAGTCACTAAAAAAAGTAAAGTAATAGTCAAAGTAAAAAGCCCCAAAGCTGAGATTAGCGATGAGGTTATTCAAGCTTTGCTAAAAAAAACTCACTCTCGAGGCTTCGTTACTCAAGAGGAAATTTTACGCACCTTTACTGATGTGGAAGATTACATTGGTAAGTACGAAGAATTTTTGGATAAATTAGAAGATTTGGCTATTCAGGTAATTTCCACTGAAGGCAATATTTTGGATTCCGGTATCAAGGGCGAGGACATTGTGTCCAAATCAGGTATCCAAGCTGATGAAAAGCGTGGTGATCTGACCGACATTGCCGCTGACTCTATTCAGATGTATTTGCGGGAGATTGGCAAGGTGACACTACTAGTGCAAGAAGAAGAAATGATGCTGGCCAAGCGCAAAGAAAAAGGCGACTTGGAAGCCAAGAAAAAATTGATTGAGTCCAACTTGAGATTGGTAGTCAGTATTGCCAAAAAATTTACTGGCCGTTCTTTGACTCTATTGGATCTTATTCAAGAGGGTAATATTGGTCTGTTTCGAGCCGTAGAAAAATTTGATTATCGTAAGGGTTTCAAATTTTCTACTTATGCTACTTGGTGGATTAGACAAGCTATCACTCGCGCTCTGGCTGATCAGTCACGCACTATTCGCATTCCCGTGCACATGGTTGAAACCATCAATCGCTTTAATCAAATTGAGCGTCGTCTGGTGCAAGAACTGGGTCGTGATCCACTACCTGAGGAGATTGCTGTGGAGATGGGCGAGGATATTGATAAGATCAGACAGATTATCAAGATTTCCCAAGAGACGGTTTCTCTAGAAGCTTCGGTTGGTGATGATGACGATGACAGCACTTTGGGTGATTTTATTGAGGATGAAAAAAATATCAGTCCCGATCGCGTGGCGGCTATGAAACTATTAAGCGATCATGTTCGTCATGTTATTCAGGATTTGACTCCGCGCGAGCAAAAAATTCTAGAAATGCGCTTTGGTTTGACTGATGGCGTGGCGCACACCTTGGAAGAGGTGGGTCAGGAATTTGGAGTGACCAGAGAGCGCATCAGGCAAATTGAGGCCAAAGCTCTAGAGCGCATCAAAAAGCATGAGGATATGCGCAAACTTAGAGATTATTAACTATTAGCTACCTACATATATGTTTATGACGGCCCATACTTCTGTGGCCTTGTGGCTGACCACTAGGTTGGTCAATCCTTGGCTGGCTTTTTTGCTCGGTTTTGCTATGCACTTTTTTTTGGATTTTTTACCGCACGGCGATAGTGATTTTGATTATCACAAAAAAAATGAGCACGAGCAGAAAATTTTTGAGCTTAAGATTGCCGCGGTTGATGTTGTCTTTTCAGCAATATTGATATTTTCTTTTTTGACTTCCCAGATTGATTTTAATCAATATGTTTTGGCAGCCGCCTTGGTTGGCTCCTGGATACCTGATTGGATTTGGATGGCTAGTGATTATCTGCATCTAAAATTTATGGGCTGGTACAATAGATTACATGTCAAAGTGCACAATTTGATTGGTTATGATTTTACTATGCCCTTTGGACTTACTTTTCAAATTCTAGTAACCATATTTTTTACAGCTTTAGTGTTTTAAAATGCGCAACAAGTTATTAAAACTATATCAAAACCAAATGTTTATTTGGTTTTGTTATTTATTAGTGGTTTTTCTTTTGTATTTTAGAGTGTTGAGCAATTTTTTTGTTAGTGACGATTTTCATTGGTTGTCATTAGCCAAAAGTCGGTCTTGGGATTGGTCGATTTTTATTACTAATTACGAGGGCCTGAAACTTGGTGGCTCTTATAATCCACTTTTGTTTATTTTTTGGAAGATAGCAGTGAAATTTTTTGGCTTGCATTATCAGTGGTATCACGCGATTAGCATATTCTTGCACGCTACTAATGCTTGGTTGGTCTATGTTTTGGCCAAAAAATTATTAGGTCAGTATCAAGCTAGAGCCGCTTATTGGGCTAGTTTGTGTGGCTTGTTTTTTCTGTTGTGGCCAGTGCAAGTTGAGGCCATTTCTTGGATTGCGGCCTGGCCGCATCTTTTTGGCACTTTGTTTTATTTATTGTCCTTGATATTTTACTTGAAATTTTCTGAAACCAAAAAACGTCTAGCTCTATTTTTATCAATTACTTTTTTTGTTTTGGGGTTACTTTGCAAAGAGATTGTCATGACCCTGCCGTTGGCTATTATTTTTATTAATTTATATTTAAAAAATAAAATATTTAGCAAAAAGATATTGCCTTATTTTTTCTGGTTAATTATTTTTTTCATTTTACGCTGGCAAGCTACTGGGCAATTGTTTGGTTATTATGGTCAAGCCAGTTTGGGTTTGAAGATAAACGAATGGTTAGGAAATTTAGCCATTATTTTTTTAGCTTGGCCAAGTGCCGGTTATTTTCAAACCATTTTTTATAAAGTTTGGTATCATTATTCTTGGGGTTTGGCTGGGGCCTTTGTCTTGTTTTTGATATTTTACATATTTTATTTGTGGCGTTACAAAAACAAGCAACGGCTTTATTTTTTTCTTTTATTGATCTTAAGCTGCTTGCCAGTCTTACCCTTGGGTTTGCATCGCACGACATTTGCCGGAGAAAGATATTTGTATTTGCCGACAGTTTTTTTTGTGATTTGGTTTATTTCTTTGTTGGCTGATCTGAAACTGACTATTAGCAAAAAAATGGCTATAATATTTTTTATGGCAATTTGTTCAATGGTGATTATCAATGATAAAAATATAATTTGGTCAAAGGCCGGTGCTTTAAGTCGGCAGATAGTAGCCAGTTATGCCGACTTACACCTTGAGCCAGATACCAAAGTAATCAGCGTGGCTTTGCCGGATAACTTGCAGGGCGCGGAAGTGTTTAGAAATAATTTACAGCAAGCCCTGGAGTTATATTACCCGGACAGTCATCCGCAGATTATGTCTTTGCCGGTTTATGTGCAACTAAAAAATTATAATGTAAATCAACATTTGTTGCGTTGGCGCGCTGATGAGCGGGGTTGGTTTTTGGAAAGCATTGATCGCAGTTTTGTAGTTACTGGTTTGACCTCCATCACAGTCAATCAAGTATATTTTGAATTGTGGCATTATAATTATCAAAATTATACCGCAGATCTAGCGCGTCTTATGCCAGAAGCAGAGTTGCTCTCAGCACTGCGACAGGGGACAGTCAAGTGGCTAAGTTTTGATCAGGGAAGATTAATTATTAAGTAGTTTTATCCACAGTGTTAGTTTACAGCTGTTCTCACAGTGGTATAATATAAATATATGGATATACTAACATTTATTTTTATTTGGCCTCTGCTGATTTTTTCCGTTGGTTTGATATTTATATCTTTTTCCGATGTCATGTGGAGTGGGGATCTTGGCGGTGTAATAGGCATGATATTGGGTAATTTTTTGTGGATTTTTTTATTGATCTGGATTATCAGGTCATTTACCCACAAAAAAAAGCCAGCTCAGCACACCGAATTGTTTCAAGTTCGCAATGCTCTGCTGATTTTTTCCATTTCCGCCATGTTCCCAATTTTCATCCGTTATTTGATTGATGCTTTTGAAAATTCTTTGCTGGTCATGATCATTAGTATGGTAGTAGCTTATGTTTTTACGGTTTGGGGTATTTTCATGAAGCAACGATCAGTTATTATGTATAGTAATATTTTTGGGGAGCATTGACTTTGCTGTTAGTGTATTCACGTCTGTGGGAGTTGAGTGAACTGGCTAGGATTGTGGCGGCTGCCTTTGGTCTAGTGGTGGCTATTGTTGTTTCAATTTATAAATTAAAGGATAAATTATCATGATGAATAAAAATGCTACAATCAAGATAGTTTTTGGCATGATTATATTTTTGTTTAGTGTGGCCTTGGCTTATTTTACAGCTACCTATTTACGTAATACCGAGGCATTTGACTACTGGGGAGCATTAATGATTTTTGGCGGTGTTTACATTATGATTGGCATGTTGGTCTCCCACGTTTATTCAATTAGTCTGGGCTTCTTGTTTGCTTCCGATGTAGTTATTCTGCATTTGTTGGGAGAAAATTTTGGAGATATTTCAAATATTGGCAAAGCTATGTTAGTTGGTTTGATTTTATTATTGCTATATATGATTGCTTGGTGGAAATTTGCCGACCCAGTGATTATTGAAAATCAAGCGCCAACAAATTTACCACCAATGACCCCACCACCTCCAGCCGCACCAATTTCATAAAAAATAAGACTCCGCATTTAGCGGGGTTTTTTGTTTGCCAATTATTTCTGCTTATTGACATTAGTAGCTTTATAAATCGATGTGCGCTATACTCAAGCTAGATAAGCGACTACTAATCATTAATAATATATTATGCTTTATACAATTGCCATTATCCTAATTGTTCTTTGGTTACTTGGTATAATAACCCATTTTGTTTTTGGTGGGTTTATTCATCTGCTATTAGTGATAGCAGTCATCTTCTTTTTGATTCGCGTTATTCAAGGGAGAAATCCTCTTAAATAGCCCTTGGTAGTAAAATTAAAATTTTTTTAAATTTAGTATTGTTCTTTGGTTTTTATTATAATTATTATTAATAAAAATATTATGGATGCAATTAATTCTCCTCGTACCAAGCCCCTTTTCCGTATTACGCAAGTTGTTTGGTATATTTTAGGGATCATTGAAGTTTTACTGGCCTTCCGTTTTGTGCTTAAATTTTTGGGCGCAAATCCAGTAGCCGGTTTTTCTCATTTTATTTACGTTGTTACTACACCTTTTGCCGGGCCATTCCTAAGTGTTTTCAGAATATCACGCGTGGAAGGTAGCGTGATGGAATGGACAACCTTGCTTGCTATGCTGGTATACTGGCTGATTGCCTGGGCAATTATCAAAGGCCTAGTTATGAGTAAATCAGTTACCACCCCTGAAGCCGCTGTCAAACTTGACGAACAAGATAAGTAAATTACTTATCGACTAAAAATAAAAAATCATCCTTCGACTTACACTCAGGATGGTTTTTTATTTGGCTTCGGCATAAAATTTGGAATGAATAAATAATTTTTCCGACTAAAAGGAGGTGTTGCCAAGATTAAAAAAATACCAACAGAAGTTGATATTTTTTTAATGGCTCCGAGGGAGGGATTTGAACCCACGACCAATTGGTTACATCGATCCTTAAGTTTCCTAAAGGGATGGACTATATCATCATCCTATAATTTTTTAGGATGCGGGGCGCTTCGGCTAGTAAATACTGCCTACTCCTTTCGGATAGTCTCTGAACCTTCCCTGAACCATCTGGTTCAGGGCTTGGCTGCGGATTACCATATCTTTTAGACTTAGGCTTCCCGGCACCGCCTTTGGCGGGCTCCCGTTTTGCGGGACAGTTCACCCCGTTTGTCAACCTCAATTACTTGAGGAAGCTGCACTATTTTGCGTGCAATTCCCTGTGGCAATTTGCGCAAAGCAAGATGCATTTATCAGCTTCCTGCTTTACACTTTTCCAAGATCTAGTTAATCCTTGCCCAGAAATTCCAAACTTCTTTTTTCTTTCATTTATATGATGGAACTCAAGAGCTTCTACGGATTTTTTATAGCCACAAGTCTTACACTTACCGCCCTTATATTTTACAAGCATTATTTTCACATCTTTACGACGTTTAGCAACTGCTTGTTTTAAATACTCAGCACGATCGACATATTTTCTTGTATCTGGCATACATCAATAAGTATACCACATACACGATGTAAATGTACAGCCAACTGCTCTACCACTGAGCTACCTCGGATTGTATAAATTGGTAGCGGGGGCCGGACTCGAACCGGCGACCTCCAGGTTATGGGCCTGGCGAGCTGCCAACTGCTCTACCCCGCGTCGTAAAAAATATTATATCCTACTTTTTAAAAATCTCCTACCAAAGCCCGTTTTAAAATATTTTTCTCTTTTTATTGCTTTATACTTATCTAGGCAAGCTTCAAAATATAATAATGTAAATGGTCTTCTATTTTTTGTTGATTCAACTTTTCCATCATTATGTTTTTGGATTCTTTTGTTTAGATTATCGGTATATCCAACATACAATTTGTTATCTTTTTTACTTTTTAGGACATAAGTATAAAAAAGTAATATTTTCATATGCATATTCAGTGTGGTACTGCTCCCGTCCGCCACGGCTTCGCCGTAGGCGTGCCGGGCGGGCTACCCCGCGTCGTAAAAAATTTAATTTTTTATTAATTTTTCTTTTTTTATTTTACTCCAACGTTTTACTTGTGCTTCCCGTTTCATGGCTTCAATCCTGGTATCAAATTTCTCCCAGTATATTATTTTTATTGGTAATCTACATTTAGTGTATTTTGCGCCCTTACCGTCGTTGTGTTTTATTTCTCTATTTTTTATATTATTTGTGTAACCAGCATAAAGGGTATTATCGTTACATCGGGCAAAATAAAAGAAAAATTTTTTCATACCGTTTTTTTTTGGAGAATGGTGATTTCTCGTGTCCCTCGATGCGCTTCTCTTTATCTCATGTCCCTCGACTTCGCTCGGAACACTCGATTCATGATATGGAGAATGGTCGGAGGTGCGATAAGCACCGGAGACCACGAGTGAGACTTTTGCGGAGCAAAAGGCGAATCGAGTGGTAGCAGGGGTGGGGATCGAACCCACGACCTCGGGCTTATGAGTCCCACGCTCTAACCAAACTGAGCTACCCTGCCCCGATTAATTTATAAATTGGTCGGGGTGAGAGGACTTGAACCTCCGGCCTCACGCACCCCATGCGTGCGCGCTAGCCAACTGCGCCACACCCCGTGAACTATTCGTCGCTTACGCTCCTCAAGTTCACGGCGCTGCCCTAAATAAAATGGCAGTGCCATAAACCTGAGCGTAGCGAATGGTTTATGGTGGACCGTACAGGGGTCGAACCTGCGACCTCTTCCATGCCATGGAAGCGCTCTAGCCAACTGAGCTAACGGCCCAAAGAATAATTTTTTGTAAAAACTTTAATGAGCAAATCAACATGACTAGCCCCACCCACTGGGTGGTCGCCCTGTGGGCGAAACTGAGCTAACGGCCCTGAAATTGTTTATGCCCTTCGACTCACTTCGTTCGCTCCCGTTCAGGGCCTGAGGCCCCTCAGGGCCGAATGGCAGGGCACTCGATTATTTATTGTGAAATGGTCGGAGGTGCGATAAGCACCGTAGACCGCGAGTGAGACTTTTGCGAAGCAAAAGGCGAATCGAGTGGTACCGAAGAGAGGACTTGAACCTCCACGACCTTGCGGTCACTGGATTTTGAGTCCAGCGCGTCTGCCAGTTCCGCCACTTCGGCTTAAAGTAAATTATAAATTCTAAGCGTGCTTTTTTAATTAAACCAAAGTTGATTGAAACAAGCTACTCATCCGCCAAAGGTGCGCCATTGGCGCGCCGGGCGGGCCACTTCGGCTCAATTAAACACAGATGATTTTACAATATATATTACATAAAGTCAATGCCACTATCTCATTAACCCGCTTGGCTACTGTAATAGAGTCATTATTCAATGATGTGCTATAATTATAACATGAAACAGCACCATAAAGTTGGCAATAGAAAAGGACGGCCTGCTTACCGCACCCCCTCGAATTTTATAATTCGGCGTAGTTTGACAGTGCGACAACAAAAAGTAAAATAATTTTTATGCGTCCCGTTAGAAATTTATTTTAGCAGGCCGTATAATCATCAGTAAAATAATAGGGTATATTTAATTTTATGGCAGAAAAAAGTGTAAAGAGAATTTCTAACGGGATGCGAATTTTATCGTTTAATGTAAATGGTATTAGGGCAATTGTTAAAAAAGGATTTATTAGTTTTCTAAAAAAATCCCAAAGCGATTTTTTGTGTTTGCAGGAAATAAAAATATCACATAGCGCCAGAGACAAAGAGCAGTTTGATTTTGCGGGCTATCAAGAGTTTTGGAATCCAGCGGAAAGGCCAGGATATAGTGGCACAGCAATTTTGGTCAGAGATGGTTTGGTGGCCAGAGCCCTGCCAAAATTATCATGGGATGATGAGGGTAGAATATTGGTTTTGGATATCGGCAAATATTATTTAGTAAATATTTATTTTCCTAATGCTCAAGATGATTTGAGGCGTCTGCCTTGGAAAATAAAATGGAATGACAAGTTGTTGGCCTATTTAAAAAAATTAGCCACAAAAAAACCACTAATAGTTTGTGGCGATTTTAATGTGGCTCATCAGGAAATTGATTTGGCTCGGCCAAAAGAAAATATTCATAGTGCTGGCTTCAGTCCTCAAGAGCGAGCGTGGATGGATAAATTTTTTTTCTCTGGTTTCAAAGATACGTATCGTATGCTTCATCCTAATAAAATTCAGTACTCTTGGTGGAGCTATCGGGCTGGAGCTAGGGTCAGAAATGTGGGTTGGCGCATTGATTATTTTTGTGTCTCAAAAAATATTATAAAAAAAATAAAGCAAGCGTTTATTTTAAATGAGGTTTTGGGCTCAGATCATTGTCCAGTGGGTATTGAAATAGGCGACTAATTTTATTCTACAAACATATAATCCGCATAAACATTGCGGGCATTCCAAAATAGCCAGCCAGAAGTGCTGGTAGCTGCTTCAGTGGCCCTGATTTGCGCTTTTATTTTTTCTTGGTCATAGACAGCACCAATAGAAAAGGCCTGCAACCAAGGCCTGATTTTGGCTCGACGATTGGTAGTGGTGGCCTGACTGATCTTTAGTCCATAGGCGACTACTTCACCCGGATGCTCGGCCGAGTTTTCATAGCCCAAATAATTTTTGGGGTAATGCGAAGCATACATCATGGGGTCAATGTCATCAAAATAATCTAAGGCATCAATCAAGCGTTGGCCAATATTTAAATCATAATTATCTTTGACATTGTCCATGACCAAGCCAAACATGTCTACAGAAATTGGCGTCAGACCAGAAATATTTTTGGATAAGTATTGGTAAAAACTTTTCATGACATCGTATTTTTGTTTTTCGGGTGGCAAGTTGTAGTCCAGACTAGACATAGGGCCGTCACTGGGATAGCGCATGTAGTCAAAATTAATTTCATCAAAACCCAAAAGTATTGCTTCGCGGGATATAGCCAAATTATATTCCCACACTTTTTCATTGCCAGGGTCAAGCCAGGCCAAATTTTTGTTATCACGCCAGATATTTCCTGCCTTGGTGTGCATAGCCAGCTCAGGTTTGGCCTCCGCCAAAACCGGATCTTGGAAAACAGTCTGACGAGCTATGGTGTATATTCCAACCTCATGGAAATCATCAATTACTTGGTCGACGTCCATTCTTATTTTTTTTCCTTGGATTTCATTTACTTCAGCAACTTGAGTATCATAAAGTATGTAGCCAGAATAATCTTTGATATCAATTACCACGCTATTGATGTAGCCCTTTTTTAAATTAACAATAAGTTTTTGGCGGTAGCTGTCATTACCGGCTGATGAGGCAGTCAGATAAATTCCCCGCACGTAGTCGGGTTTTTTTAAATGTAATATTTTTTCCGGAGTAGAGCTTGAGGGGTTTGTCCTGTCGGCATTGGGGTAGCTAATGCGTGCCAAAGGCAAATCACTAGCCAGCATAAAAGCCGCACCCAACAAAAAGGGGTACACTATTAGTCGCTTTTGGCCTATTTTCCGCATAGCATAATTATATATAATATCCAGCTCTTTTCATAGGGTTTGCTAAAATCGTATAATTTAATTAAAATATAGTATATGCTGAAAAAAAGTATTATAATTGCCCTTATATTTTTGGCGGCTGGCGCCGTTATTTATTTTTTACCCAAAAACAGCGTTTTTAGCCAGGATTCAAGCCCAGCTCCAGAGTCAAAGTATAGAGAAGTGTCGGTGATTATCAATCCGGGTGATACTTTTTCAGTCATTACTGAAAATGCTGGTCTATCAGCTAGCACCACCAATGGCTTGATTACGGCCTCAAAAGATATTTATGATTTGGCTAGCATCAGGGCTGGTAAAGAGATAAAATTTTTCTTTGATAAGCAAACCAGCGAGTTACGGCAAATGGTTTACGCTATTAGCTCAGAAGAAGAGCTATATATTGATTTGATTGACGGCGCTTATAGATCTGAAAGAAAAAAGATTGATTACGAAATAAAAATAAAGACAGTCAGTGGCTCGATTGATAGTTCACTATATGAATCAGCTATGGCTCAAGGTATTGATGAACGGGCGATTATTGCCTTGGCTGATGTTTTTGCTTGGAGCATTGATTTTGGTATGGGCATCAGACAGGGGGATACTTATAAATTTATTTATGAGGAGCGTTATAGAAATGGCCAGTATGTAATGCCGGGTCAGGTAATGGCTGCTCGCTTTGTCAATGATGGCAAAGTCGTGGAGGGATTTTATTATAATGAAGGGACAGGCGATGATAATGAGCTGATTGATGGCTACTATGATCCAGAAGGTAAGTCACTAGAAAAAATATTTTTGAAAAATCCAGTAGACTTTCGTTACATCAGCTCGGGCTTCACGACCGGTAAGCGATATATCTCGGCTTTCAATATCAGCACCGGACATCGAGCCATTGATTATGCGGCCGCTCTTGGCACACCGATCAAGACAGTAGGTGATGGCGTGGTCACAAGTGCTGGTTGGAGTAGGGCGGGGTATGGAAATTTGGTAACTATCAGGCACAATAGTACCTATAGCACAAACTACGGGCACATGAGTAAGATTTTGGTAAAAGTTGGACAGGCAGTAAAACAGGGGCAGACTATTGGCAAAGTCGGATCCACTGGTTTGTCTACTGGCCCACATTTGCATTATGAGATAGTCAAAAACGGGACAAAAATAAATCCCATGACCCTAGATATGCCCGCTCAAAAATCAATTGGGGACACAAACCTTGAGGCCTATAAAAATTATATTAAAGATTGGCAAAATAAATTAAATTAATATGGCTTACAAACCACCACTGCATATTATAAATAAAGAAAAACCAAAACCCCAAGAAAATTTTGGTCCCAAAGAACATAGCGAGGCCTACAAAATTTCGCAGTTCACTATTTCTTATTGCATAAAAGGAACAATGATTGGTTTTGCGGCAGCATTTTTTTATTGTAATTATTATTTGCACGATTGGTCAGAGTTATACATATTGGGTGGTGGAGTAGCCGGCTGGTGTTTGGGTTGGCTGGTTGGTCGGTTTTTTTATACTAGCAAAAATGGTTGATGATTGAGAGATTGTCTTGAATCTAGTATAATAAGGGTAGCTTGAAAGGGTATTTATGGCTCGGATTATCTCAGTAGTAAATCAAAAAGGCGGTGTTGGAAAAACCACCACCACCATCAATTTGGCTGCTTGGCTTAAAGAATTTGGCCAGAAGGTTTTGATAGTGGACATTGATCCTCAAGGCAATGCTTCTTCGGGCTTGGGTATTAATCCTCGCGAAGTAAGTAAAGGCATTTATGAAGTTTTGATTGACCCTAATACCAGAATTGGTGAAGTGATAAAAGCTCATCAACCCAATTTTCATCTGGCGCCTAGTACTCCGGATTTGGCTGGCGCGGCTGTAGATCTAGTCAATGAAGCTAATCGTGAATATAGATTGCATGAAAATTTGCAAGAAGTAGTTGATCTATATGATTATATTTTGATTGATAATCCACCATCTTTGGGTTTGCTGACTATCAATGGCTTGGTGGCCGCCAGAGAAGTTTTGATTCCAGTGCAGTGTGAGTATTATGCTTTGGAGGGCTTGTCTCAGCTTTTGAACACCATCAATCTTATCAAAGAGCATTTACAGCCAGATTTGAAAATATTGGGTGCGGTCATGACCATGTACGATAGTCGCAACAAATTATCCAACGCTGTTTTTCAAGAGTTGTATAAATTTTTTCCCGAGCGAATTTTTCGGACAGTAATTCCACGCAATGTCCGTATGGCCGAAGCCCCATCACATGGCTTGTCCATCAAGGATTATGATTTGGAATCAGCTGGCTCCAAGGCCTACAAGAGATTGGCTCAAGAAATATTGTGGCATAATCAAAATAAATAAATATAAAATAATAAGTAAAATTATAGAGCCAAAAGTATTTTATTTAATAAACTATAAAAACTTTCTACTTTATACTTTCTACTTTTAACTAAAATTTATGTCAGCTTTAGGTAAAGGTTTAGGGGCATTGATACCCAACAAAGGAAAATCAAACAACGCGCGTGATTATTTTTCAGCGCATACTTTTAGTGATGATGAAACACCCAGCGGTCAGCAAGTAATCACTGTGCCAATAGACAAGGTCAGCGCTAATCCGTGGCAACCCAGAACCAACTTTGATCATGACAAGCTCAATGAACTGGCTGAGTCAATCAAAAAGCACGGCATCATCCAGCCATTGGTGGTAACCAGAGTGGGAGATACTTGGCAGTTGATTGCTGGTGAGCGGCGCTTGAAGGCCGCGCAACTTTTGAACATGACTGAGGTGCCGGTCATTATCAAAGAAGTATCAGATCGCGACAAGCTGGAATTATCAATCATCGAAAATATTCAGCGTCATGACCTCAACTGTCTGGAAGAAGCTGGCAGTTACAAACGGCTGATGGAGGAGTTTGGTTTGTCACAAGAAGACATTGCCAAGCAAGTCAGCAAAAGTCCCTCGACCATTGCCAATATGTTGCGAGTACTGCAATTACCTATTGTTATCAAAGAAGCGTTAGCGGAAAACAAAATAACTTTTTCTCATGCCAAAATAATTTTGAGCTACCCCGGTAAGACCGAACAAATTAAAATTTTCAAAAAAATATTGCACTCGGATTTGACGGTCAAACAGCTAGACGAGTTAGCACACCGCACGGTGCTCAAAGATAAAAATGAAAAAAAACAAGATCCTATTCTCGTGGCTTATGAAGATAAACTAGCCAAGAATCTTGGCGCCAAAGTTTCTATCAAAAAAAGAGGCGAGCGCGGTCAAATTGTGATTGATTTTTATTCTCACGAAGAATTAAAAAATCTACTAAATAAATTGCAGGAGTAAAATTTTAGCATTTTATCGTCATTCTGGAGGCTCCCGAAGGGAGCCGATAGAATCTACAAGCATAAGTTAAACTTATGGATTCTATCGCTTCGCTCCAGAATGACTGTGCGAATAGCCAAAAATGGCTATTTTTAGGTTTGGCTTGACAAAATGTACTATATATGATATAATACTTTGAAAACCAAAAATTAGGCAGTTCAGCCTATGGTTTGTTCCTCAAATGAGGAGAACTACCATGAAGACGCTCGCGCTTATCATCCTGAGTCTGTTGGCGACGCTGACCATCGTCGGCATTTTCATCGACGTGTTCAACGACAACGTGATATGCAATTACACAACCTTCGCCCTCTTTGGCACAGCAACCGGGACGCTTTGGGGGATAGCTCTGTCGACGTTGTCGTGGAGGTTCTGTTTCGCGGCACTAACCTCTCTGATCGTCATTACGCTCGCTTGTTTTTTGCTCATCTATATGATGGCGATAACATCCACTTTTCAAATGTGCGTACCACTGATTATCTCCTTCACGATCTTCTTCTTCCTGACACAAATGATCGGGAAGATACCGATGCGTACTACTGGGCGAGCTCTCCTTTGATGGCGTCAACCGCCAACCCTCTCTATGAGACCCGGGTTAAAATAGGGTCTCTTTTTTTACATCTTATTCTTCAACTGACTGCGGATTTTGTTTTTTGCTAAATTAGTGACTACAATATCCAGCCAATCAGGATTGGGATACTTCCGGCTTTTGTTGATCAAAATTTCAATCACATCACCAGACTTCAAGGGTGTGTCCAGAGAGGCAATCTGCTCGTTGATTTTGGCGCCAATGCATTGGGTGCCGATGTCAGTGTGGATATGATAAGCAAAATCCAAAGGAGTAGAATTTTCTGGCAACTCAATGACATCGCCTTTGGGAGTAAAGACAAAAATTTGATTGGCAAACAGATCATTTTTTATATGTTTGATAAATTCAGTATTGTCAGTAATAGTTTTTTGAATCTCCATCAAATCTTGTAGCCATTTGGGTGGCTTTTTTCTTTTGCCCAAAATGCCAATTTCCTTATAACGGCTGTGAGCGGCCACACCATATTCGGCTTCGTCATCCATAGCACGCGTGCGAATTTGGAATTCGGCTACTTTGCCAAATTCGGTAAAGACTGAAGTGTGCAATGACTGGTAGCCATTGGGTTTTGGTTGAGCAATATAATCTTTGACTCGGCCTTTCAAGGGCGTCCAGCGTTTGTGGATGATACCAAGCACCAAGTAGCAATCAGGAATATCATTGACTGTAATTCTCAAGGCAATCAAGTCATAAACTTTATTGATATCTTTATTCTTGCGGATCATTTTTTGGTAAATGCCGTACAAGCTTTTGACTCGCCCTTTGATGATTATGTAGGGTATATTATGTCTAGCCAAATCTTTTTGAGTAGTTTTTTTTATTTTTTCAATATATTTGCTTTCGGTCTTCAGGCGGTCTTGCACTAGTTCAGACACCCATTTGTATTCTTCGGGATAGACATAGGGGAAGGCCAGATCTTCTAGTTCAATTTTGATGCGAAACATTCCCAAGCGGTTGGCAATAGGCGCAAAAATTTCCATGGTTTCTTGGGCAATGCGCAAACGTTTTTCTGGTCGCACACCTTCTAGGGTTTCCATGTTGTGCAATCTGTCGGCTAGCTTGATGATGATGACGCGCAAATCTTTGGACATGGCCAAAAACATTTTGCGTAAATTTTCAGCATAGCGCTCCAGGCCTCTGTATTTCAAAGTTCCTAGCTTGGTGACGCCTTTTACTAAATAATATATTTCTGAGCCAAAATTATTTTTTATTTCTTCAAAAGTAAAATCAGTATCTTCTGGCACATCATGTAAGAGCCCGGCGGCGATAGAGGGTATATCCATACGCATCTTGGCTAGGTTGTAAGCCGTGGCTAGCGCGTGATAAATATAGTCCTCGCCAGTGTTTCTTTTTTGGCCTTTGTGCGCTTCAGAAGCAAAATGAAAAGCCTTGATGATGACACCAATGTCTTCACCCGGATAGTTGTCAGCTAGTATTTCCCTTAAATCCTCAAATGTTACTGTAGCCATATAGCCCTTATCATAGTATTTTTAGGGGAAAAGTTCAAATATACAATAAAAAGAAAAAGACCTAGGTCATTCCCAAGTCTTTTTTGTATTTTATTTAGTATAATCGCAAGCTTCGCACTTGACTGTGTCTTTTGGTCCAGCGATTAAGAGTTGTTTGCATTCGGGACAGTACTCGCCAGTTGGTTTACTCCAAGTGATATGCTGACATTCTGGATATTTGTTGCAGGTGTAGAAGAATTTTCCGCCACGTCCTTTGCGAGCGACCATCTCGCCCTTGTTGCACTTGGGGCAGATGACGCCAGTACCTTGCTCCACGCGCTTGGTGGTTTTGCATTCGGGATAATTAGAGCAGGCCAAGAATTTGCCAAAGCGCCCGGTTTTGAAAATCATGGGCGAGTTGCATTTGGGGCAGACTTCGTCAGTTTTTTCTGGCTCTTGGGCTTCACCGTTTTCTCCTAGGGGCTTGGTATTCTTGCAATCCGGATAATTGGTGCAAGCTAAGAACCTGCCAAAGCGGCCAAGTTTGATAACCATTGGCGAAGCGCATTTTTCGCAAATTTCGTCAGTGGCTGTTTCTGTAATTTCTTTTTTGTCTATTTCTTTTTCTTTCATAGCTAATTGTCTTGCAAATGGTTCATAAAATTCTTTTATCACTGGTTGCCATTTTTTCTTGCCCTCAGCAATTTTGTCTAAGTCATTTTCCATCTCGGCTGTAAAGTTGTAGTCAACTATATCGGGGAAGTGTTCCACTAGAAGTTTATTGACCACAGTGCCAATTTCTGTGGGGGCCAATCTTTTTTCTATTTTATCAACATATTTTCTTTCCACGATAGTGGCAATAGTCGGGGCATAGGTAGAAGGTCGGCCAATGCCGAGTTTTTCCATGGCGTGGACTAGGCCAGCTTCTGAGTAGCGAGCAGGTGGCATGGTAAAGTGTTGCAGAGCATCCAGATTTTTTAAGTTCACCTGATCGTTTTCTTTGAGCGCTGGTAAAATATTTTCTTCACTGCCAGTGGCATATACTTTTTGCCAGCCAGGGAATTTGATTACTGAGCCAGTGGCTTTCAAAGTCCACTCCGTGTTTTTAGCGTCAATTATTACTGAAGTGGTTTCTAAAGTGGCATCAACCATTTGGGAAGCCACAGAGCGTTGCCAGATCAGGGAGTACAATTTGTGTTGGCGGCTATCCAAATATTCTTTTACTTTGTCAGGCGTGTTGGTCACATCAGTTGGACGGATGGCCTCATGGGCTTCTTGGGCTAGCTTGGCTTTGGTGCGATATTTGCGTCCGCCCTGACTAGCATATTGCTCACCAAAGTTTTTGACAATCCATTCATTAGCTGACGTCACAAAGTCAGCGGACAAATTTTGGGAGTCAGTACGCATGTAAGTAATCAAACCGCCATGTCCTTCACTGCCCAAATGCACACCTTCATATAGCTGTTGAGCCAGCATCATAGTTTGCTTGGCCGAGTAGCCAAAACGACGGTTGGCATCTTGTTGGAGGGTGGAGGTGGTAAAAGGGCTAGCTGGCTTTTTGTTGATTTCTCTGGCTTCTACTTGTCTGACCAATAGTTTGGCTGGAGTTATTTCACGAACCGCAGTTTCGGCTTTGGTTTTATCCAAATCAAATTTATCCAAAGTTTTGCCCTGATGTTGGAAGACAGTTATTTTGAAATCTTGCTTATCATGTTCAGCTTGCCCCTCGATGGTCCAATATTCTTGGGCCACGAATTTTTTGATTTCGTCTTCTCTTTCTACTATCAATCGGACAGCCACTGATTGCACGCGTCCGGCTGATAGACCTCTGGCTACTTTTTTCCAAAGTAGAGGAGAGAGCTTGTAGCCGACTAGGCGATCAAGGATGCGACGCGCTTGTTGAGCATCAACCAAAAAACTATCCAAGTCGCGGGGATTTTCCAAGGCCTGTTGAATAGCTTTTTTGGTAATTTCATGAAAAGCAATTCTTTTTTGCTTTTTGACGGGTACACCAAGCAATGCTTGTAAGTGCCAGCTAATAGCTTCTCCTTCACGGTCTTCGTCAGTCGCGAAGTAGACCATCTCGGCCTTACTGGCTAATTTTTTCAAATTGGCCACGGTTTTTTTGGCTTTGGTTGGCACGGCATAGGTGGGTTCGAAATTATTTTCCACGTCAACACCGAGCTTGCTGACAGGCAAATCTCGGACATGGCCATAGGAAGACTCCACTTTATATTCTTTTCCCAAAAAACCACTGATAGTTTTGGCTTTGGTTGGGGACTCGACAATAATTAATTTTGACATAAACTAATTTGATTTAAACAAATTATGACATAATTTCGCTGACTATACAACAAAGTAAAAAAATTATCAAGTCCTACCATTTTAATTCTATTTGTCCATCGTTATTTGTTTGGATAATATTTTTTATTTCCAAGGACGATAAAGTGGCTTGTAGGGTGGGCAAAGGCCAGGATATTTTGTTGATCAAACTTTCCAAATTTAAGGGTTCAATATTCAATAAATCCACAATTATTTTTTCGTTATTAGTGAAGATGTTGTTTAAAATTGGCAATTTACTTTGTCCGGTGAGTTCATAGAAATTCAGAATATCTTGGCCAGACAGTAGGATGTGGGCGCCGTTTTGCAGTAATTTGTTAGGACCATGGCACAAGCTTTGGTTGATATTGCCCGGCAAAGCAAATACTTCTCGTCCTTCATCCAAGGCCACTTGAGCTGTGATTAGTGTCCCAGATTTCAGAGCGCCAGAGAGCACGACCGTGGTTCGACTCAAACCCGCTAATATTCGATTGCGTCTGGGGAAGTGATGCAGGGCTGGTTTGGTGCCATTGGGGTACTCCGACAATATCAAACCATTTTGTTTTATTATTTCCTGTCCTAAAGCAAAATTTATTTTAGGATAAAAACTGGCTTGATCCATTCCCGAGCCCAAGACAGCGATAGTTGGTAAATTATTTTTCAAAGCCGTTTGGTGGCAGATAGCGTCAAGACCCATGGCCAAGCCACTGACTATTATTAGTGGCGAGCCAGCCAATTCGCCAATTATGTTTTCGCTTGCTTGCTGGTGATAATGCGTGGTGTGCCGCGAGCCAACCATGCTGAGCAGATAGTCACTTTTTAATAACTCTAGATTTCCGGAATAAAATAAAAATAAAGGTGGATCATAGATCTGTTTGAGTAATTTGGGGTAGCAATCATCCAAAATAGTAAAATAATTTTCTAGTTGTTCGAATTTTTGGGCCAGAGATTCTTCTTCCACGCAAACTCGTTTGATTTCTTGGGCTAGCTTGGCTGGAATTAGGGGATTGTCAATCTTGGCCTTGTCGACAATGCTTTTACTGTCAACAAAAGAGCTTTGTAGTCGCCAAAAAAGACGAGCCGATATTTTGGCCTGGGAAAGTAAATAAAAATAAAAATCGCCCTTCTTCATCTTGATTATATATTAGTACAGACAATTAATTTTGTAAAATTTTAAAATATCTGCTATGATATTAGCAATTAAACACAAATTTATGCCTCGCGCAAAAAGCACCACTAAAAAAGAAACTACCAGATTAAAAGCCGAGCCGGAAATAATGGAATTTGAAGATTTTGTGGCTCGCAAATCCAATACTGGTAAAAAGAAAAATTTTACCGGAGTTTATCTACTACTAATTATCCTGATTTTGGCCTTGTCTGCTTTTTTAATGTTTGACAAGCAGAAGACCAAGAAGCCAGTCGCCGAAGCTGGTTATAAAATAATTTATTTAGAAAATAACATAGTATATTATGCCAAAGTTGCCAAAGAAGATGCGTACAATATTTATCTTAGTGATGTCTATTTTATTGATACGCAAACTGTGGACAAGCCAGCGACCGAAGAAGGAGGAGAGCCGAGCACCGAAAGTGTAGAGGTTCTTAAAAAACGAGGAGATGACTCTGCTGGCTGGCTAGCAGTCAATCGCCAAAAAGTTTTCGGTTTTGAAGATCTGCCGTCCGACTCCAAGGTCATGGAAATGATTAATAGTTATAAATAAAAAAGTTAAAATAAAACCCCCGCCTAGTAGTGCGGGGGTTTTTGTTTTGTGAAAAGAACCGACCCGCGAGGTCGCGTCGACCTCGCGGGTCGGTTCTTCAGCCGGCGTTTTTTTTATTGACATTTGTTTTTTTAGACGATAAGCTATCGTTATTAATAGGTTCTTCCAAGAAATTCAAAACTAAGAGAGGAGGTCAGTAATGCGCAACCTTAAGCCAATTGGCGACTTGATCGCCGACAAGTTGAGGATGGGCTCCAGCGACAGTTGCTATGTCGATCCACACGAATGCTTTTGTCTGTGCCACACCATAGGCAGTGACGGCCAGTCCATGGCCAAGCACTGTTTGCCTTGTTGCAGTACCTGCGTTTGCGGGCACCGCATCAAGAATGGCTGCATGGGAGAGCATCACAAACACTGCTCGGTCTTTCTGGCTTCTCAGAAGACCGAGTAGCACGGTCTTTCCAATCACAGGCTCAGTCCACGGGGACTGAGCTTTTCTTTTTGTTGAAAAACTTTACTAGCCCAATCTTTTAACCCCTCCAACCTCCCCTTGACAGGGGAGGAACATCTAGCCCTCTTGAAGTGTTTGGGAAGAGGAATAAGCCCCCTTGTCAAAGCGGTCTGGCCTACTATTTATCATCAAAACGTAACATTTTTCTAACAAGTAAGCGTAGTTTCTGAGGATTGCGAGTGTTGTAACGTAATTGCACCTCTTTGAGGTGTATTTGGTAACGATT
>JBAYIQ010000004.1:0-113899 GCA_041665545.1 Patescibacteria group bacterium | reverse complement strand
CTGTAGTAAGAGAACTGCCTGTCTACGTACTTTAGGTAGATGAGGATTTGTTGTGTATGCCATATACTTGAATTTATCACTTAAGGTGATTCCAAGCTATTGAACCATAACGTAGTATTGACATATTTTTATATATATGCTATAATTATATGTTAAATTCACAAGCATGAGCACTCAGCTCAACCGAACCTTTACATGGGGGTATATAGAGATGAAAGCACTGTTTTCCACCATTTCCGGTATTCTCTTTGTCCTGGCGTTCGTGCCATACATCCACTCTATCGTGAAAGGCCCGACCAAACCAGCCAAGACAAGTTGGCTCATCTGGGCCAGCATGGACACCGTTCTGTTTATGGGGATGTTGGCCAAGCACACCATCAACGGCCAGATCATCGGCGCCATCTGTGGCGCCTGGATCGTGTTCGCGTTCGCGATGAAGTACGGGGTACCCGGGTGGACAAAAATCGATAAGATCTGCTTGGGCGGTACCATCATGGCCATGCTGCTGTGGGCGATCAGTGGCAATCCGGTCGTCGGAATCGTCACAAGCTTGGGCTCTGGCCTACTCGGTTCAGTACCTACGTTCATGTCCACTTGGCAGGATCCGAGCCGCGAAAACAAGCTGGCCTGGACACTGTACTTCATCTCCTGCGTATTCGCTGTCCTGGCCATCTCCGACTGGACATTGGCCTCCGCCGGGCAACCGCTGGTCTTCGCCTTCATCGATACGACCGTGTTCCTGATGATCTATCTGAAGCCACGGCGATAACCCCCTTTCCGGTCGGGACGAGAGAACACTCTCGTCCCGACCACCCAATTTCTAAAATAACTAATATTTACATATTAATAAATAAGGTGTTTAATAAAATATATGAAGAAAATAAATAAAGTCAGCTTAATAGTCGTCTTATTGCTAGGCCTGACAGCACCGCTATTTGTGGGGGCTGATGTTGTTATTTCTAATATAAAAATCTTTGACCCACACAATAACATAGTCACCCTTTCTTGGGATACCAACCAAGCCAGCAAGGGCTATGTTCATTATGGCTTAAAAGAAAATAGTTTAAATATGGTCATGGGCTATGGCGCCTATGACTACAATCACCAAAGTGTTTTGACCGGAATTGTCAAAAATCAAACTTATTATTACAAGATAGTGGCCGAAGATAGTAGTGGTCATCTAGTGGAAACTTTTGCGCAAACATTTTCTACTAAGGATATGAAAGACACGCGTCAGCCAACTATTTCTGACTATAAATTATTACAAACCACTGGCAATGCTGTGGCTATTTCTTGGACCACCGATGAATCCACCAAGAGTAAAATTGTTTATAACATTATTGACACTACTCGCAAATCAACTGTCAGTCAAAGTGGCTTTTCTACTTATCATGTTTTGTATATCTACAAGCTAAAAGCCAATACTACCTACACCGCAGAAATTACTGCTACTGATGCTGACAAAAATACCCAAACTAAATATGTTGTTTTCAACACTTCTTCTGGCACCCAAAATGGTTCTAATTTAGCCATTAGCAATATCAAGCCCCTACAACTTGATTTAACCAGAATAAGCGACACCACGGCTTTGCTTTCCTGGTCAAGCAACTATATTACCAACAGCACTATTTACTATGGCACCAAAGCCAATAGTTTAAAACAAAAAATTGCCGTCAGTGCTACTCCCAGATATGAGCATGAAATTTTATTGACTGAGCTGACGCCCAACACCACCTACTACTACAAAATAGTGGTGGAAAAAGGTATTTACAATAAAAAAGTAGAGGTCACTGGCCATAGCTTCATGACTCTACCAAAGCAAAGTGCTGTTGTTCCTCAGGTGGCTGGAGATAAAATATATAATAATAGCTATGATAGCGACTATGATGGCTATCCTGATCAAGAAGAAATTGATCACAAATACAATCCCTATGGTTATGGTCGCACAATTTCTGAAATAACACTGCGCCTAAAAAATCCCAATTCATTGGAATCACAAAAATCGGCCTATTTAAAAAACTGGCTGAAAAACAACTTGGGTGTTTACAGTGTAAGTTCCAGAGACTGGTCAGTATTGGTCAATGCCTACACCTATAGTGGTTACTCTGAACAAGCCATCAAGCAGGCCATCAGATTTGGGAAGACCGTGCATCCGACTATTCCTTTTGCCCAGTGGCAAAATAGCAATGATTACAAAAACTACATAAACAAATAATACCAGCTCAAAAAAATTAGCCCCTTAAGAGGGGCTAATTTTTAAAATGTTTTTTTACCTAAGTATTAGGCAGTGACCACACTTACTTTAACAGCAGCTGGTCCTTTTGGTGTGTCGCTCATATCAAAGCTGACATCATCACCTTCGTGTAATTGGTCAAATGAAACACCATCTAACTCATTGGCGTGAAAAAATAAATCTTTTCCACCGTCTTCTGGGGTGATAAAACCAAAATTTTTGCCTTCGACTAATTTCTTGATTTTGCCTTGCATAATTTTAGAAATAAAGTGAATTAAAGCATATATAAGCTAGAAATTCGACTATATTTCCGCTAGTGCATGCATAAACCATTATTTAGACATTTTTTATTCAAATCTGTGCTAAGTAATAGTTTGTTCATCATAATAGCACCTTTGGAGATAAATGTCAATCAAAAAAACCAACCACAAAAAGCAAACAATTAAAAAACTCTTGGTGGCCAGCTGTCCGCCAACCACCAAGAGTTTGTCTACCCTAGAAGAATTCCTTGCTCACACTCACAGATCGCCCGAGGCTCCGCCTCCGCCGAAGCTGCCACCGCCGAAACTGGTGAAGCTGACACTGCTACCGCTGTCAGAGTGTCCATGATCATCGTCAGACGAGTGGTATGAGGGGCTAGCTACCGAAGTAGCTCGCTCGCTACTACACAGATCGCTAGCTGCCAATAGTAACAGGTACACCGCCACCCAGTCGACATCGGATCCAGCATTGACCAATGAGCGAGCCCTATGGTATTCGGACTTGGCCTTGGCCAACCTTGTCCTTGCTGACCTGGAAGTACCGGCTCGCCCTTCAGCCGCGAGCAAGGTGGCAGGCAGTTCTTGGAGTAACTGCGGACCATCGGCTCGAGCCTTGGTAGCCGTAGCCTTGTCTTCCTCTACCGCCACCATGACAGCGACCAGACCCACCTCTACTTGGGAAAGCAAATCCATGACTTCCAGCCAGTTGATAGCTGAGGACTGGACTACCAGCAGCTGCTGAACGTGCTGAAACTCTTGCTGCTCTTCGGCCAGCTTCGCTCTGGTGTCGGCCGTGACATCTGCCTGCTGAACGGCGACTACCGCCAGCTGGATGTCAGCCGGTATTGAAGCCAACTTCTGTGGAACCAGCGCTTTGGCCTCGCTGATTTCTGCCAACGTGGCTTCGATGTTCTTGAACAGTCTGGCACAGCTGGCCAGCTTCATCTGCAACCTCTGCATATGCTGCCAGGCCGCCTCTCGCTTTTTTCGGTCAGCCAGACACTCCTGCTCGCAATCACTGAGTTCCCTCTCTAGAGCAGCCACCTCAACCTGGGCAAGCTGTTCCTGAAGCTCCTGCCAAACTGACTGCGGATTGTCCAGCTTGAGCTGATTGAGCTGGTCGAAGGCCAACTTGTGGCCTTGCTTAATTGTCAGCAAGGCCTGCCGGCAGACCTCCAAGGCCGAGGCATTCTGCTTCTTGATCTCATTCCGTTCGCTGAAATAATTGAACAGCACCACAATCACTACTATAACCGCAAAGATGCCAAGAAACAGCAGAACTTCACGAGTGGCTTCATTGTTTTCAGTCGACGCAGGACTTGTCGACGTGTTGATCGGCTTCTCCTGACCAGCCACTAGGCGACGCATGATACCATGCGTACCAGCGATGATGGCCTGATTGGGGTGCTGACGATACAACGGCTTGATATCCTCGCGGATGATCCGCGAGGAGTGCAAATCGGTCAGCACTTCTTCCAAGCCACGACCGACTTCGATGCGCACCTTCTTTTCCGTTGGTGCCAATAGCAGGACCACGCCATTGTCCTTGCCCTTCTTGCCAACGCCCCAGGCATTGGCCAGGCCGTTGGTGTAATCCTCGACCGTCAGTCCCTGCAGGGAAGTCACGGTGACCACCGCGATCTCGATGGAGGTCTTGGACTGAAAGTCCCGAAGCTCCACACTCAACGAGTCGATCTCCGACGCCGACAGAAGATTGGCGAAGTCGTTGACATAACCCTTCGGTTGGAGATACTCCTGACCGCAAACCAGGCTGGCGAAAACTAGCCACACCACGACCAGCAACAAGCTGACAACCAAAGACTGACGACGAATCGTACTCATGATCCCTGCCTTTCTTTTTTGAGTTTGAATTCTTCTTTGGGTTTTCAAAGATCACTATCTAAAACGCTTAGAAAACAGATTATCATATCATAAAAAACTAATTTTGTCAACCAAGAAACCAACCACAAAAATAACTAAAAACAACCCGTCGGGTTGAATCAAATAAGCCCTAGTAATGCGACTGACCCATGGTAACTCTTATGAAGGTCCTTGAAAACTTTTAATTATACCTTACTACCTGTTTATAATTTTTTTATCTCGTCATCAGTAAGGTAAATATTGCTATCTGCAATTTTATTAAGCATATCTTTGTCCAATAACTCCTCTAATAATTCCATGTCATTTTGATGATAATTTTTGGGTAGCTTACTGTTCTTATAATCTAAATAAATAAGCTCCGGCCTAACGGTACGAACTTTGACACCAAAATAATTTTTTGGTTTTGAATCAAAAATAACTGCGGGCAAAATGATGTCCCGGCCAATTTCTTTTTTCATTTTGACAAGCGCTGAACCATCCTGCAAAAAATTATAATGCAAAATATCAACAATTATGTTTCTTTTATTATCTATGGCTCGCAATAAATTGTCTGTCTCTTTCTTTGTATCTAATCCAATATCAACAAGTAGTTCTTCCACTTTATCTAAGTATAAATTAGAAACTATAATATCAATATCTTTATGCTCACGAACTAAACTATCCTCACCCAAATTTGCTTCTAGAGCAAAACCGTCTGATAACCACCATTTTACAGAGTTTTTATTAAACAAAAGGGCCAAATTCTTTAATAGCTCTACCTTGTGTTTATTTAATTGATACAATTTGTCATTTGATTGCATGGCACAATTATACCAAAAAACCACTCCTCTTGGAATGCTGCGTCCGCTTGACTAATGTGTTAGTAATTCTTGCCGGCTTGGTGACCCCACGGGGAATCGAACCCCGATTGCCAGGATGAAAACCTGGTGTCCTAACCATTAGACGATAGGGCCGTCAGGTCACCAAGCCGAGACGAATTATTGTAGCTAATATTTTAAATGACCCAGTTGCTAGAAACGGATGCCACCGCCTCTGGCGGGGTCTCACTCCGTTCGAAAAACCTGCTGTCCTAACCATTAGACGCCTGCCCGCCTACTGGCGGGATAGGGCCAAATATCAAAATACAGACCAGATTATAACTTGATTATGAACAAAAGTCAATATTACATATTACACACCAGTAGCGCCATTTAATGTTTTTTGGTATAATAAATAAACAAAAATATGAATGAAACTAATACCGTAAGTGCAGTATCCAACGTGGCTTTGCCTCAACAAAAAATTGGTGGTAAGAGTGAGTTTTTGGATGCTGGCAAAATATTAAGCGAAATATTGCAAGTCAAAAAAGGTGACATGGTTGGCGACTTGGGAGCTGGTGGCGGTTTGTTTTTGATGCAAATCGCTCGCTTGGTCGGCGATCAAGGTCAGGTTTATGCTGTTGATGTAGTCAAAAATATTTTATCTGAACTAGAGTCAAAGGCCCGCCTCTCTGGCCTCAACAATATAAAAACTATCTGGAGTAATCTAGAGGTTGTCGGCGCAGCCAAAATAAAAAATGACAGCTTGGATTCTGCCATTTTGGTCAATGTTTTATTTCAGTCACAAAAACACTACGAAATACTAGCTGAGGCCACACGCCTTCTAAAAAATGGTGGCAAATTATTAATCATTGATTGGGAAAACAATAACTTATCTTTTGGCCCACCCAAAGATCGGCTCATCGACTTGAATCAGGTCATTGGCTTGGCCGCTGAGCTGAATCTTGAACTGGCCCAGCAGTTCAAAGCTGGCCCCTATCACTTTGGCTTGATATTTACTAAAAAATAAAAAATATAACGTATTTAATATTAACTAACCAAAATCATGACTAACGAAACTTTTGAGCCAAAGCAACCAGAAACCACTGCGGCAAACACCAAAAGATTAGAAGATTTACCTGCGGTGGTCCAGGCGGAATTAAACAGAGAAATGAGCCGTTATTTGATAAGCACTAGTGGAAACCCCAATGTATTAAGGTTTGAATATGATCCGATGATTACTGTGAATGATCTTGGTAACGGAAATATTGAATATCAAGCACACGGTCACAAATCAACTAGATCTGAGGAGGGCCCAGTTGACAAAGATATAATATTAACAATAAAAACTAGTAACGGTAAATTCACGGGATTAAAAATCAAGGATTAAAATCGTTTTACCAAATATTATATATTCCCGTTCCGCTTATTGGCCGAACGGGATTTATATTTGATCCCGTTAGATAATTTCATTTTCTTTTTTTATTTCTTATCAAAAAATATGAACACCGCCATAATCATCTTAAAACAATGGGGCTTAAAGTGATTATCTAACGGGATTGACTTTATTTCATAAATTATCTAACATATCTCTTGAAGATAAAAAAATATGGATTTAACAAAATTACTTGATTGGAACTACTTATTCCGCGCCTACACTTTTGACACGCTATCTACACCCTTTCGCATAGCTCTTTATGGCTTTTGTGCCCTAAGTATTGTGGCGGCTATTTTTGCCCAACGCCAACTAGTCAAAAATTCTGGCATCATCAAAAAATGGAATAAAAAAATAGTTAGTTTTGGTTGGTCTGTCGGCCTAGTGGGTTTATTATTTTTATTATTCCGCGAAACCCGAGCTCTTTACCTGGGTGCCCGCTTCTGGCTACTACTCTGGTCACTTGGCTCTTTGGCTTGGATTATTTATCTAGCCATCTACAAACTCGTGACTGTGCCAAAACTACAGAAGCAAAAACAAGTCAGCACAGAGTTCAATAAATGGCTCCCTAAAGCAAAAAAGTAATTTCCCATTTTAAATAAAAAAAACAGGCCTAAAGTCTGTTTTTTATGTCAAAAAAATATTTAGGATCTTTGGGTGAAAAAATTGCCCTAAAATATTACCAACAAAAAGGTTTTATTTTACTGAAAAAAAATTATCTGACTCGTGTTGGTGAGCTAGACCTGATCTTGAAAAAAAATAAATTATTTTATGGAGTTGAAGTAAAAACTAGGACTAGCCACCAGTATGGTTTTGCTGAGGAAACAATTGACACTAATAAAATTATGAAAATGAAAAAGGCCTGCTATTCCTTCTCTACCACAGCTGACTGGCGCTTAGAAATAATCATTATTTACCTCCAAAATAAACAAGCAAAAATAAAAATATTCCCCATCAATGACTGTTGACTAAAAAACATAAATACAGTACAATATCATTGTTAAGCTAGTTTAGAGTATAAACTAGCTTATTTTTTTCACCTTTAGCTCAATTTTATGCTTTACTTATGAAAATTATAATCGCCAAAATTTCATTATAAAGTCAAGAAAAATAAAGCTACGGGGAATAAAATTAATTAATAAACCTTGCGCTTGTGCGCAAGATCGCAAGGATATTTTATAAGTTAAAACTTTAAAACATGTCGACAAACAACACAATGCTAGCGGCTATCAAGCTGGTGTGCCAAGAAAAAAACTTGTCCACCGAAGCAGTGATCGGTGCCATAGAGGCAGCACTAGCCGCGGCCTATCGTAAAGAATACGGTACCCCTAATCAAAATATCAAGGTAGTTTTCAACGCTGACAATGGTCAGACAGCGGTTTTTGACGTAAAAACCGTAGTAGATGATGTTGACCTAGAAGAGCAAGAAAAACAACTGGAAGAAATGCACTTGCGAAAAGAAGCTGGCGAGGAAATCAGTGAAGAGGAAATGATAAAAAAATTTAATCCTCGCGCCGAAATTATGATTTCCGAAGCGCAAAAAATAAACAGTGATTATAAAAATGGTGATGTCATTGAAACTAAATTGCCAGTGCCAGAAGAATATGGACGCATGGCTGCTCAGACTGCCAAGCAAGTAATCATCCAACGCTTACGTGAGGCCGAAAGAGATCATGTCTTTAGTGAGTACAAAGACAAGGAAGGCCAACTAGTTTTGGGTACTGTCCAGCGTCGCGAAGGTCGTAACTTTATAGTTGACCTTGGCCAAGCCAGTGGTATCTTACCACCCGAAGAGCAGATTCGCACCGAAGGCTACAATATTGGAACTCGCCTAAACTTTTTTATTGCCGCAGTGCGTATGGGCACTAAAGGACCAGAAATTGTCCTATCCCGCACTCATCCCGATATAGTCAAAGAATTATTTGCCACTGAAGTGCCAGAAATCGCCGCTGGTACTGTAGAGATAAAAGCTATTGCCCGTGAAGCTGGTGCCCGCACCAAAATCGCAGTTTTCACTAGTGAAGAAAACATTGATCCCATTGGCTCTTGCGTTGGCCAACGAGGCGCTCGCGTCCAGACAGTAATCAGTGAATTGGGTGGCGAAAAAATAGACATCATCCAGTGGAACAGTGAACCAAAAGTGTTTATTGCCAACTCTTTAAGTCCAGCCGGCATCGGTAAAATTGACATTGATGAGGAAACAAAAACAGCCAGAGTCATGGTCAATGAAGACCAATTATCACTGGCTATTGGTCGCGGTGGACAGAATGCCCGGCTAGCCGCAAAATTGACTGGCTGGAAAATAGATATTGTCTCCCCTAGTAGCCCAGAAAAAACACCAATCAATAAACCCGAAGCCAAAAAAGAAATTGCCGAAGAAAAAACCGAAATAAAAGAAATAACCGAAGTTGTTGAAAAGGCCGAACCGAAAGAAAAGGTAAAAAAAGAAAAGAAAGAAAAAAAACCTACAAAGCCAAAAAAATCTAAATAAGTAATACTTTAAAAATTAAAAAAATATGGGAACAATCAAATTACTGGCTATTTTAGCCTCGTTACTTTCTATCGGATATGGCGCTTGGATGATTACGCGCATTTTAAAAAGCCCAAGTGGGGATGAAAAAATGAAGGAAATCGCTAAAGCCATTCAAGAAGGCGCCAAAGCTTATCTGCTCAGACAATACAAAACCATTGCCTATTTAGCTGTTGCCTTATTTATTATTCTCTGGATCGCTATTGGTTTTGGTACGGCTTTATCATTTATTGTCGGCGCTGTCTTATCAGCCGCAGCTGGTATCATTGGCATGAATGTGTCGGTGCGTACCAACGTGCGTACTGCTGAAGCAGCTAAAAAAAATATCCAATCAGCTATGCGCATGGCTGTCATGGGTGGCTCAGTTACCGGCATGCTGGTAGTAGGCCTAGCTCTGTTTGGAGTGACCATTCTTTATATTTTGCCTTTTATACAAGTGGAACATTTGGTGGGTTTGGGTTTTGGAGGTAGCTTAATCTCGGTCTTTGCTAGACTTGGTGGCGGTATTTTTACCAAAGCTGCTGATGTCGGTGCTGACTTAGTTGGTAAAATTGAAGCTGGCATCCCTGAAGATGATCCACGCAACCCTGCAGTAATCGCTGATAATGTCGGTGATAATGTTGGCGATTGCGCTGGTATGGCTGCTGACTTATTTGAAACCTATGCCGTGACCCTAGTAGCCACTATGCTCTTGGGCGCCCTTTCTTTCAAAGACACTAGTGGCCAACCATTGGAAAGCGCCATAATTTATCCTTTAGCCCTAGGCGCTATTGCCATTGTCACCTCTCTAATTTCTTTGTGGTTTATAAAAATAAATAAAAATCAAACTGTCGAGGAAATAGAAAAAAGTGGCGCTATTATGAAGGCCCTCTACAAAGGTTTGGCAGTGGCTGGACTTTTGACTGTTGTTTCTTTTTATTTTATTACCAAATATTTAATGTCTGACCTCACCAGCAAAAGCTACCTAGATATTTTTTATGCTAGTTTAGTTGGTTTGGCCGTAACTGGTTTAATTGTCTTTATTACTGAATATTATACTTCCACCAAATACAAGCCCGTAAAATCAATTGCCAAGGCCTCAGAAACTGGCCACGGCACCAATGTCATTCAGGGCTTAGCTATCAGTATGAAATCAACTGCTTGGCCAGTACTAGTCATTGTGGCTGGCATTATTGCTGCCTATAGTTTTGCCGGCTTATATGGTATTGCTATTGCCGCGATGAGTATGCTGTCACTAGCTGGAATTATAGTCACCATCGATGCTTATGGGCCAATCACTGACAATGCTGGTGGCATTGCTGAAATGGCTGGTCTACCAGAAAGTGTCCGCAAAATTACCGATCCTTTGGACGCTGTAGGCAACACTACCAAAGCCGTAACCAAGGGCTATGCTATTGCCTCAGCCGGACTAGCCGCTCTAGTTTTGTTTGCCGCCTACACCAAGGAGCTCGAAAATATTAACTTAAATATTATTTTTAGTTTAGACAATCCCTATGTATTAGCTGGCTTGTTTATCGGCGGTCTTTTACCTTATATTTTTGGCGCCTTATCTATGGAAGCAGTTGGTAAAACTGCTGGCTATGTGGTCCAAGAAGTGCGCCGTCAATTCAAAGCTAAACCGGGTATTATGGATGGCAGTGAAAAACCAGATTACGGTGCGGCGGTTGATATTGTGACTAAAGGCGCTTTGAAACAAATGATAGTCCCGGCCTTGATCCCAGTTCTAGTGCCAGTGATTATCAAAATAGCTTTTGGGACAAACGGCTTTACTGTCTTGGGTGGAGTTTTGGTGGGTAGCATTGTGACTGGTTTGTTTGTGGCCATTTCCATGACTTCTGGCGGTGGTGCTTGGGACAATGCCAAAAAATATATTGAAAGCGGTCACTATGGTGGTAAGGGTTCAGATGCTCACAAGGCAGCCATCACTGGCGATACTGTTGGCGACCCTTACAAAGATACCGCTGGCCCAGCCATCAACCCCATGATCAAAATTCTTAACATAGTTGCTCTACTCTTGATCGCTATGATGAAATAAATCAAGCAATACTAAAAAAACCACTCCGCACGTTGCGGAGTGGTTTTTTGTTTAACTTTTTATCTCAATGGATCATTAGCTTTGGTGGTCAGTAATATGCGAGCATCGTGGGCGAGCAATGTTATTGATTGAGTAGTACCACCAGGATTAGCCATTGTGTCCTGTTGGCCATGAATATATCGAAACTCCTGACCAAAATCTACTGTCACTGTACTAGTAGCATTATTATTTAAAACCACAATACCATGTTGAAAATCCCGCTGCCAAACATTTGGTAAAATTTCTTCAGCATTGGCAACTGGACTACCTAAATATCCCCTTCCTTTAGAAGCATCACTAGTGGCCTCGCCAGTTTCCCAATCTACCCAGTATTCATCGTACCAACGAAACTCACGATAATTATCCATATTGACTGGGTTATAATAAACTCCGGCCAATAAACTAGCAATCATGCCCAAACGATTATTTTTATAATCATTAGTGTTATTAAGTTCAAACAAATTCCAATTCAAATGTGGTGTAGCACTATTATTATTCCAATATATAAAACTATTACTGTTGTTCGCGTCTAAAAATGCCTCCAAATTATCGGAAAAAGTATTAGAATGATAATAAATAAATCTTTCCCATACTTTGCCATTATACAATTGGGCATTAGCATCACCATTATTACCTACTATAATAGCATCACTACCCATAGTCTGTCGTGACAATGTCATGGTTTGGTTCAAGCCATCACGCCAAATATTTTTAGCTTTATTAAAATCAGCACTTATATTCAAATCTTCATTGACGCCATCCAAATCAAAATCTGGAAATTGAATAAATCGATGTGTGGTATTGTAGTCATAAAGCCACCAAAAACTGGTGTCAACATTATCATACCAAATACCATCCCAATCACCCCTGCTCATAATATTACCAGCAACATAACTAGATAAGGTTTCTGCCCAGGGTAAACTGGTGTTCAAATTATACATCATTTCATTGGGATAACTTAGATTATTAATGTACTGACCACCGGCATTGCGTAGACGCCAACTATCAGCCAATCTTTCATATAAATCATAATTAATGAATCCACCCACACCATTGCTTAGTGTATTAGAATCAGATATAAGATATGGTAATAATATAATGTTTGGATTATTCTCTTTCACTTTTTTTAATAAACTAGACCTAGAAATATTTCCATTAGAAAGACTGACTAAGTCGTATTTAGCTATAACATTAACTTCACTGCTACTAATATTATTACCCCAAGTAATAAGACCTATTTTCGGCCAATTATTATTTATATTTGGCAAAATCCTTAATCGCCTGTACCAGGCATAATCATCACCATCTGCTCCATTCTGACATTTGATATAAAAATTATGAGAAGGCACGACACTATTTACTGCGTAGTTAATACTATGGCTGGTGCCAGTACCACTGGCTGTATAAGACAAATCACTAAAATTATCAGCGCTCTGGCCATAACGACAAGTAGCGGCGGTGGCTGTATTAAAACTCAAATTAATGCTACTTCTGTTTGATAACACATAGCCCGTTGGCGAAGAAACACTGATTTTACTACTTCTGACAACTGAATTGGCAGTATAATTTGTGCCCTGCAAATTAATATTTAATTGCAAGTTGTCATTAACATTCTTGGTGCTAGAATAATAAACTTCATTAGAACCAAAAGGCACACCACGGACATAGTTGTTCATTACCTCATCAGCCGTCAAAGCTTTATTTAAAATTCTAAACTCATCGACGACCGCATTATTATTACCAATAATTAAATTACCGTTGGCCACCGCGAAATTAAAACTATTAAAATCGTGCTGAGATATTTTAAACCCATTCAGATATAAACTAGCTTTGTTGCTTATTTGTGAATAAGTCATCGACAACAATATGGACTCACCGGTCGGCACATCATTATACATAGTGCTGGCTTGTACGGCGCTATTCCAATTACCATCATACACTGTAAACAACATTATGCCTTCCACATTTTTTATGTTCACCATAAAAATTTCACCGGTGCTTGAATTTTTGTATTTAAAAATATAAGGATCGCCTGGCTCGGTAACAGCATAAACGCTACTCGTAATTGGTTGTTGAAGAGTCAGCCATATTTCTACTGTGCCCTCATTAAAACCTAAATTATTTGGTACTGGGTATTCGACCTTGCCCCTCATACCTTGGCCGAATTTGCCATTAAAATAACTAATATTACTTTGAGCCAATGGTGATTCACCATTACTAGTTAATAAATTACCATCAAAATGCGCTAAGAATGTTGTAAATGAATTACCGGTACCAGCTTGGCTGCTATTTTTGTACCAAGTATAGGGAGTATTTTCTGGTGCCTCAATATTGGCCACCACAATTTTATCACTGTATGGCTGACTAATATTTACATATTGTATTGGCGGAATAATCACGATTTGGGCTTGATTGGAGTTACTGGAGACATTAGCGGCTGCATCATAAGCGCGTACCACATAATAATAAGTATCCGCACTTAAATTGCTATCAATATATGAGAGGGAATTTGTGGTGTTTATTTGTGTATATGGTCCTCCACTGATACTAGCTCTTAATATGTGATATCCAGTCACTGCCGCGTTGTCACTAGAGGCTGTCCAAGCTAAAGTGACTTGAGCGCTAGTTGAGGTAGCTGTCAAATTACTAGGTGCGGTCGGTGCCTGAGTGTCACTGCTAGGAGGACTGATTGGCGGTAGAGTGGTTTGGTTGCCTGTCCTGGCTTGCGCTTGATTGGAGTTACTGGAGACATTAGCGGCTGCATCATAAGCGCGAACTACATAATAATAAGTGGTGTTGGCACTGAGTCCCGAATCTACATATTGACGACTAGTGCTGAAATTTATCTGCACATAGTTGGCACCTGAGGTTGTCGAACGCAAAATATAATAACCAGCTACTCCCCGATTATCACTTGAAGCTGACCAATTCAAAGTTATTTGAGTGGTAGTGGCAGTCGCTGTTAAACTTGTTGGCACTGTTGGTGCCTGAGTATCAGCGGTGCTGAGCGGTGTGCTAGTTGGATTTTGAGTTGGTGGAATTATTGGACTAGTAGGCGGATTATTCTGAGTAAAATTGGTACTACTGATTGGGATATTGGCTAGATCACTATTGGTAATTCCCAAGGATAAAAAGCGCATAATTTCATAAGCCGAGGGACCATCCTTCATGTAATAACGACGACCATTGACTGGATTAATATACCAAGCTTGTCCTTTTTCTTCTACTTGCAATAATATTTTTCCACGCAAACGATTGATAAGGGCCTGATCATAAATATTTTTTTCTTTGCCCAAGGGGCTATAGTCGTGAATGACTTCATCAAAATCACTATAACCATCACTATCACTATCAATATTATTTGGATTTGTTTTTAAACCTTCCTCTAATTTATCACCCAAACCATCGCCATCACTATCAATATCTACTATGCGAGAATCAATGCCAACTGGAATTTTTTTTAAATCAACATTTTTTATACCCAAGCCCAATTTTGACATCACGACATAAGCTGTCTCACCACTAGCCAAGTAAGTACGCTTTGACTCACTTGGTATGACATACCAAGCTTCACCATGACCTTGCACTTGTAATAAAATAAACCCCCTCAACCTATCGGCTAAAGGGGCGGCACTAGCAATATTAAAATAGGTCAAAATAAGACCTGATAATATTAATGTTAGTACAAATAAACGACGATTCATTAGAATTTTAAATAAAAAATTGGCCGCAAGCCCACGAGGGGCCAGAGCCAATTCAAACTTACATAAGTTATTATAGCACAAATTTTTGCAAAAGTCAAGCTAAGGAACTAACTCTTGCCAAGAGCAGTCTTCAATTTCCTGATTGCAGGCATATCTTACCTTGCGAGTAGCTTTGGTGGTGCTGGCAGTTGACTCAATATTAGAGTTACACTCATAATCTTCGCCACAACCTTCTGGCCAAGGAGTGATAATTAGATTAGTGTTAGCAAAGCTAAAACGAAGACCTGAGTCTGTAGAATGCCTCTCTGCAAAATATAGTTCCACCAAATTATCACCTTCTTTTAGATACAATGGGCCGGACACCGTAAAAGCATCATGGGTGCCACTGTTATTGACTACTACCAAACCCTCTACCAACAGCCAAGAATCATCATCAGAAGCCAAGGAAAAAGTATAATATCCACTACTTGGGGCCGTCACTTTGGCGCGCCAATGCATGCCAAAAAAATAATCATGCACCCAAGTTGGGTCTTGCCACGTTCTGTCATCCCAAATTGTGCCATCATAAGGAAACCAGGTATCAAGATTTGGACCAAAAATTAAACTAGCATCAATCTGCTCGTGAGTTTTGTAAGTATCGTCATACCAATCGTGTTGGGTTGGCAAAGGAGTTGCTCCTGGTAAAGGATCAACTTCCATATCAGGATGGTTGGCTGGATAATTAAAATATTCCCCCCACCAACCACTGCCCGTTGGATGCACACACTCTGGAGGTGGTTCGCAAGCACCAGAAACATTGATAAATTCGCTAGTAGAGGTAACATTACCCACACTTAGTTCTGGAAAAGTAAAATTGTCTGGCTGTTTACGTAATTGAATTAAGGCCTCACCTACTCCTGATTCAGCGCTATAAAAACTTTGCAAAGAATCAGCAAATGATTGCACTCCCGAACGGCTATCCATAACTATCAGCATCAAAGACAAAACAATAGACAAAACAACAGCCGCTACCACTATTGATGATATTAGGGCGGCTGATCCTTGTTTATTTTTTTGCCAGATTTTAATCATATTTATCTAATGCTTAAAAAAGTGCTATAAGTTCTTTGGGCATAGCCATATTTATCTTCTGAATTTCCGTAGGTCAAAGTAAAAGATAAAATCACTCCTTGATTGGTCTGCCCATAATTGTCTGACATGGGAGTTAGAGTAATATCACTAACTCGCACATTATCTGAATTTAACAAATGTGGCACAGCTGTTGATTGGTCTGGATAGCCACTACCAATATCTTGAGTCTCGCGATAAACAAAATTATCACTTTCGATAGCTAGATTGAAACGGCGATCGGGAGGCACATAAAACATAATATTTTGCGAACCACCACCCAAATCATCAATGGTGCCGACATTATGCAATTTGTTAAGCATAAAAGACATAATATATCTAGCATTTCTAGCCACCACTTCTTCTGACTTGAACAATCTTTTGGAATTGAAAATATTTACTACCAAACTAGCAATCATCAACAAAAGCATGCTGGTAATAAATAAATAAACCAGTGTTTCAACTAAGGAAAATCCTTTTTGTTTGTTTTTTTTATTTAAGAAAATCATGGAAATGTTGAGTAGCTAATAATTACCTCTTCTATGGTTGGGGGTTGCAAACTATTATTATTTTCTAAAAATAATTTATAACGAATATATCTTTTATTCAAATGAAAATTATAATTAATCAATTCTCCTGCCCCGTTAGTATAAAAACTGGAACCAGTGCCGTCTGGCCCAACATAAGCCCAAGGACCGGCAATATTTTCACTAGTAGCTAGCTGGAATTTTATGGCTGTATTAAGCGGAGCCACACCAGTCCACTTGATCCAATTGTAAGCCACCTGTGCGCTACCCGTATCAAGAGTAGATGATTCTATGTAGCCAGAAGAAGCATAGTCGCAATTTGTAACCAAAGTTGAAACAATAAAAAATTCTTGATTATTACCAGTAGTACCGGCATATATGTTGGAACAATTAGCAGTCATACCATAAATGTAACCCGTCAAATCAAAACTGGAAATTGGCTTGACTGTGACTGGATAGCTGATGTCAACTACTCGTAATTCCTCAGTCGACAGCGCTGTACCCAACAATGCATAAGGGCCCACCAAACCAAAAGAATAGACATTTGCTCCGACTTCATAATAACCCATCAAGACTGGGTTGACCTTGTCCTCAAAATTAATAATATAAAATTCTGCCCCACTATTAGTTATGGTAGAAACATAAGCCCTATCACCGCGTACTTTGATATCAGTAGCTTGCAGGGAGCCGGTCAGATTAAATCCTGGCTCAGCCGGAGGCACATACATGTTATTTGGATCGGTAACATTAATTACCTGGATTTCTTTATTAGAATTGTTAGTAGCCACATAAAGATAGTTCTCATTCAAAAACAACTCATTGCCCACAGCACCCAAGGCAAAGGTGTCTAAACGCTGAGGACTATTGGGATTGGTAATGTTATAGGAATAAACAGTAGACCCCTGTACAATATAAGCCTGATTTTGATTAACTACTACATCCAAAGCGTCGCTATCCGTATCTAAACCAACGCGGGCTACTCTTTGTGGGCTAGCTGGGTTGGAAATATTAAACACCTGAAATTCGTAACTATTATCACGAGTAGTTAAATAAGCATAGTTGCCTTGTACTACAACCGAAGTTACTCCATTACCAACATTGTATTGACCAATCACTGGCGGATGATCAATCGGCGGAAAATTAATATTAGCCACATCTAATATATAAAATTCCGAACCAGGGGATGTTGTATTGTTTTCCGTCACTAAATAGGCAATATTATTTATTTCAAAAACATCATTATTATCAGAATTTCCCGGCGCATCATAAACAGCTGTGGTGGTAGCTATGTTCCAATTCAATGCGCCAGAAATCAGGGTGGCTACACCCGGAATAGTCACATCTGCCCCAGAATTCTTAGCATAAAACTTACTAGCATCAGACCAGTCACTTTGACCATCTCCTCCTACCCAGTCCTGCTGTGTCCAACGACTGGCCCTAAAACGATAAACATAAGTTTCTAACTTTTCCTGCTTATTGGCACCAGTTTTACTTAGCCAATCAATGGTCACCACCACTTTTTTGGTATCAGGATCAACGTTGCTACCAGTATTTATGTCCCCATAGACATTGCCTTGATAAACTGACTGGCGACTTACGGCGCTCACCGCCACTGTCCTAGTATATTTGTTATTTAATAGTTCACTACCAGCGCTTATTTCCCAAACAGCGCCATTTTTTACAAAATGATAATTACCTACGGCCAACTGATCCCAAGTCATGAGCTTGGCCGCTTCAATACCCTCGACAGCGTAATACAAACTTTGGGTGCGCTCATCATTAATTTTGCGAACATGACTATTAAAGCGACTAATATTAAAAATACCAGTGATGATCACCGCAATAAAAGTAATGGCAATCAATATCTCAATTATTGAAAAACCCTTTTGCTTATTTTTAATTAATTTGACCATTATCTTGAATAGTAATTACTTTTGTTTTAGTGGAATCAGAATTGGCTACCACCGTGATTTGTCCAATGTTTGTTGTCTGACCAGTGTACTTGGAAAAAACTACATCCGCCCCAAAATTGCCCGCTCCGTCTGATAAAGATGTTTCGGGATTCAAAATTTTAACACCTCGCAAATCTTTTATTTTATTATCGGGATTAGCTTCGTCATAAAATGACCCGGAAAAAAGCACGTACTGATCAATGGCCAAATGCACTCCCCAATTTTTATTGTCAGCGGCGGCTATAGCTTTGGCTTGAGCCAAAGAAATTGTGCTTTTTAGTTCGTCTGTAGAATTAACCAGGGTCACTTCTTTTTGCCAGTTAGAATAGGCCGAAAAACTAAGCATAGAAATCAAGCTAAATATAGCCAAAACAGTAAGTAGCTCAATATAAGTTAAACCTGATCTTTTTTTTAACATTTTATTCTGAAAAACTTTGAGTCAATTCGTACATCGGTGATATGACTGATAGGGCGATAAAACCAACAGCCACACCGACCAACACTAGCAAAACTGGCTCAATAATGGTTGATAAATTGGCCAAAACATTATTAACCCTTTCTTCGTAGTATTCTTCGACCTTGATTAAAATGTTTTCCAGTTCTCCGGTCTCCTCTCCTACATGACAAAGCTGTATAGACAAAGAAGAGAACAGGCGAGGACGACTAGACATAGAAGCTGATAGGGATTGGCCCTTTTCCAACTCCGTAGCCATTTTTAAAATTTCTTGCCGATAATATAGGTTGGGCACTGTTTTGGCCACTATATCCAAGCACTTCACAATAGACAAACCAGCGGCCAGTAAGGCGTGCAAGTTGCCAGCAAATCTTGACATACATAATTCCCTTATTAGACTACCAACAAAAGGTACTTTGAGCATCAACTTGTGCCAAGCCAAACGAACAGCATAAATTCGAGCTAAAAGAATGATGATCAATATCAGGGCCAGCAAACCGCCAATCACGTACCAATAATAATACTTAGCCACCCACAGCATCCATTGTACGGCCAATAAAATTACTGGCAATTTTACTTCCGCCTCAGAGAAAACTTCAATGAGTTGAGGAAAGACAAAAAAAGCCAAAAATAAGCTAACACCTAGCATAGCCACAATAACCACACAAGGGTAGATCAGGGCCCCTACTACTTTGGCTCGCAAACGTCTCTGCGATTTTATGATGTTGGCCAAATGACCAAGCGACTCTGACAAGCCACCAGTATTCTCACCAACCTCCACTGCCGAAACAATCATTTCTGGAAAAACTTTGGGATAATGCTTCATGCTTTCCGATAATGACTGGCCATTTTCAATAGTATCGTAAATGTGTGCTAAGACGCTTCGAAAATATTTATTTTTTATCTCGCTGGTTATGGTCTGCAAAGCTGGCGCTAGAGCCAAACCAGCCTTGATCATGGTGGATAAATTATCCAAAAACAACATTTGGTCAGCTGAAGTTACTCGACCAAATAAAAACCTTTTTTTCTTAGGCGCTTTATTTTTTTTAAGATTTTGCTTGCTGTTTTTGTCGGGGATGTCTTTCAGCTTTTTGACTAATTCTGGTTTAATTTTAGCTTTCAACTTTCCAGTATCATCAATTTTGTGATGCTTTATGTCTAAATATTCCATGTTTTATTTTTATTTATCCCGTTAATTTTATTCTCGTTTAATGCGCAAAACTTCTTCGATGGTAGTTATACCCAAAAGAGCTTTTTGCATACCATCTTCAAAAATAGTGACCATGCCTTCTTCCATAGCTACTTTTTGAATCTCATTTGACGAAGCATTGCGAATCAAACATTTTTGCACGGCTTCGGTGTTTTGTAAAAGCTCAAAGACGCTAATTCTTTTGGAATATCCTGACTGATGACAACGCGAGCAACCTTTGCCCCGATAAAATGTCAGTTCGCCAAATGTTTTTATTTTTTTATCCACTAGCCCTTGAGTCTTGAATCGTGTCAACATAGTGTCTAGATCAAATTCCTTGGCCAAACTTTTTAGCTCTTCGGCGGTCAGTTTGAAACTAAAAATACAATCCAAACAAATGCGACGCACCAATCTTTGGGCAATGACAATGTTCAGAGTAGAAGACACCAAAAATGGCTCCACGTCCATATCCTGCAAGCGCGGTGGAGCACCAGCGGCGTTGTTAGTGTGCAGGGTCGATAATACTAAGTGGCCAGTCAGGGCGGCGCGCACAGCAATCTGCGCTGTTTCCTTATCTCTTATTTCTCCAATCATAATAATGTCTGGATCTTGCCTAAGCAGTGAACGCAGACCATTGGCAAAGGTATAGCCGGCCTGAGTGTTGACCTGAGTTTGATTGACGCGATGCACGCCATATTCAATTGGATCTTCAATGGTGCAAATATTAACTTCCTCGGTATTCAAAATATTCAAAACCGCGTATAGGGTGGTGGTTTTTCCTGAGCCCGTAGGACCGACAACTAGAATCATGCCAAAGGGTTTTTCCAGCTGCTTGTTCATGGTCTTGGCGTTTTGCTCAGAAAAACCAATTTCTTCCAAATTCATGTTTTGAGCTTCATCGGTCATCAAACGCATGACCACTTTTTCCCCATAAAAAGCGGGTATTATGGAGACGCGAACTGACTCTTCTTCTTCTTCAATCTTGAAAGAAAAACGACCATCCTGTGGGACACGATGTTCATCAATACGCAAGTTGGACAAAATTTTTATACGAGCGACCAAGGCATTGTGAATATTGGCTGGCAGTTCTACCACGTCATGCAGGTCGCCATCCACCCTGAACCTGACTACCACGGCGTCAGGCAAAGCCTCAATGTGAACATCGGAAGACTGTTCAAACATGGCGTACTCCATGAGCGCGTCTACGATTTTAATAATCGGCACATCAGTTTCGCTGGTTTCACCACTAGCAGATTTAATTTTGGTATTGATAATGTCGTATATTTCTTCTTCAATATTGCGCTGATAAAGCCGGGAAGCAAAACGAAAGTTCTTGTGGCTAGTCATGAAGGGCATGATGGTCTTAGCGGTGGCCGCTTTGATCATCTGTACTGATTCTTGGTTGCGCGGATCAACAAAAGCCACTTTCAAATTTTGGCCATCAATGGCAAATGGTATGGCTTGGGCGGCCTGGGATATTTGTGGATCTATTTCAGCCAAAGCTAAGGGGTCAAGTTTTCTTTTGCGTAAATTAACATAAGGAACTTTCAAGGCATCGCCAATAAGTTCGTACAAATATTTTTCATTATAAAATCCCCGCTCAATCAAAATTTCCTCGACACCACGACGGCGACGTTGAGCTCTTTTTTCAGCATCAAGCCAATCTTTGTCTTTAATGACCGCTGATTTTATCAGTATTTCTTTAAGCTCTTCCTGAGAAATTGGTAAAGTCAAAGCCATATTTAAGAGAAAAAAATTTTAGGTAAAAATTAATTCAAACTTATGGTTATTATAACATTTTTTATCAAAAAAACAAAATAAATAAACAGTAATAATTGCCAGCAATATAGATTGACTAAAAACAACTTTTCGATTATAATACGGCGGTTAATCAGTGATAATATTACTATGCAAATAAGCAAAACATCCTTAGCCAAAGGCCAAGTAGAGCTAACTATCAGCGTGGAAACTGAAGAACTAGAAAAATATTTACGCTCCGCTGCCAATCGCTTGACCAAAAAAAATAAAGTGCCCGGCTTTCGTCCTGGCAAAATGCCTTTTGAGATGGTCAAAAATCAATTTGGCGAAATGGCCTTGTATCAAGAAGCGGCTGATGAAATAATTACTCAAACATATTACCAAGCCATTACTCAAGAAAAAATTGAAGTTGTCGGCCAAGCCAAAATAGATATCCAACAATTAAAACCACAAAACCCCGTTATATATAAAGCTATTGTTAATATTTTACCAAGCATACTTTTGGGTGATTGGCAAAAATTAAAAATCAAAAAAAAGAAAACCGAGGTCACCGCTGAAGACATTGACAAAACCCTAGAACAACTTCGTGAATTGAATGTCAAGGAAATGCCAGTTGATCGCGCTATCCAAAAAGGCGACAAAGCGGAAATTGATTTTGTGGGCACTCTTGACAAAGTAGCTATCGAGGGGGGCACTAGCTATAAATACTCAGTGGTAGTTGGAGAAAATCGCATGATTCCTGGTTTTGAAGATAAGTTGATCAATCTTAAAAAGGATCAAGAAATAGATTTTTCTTTACAATTTCCAGAAAAGTATTTTCAAAAAACAATGGCCGGAAAATTAGCTGATTTTCACGTTAAAATTGTTAACGTCTTTGAGCGCCAAAAACCAGAACTCAATGATGAGTTGGCCAAAAATTTGGGTTTTGATAGTTTGGCTAAACTTAATGAACAATTGAAAACCAACATTGGTAAAGAAAAAGAAAATAAAGAACAACAACGAGTAGAATCGGAGGCCATTCAAGAAATTATCAAAACTTCAACGGTCACTGAAATTCCCGAAATGTTGGTTGATGAGGAAATTCACAAAATGATCCACGAGTTGGAACACAGTGTCAATGAGCAAGGACTGGATCTGGCTGGATACTTGAAATCAATAAATAAAACTCATGATGACCTACATGTTGATTTCAAAAAACAAGCCATAGAAAGAATAAAAGCCGCCTTGATACTCCGACAGATTGCCTTGGATAATAAAATTGAGGTGCCAGAAACTGAGATAAAAGCCGAAATTGAAAAACAAGTCAAAATGTATCAAAATGACCCCGAATCTCTCAAACAAATCAATAGCCACCACAATTGGCAACATCTAGCCAATGTACTGACTAACCAAAAAGTTGTTAAATTTATTACTGAAAAAATAATTGCTTAAAATAAATTTTACATAAGCCCGCCAATCTTATGCTGTCATTCCCGCGAAGGCGGGAATCTACTATTAATATGCCCTACGGCAAATCAATGGTAGATCCCGGATCAAGTCCGGGATGACCGTGAGAGCCGGTGGGTTTTCTTTTTTTCTCCAAAAAGAAAAAGACCTCGGCACTCCCAAATGGGATACTACCGAGGTCCTATGGATCATGGAATCACTCCGCCCTAAGGCATGGGTGTTTCACTTCTTACTTGCCCTTACCGCCTGCCTGTCCCGCCGGCTTGATATGAACTACCAGAAAGCGACAACGCTGAAGCCAAGAACTAGTAAGCCAGCCCCAGCGCAAATACAGACCGTCCTCATCGGCATGAACGTCTGGGACAGAGCGCCCGCCATCCATGCACTCATTGGCGCCACAGAAACTAACAACAGGATCTTCCTGACGCTCCTGCGGATAAGTCTCGTGATAGGTCATGGTTTCGGCGAAATCCGGAAAACGAATGTCGTTCCGACCTTCGACGGTACGCACAACTTCCTCGGTCGTGGGTTCGTGATTGAACTCTAAATAATCATATATCACTTCCGCCTGGCCACTACTCCTGACCGGGAAATGCTTTGGAAGCAAACCACCGGCCACGTAGATGTGCTGACCACGGCCAAGGCGACGATAAGCCGTGTCGTCGTAATTGACCAGAGCCTTGCGGAGCTGGCCAAAGACGAAAGTCTGCAGATGGTCTACCCACGCCTGCGTGTTGCTCTGACATACTGAAGCCATTTTCATGCAGTCAGCCAACAAATCATTGGCGTATCGCCAATCATCATCATTGGCATTTGATGTCAAATAGCGCGACTCACCATAAAGATAAGCGTTGAGATGTTCCACCCAGTTACGAAGAGAACGCGGTCCTTCGACAACCATCTTGAGTGCGGACATGAGCAATTTGAATGCCCGCTCATTGAGACCGGCTTTGCTGCTACCCACAGCTTTACCTCCTGAAAAGAGAACAACGCTACTTAACCGGCAACGACGAATTACCGGTAGCTCCAAGATAATCCCGGAGACTTTCACGGCTTTGGCTTTCAATAGCCGCAGCGACCAAACTACCTAAAATAAATAGATAATTTAGACGCTGGGGCTATTTCCACAAATAATTTAAAGTACTTAAAGATAACATATATTTATACTCTTTTTTAACAATTTTGTCAAACTCAAAGACGGTCCGACAGGTTGACTTCACTATTGTCATTGCGAGGAGCCGAAAGCGACGAAGCAATCTACTAGCTAGTAGATTGCCGCGCTCTCCGCCAGCTGGCGGATCGCTCGCAATGACGAAAAAAAAGAAACTTTATACTTTTAACTTTTTACCTTATACTATCTTTATGGAACAACAAAGCCCCCTAGCTGATCGCTTGCGACCCACCAAATTAAGCCAATTTTTTGGCCAGGAGCATATCTTGGGCTCGGATAAAATTCTGACTCAAATGGTCAAAAACCAGATTTTAAGCTCTCTTATATTTTGGGGCCCACCAGGCGTGGGTAAGACTACCTTAGCTAGAATTTTGAGTCAGGAGCTAAAATACAAATTTGTTTCTAGTAGCGCAGTATTGATAGGCGTACCGGAAATCAAAAAAATAGCTGAGGCCGCCACTCAAGATGCCAACTTTTTTCACAGCAAGACACTTTTATTTTTGGATGAAATACATCGCTTCAACAAAGCCCAACAAGATGTGCTTTTGCCCTATGTGGAAAATGGCCTCTTGACTCTGATCGGCGCCACGACCGAAAATCCCTCTTTTACTATAAACTCCGCTTTACTTTCCCGCTGCCGAGTTTTGATTCTCAAAAATTTGAGCCGCGCTGACCTCAAAAAAATATTGGACCAAGCTTTAGCTGATCAAAAAAATGGTTTAGCCAAACAAAAAATTTCTATAGACAAAGAGGCAGAAAAAATATTATTGGCTTTTGCTGGTGGTGATGCCCGCCGGCTTTTGACGGCCCTAGAAATTGCCAGCACTGGCCAAGAAAATCATGAATTAAACAGCGCCGAAATAAGAGAGGCCATCCAAAGCTCTATATTATATTATGACAAAAATGGTGAAGAGCATTACAATATCATTTCTGCCCTGCACAAATGCTTACGCGACTCTGATCCTGATGCGGGCTTGTATTGGCTGGCTCGCATGTTAGAAGCTGGCGAAGACCCACTTTATGTTGTCCGCCGTTTGATACGCTTTGCTTCTGAAGATGTGGGTATGGCTGATCCGCAGGCCCTGGTGGTGGCCACTGCTGCCAAAGAAGCCGTGCATTTTATCGGCATGCCTGAAGGCAAGTTAGCATTGGCTCAAGTGGTGGTTTATCTGGCCTTAGCTCCAAAATCCAACAAATTATACACCGCCTATATAGAAGCTGGCCGCGATGCCAAAACCACTAGCCATTTAGGTGTGCCCTTGGTCTTGCGTAATGCGCCTACTCAGCTTATGAAAGATTTAGATTATGGCCAGGGCTACAAATATGCGCCTGATAGCTCCCAAGAAGATATAAAAAAACAACAACACTGGCCGGAGGACTTTCCAGCCAAAAAATATTTATAAAAACCGGTGACTAACATTTCAAATGTCAATCACCGGCAAATCGACTGGTGTTGTCAACCTTCAATCTAGGGGTTGCTCCTCGTCCAGCTTGATCGCCAACGCTAGCAACATAAGAGCGTTTCTTACTCTTAGACTTTTTCCCCCTCCCGCGGAGGTTCTGAAGCGTAAACTTTTCAAAATATCCGCGCTGATCCAGGCATCTCCATCCGGGCTGAGAGTCACGGTGATGTTACCTTGAAACCCGCCATCATCGTCGTCATGCAATCTTGAATAAGGCGTCATGACTTCTAATGTTGGCTCCCACCAAGGACTTTCTAGGACGCGCAAGGCATCCCTGTGCAGACGCTCTATTGTCGGCTGACGATCGGAACTCATCCTCAATACCTCCTGATTGTTTGTTGTCTTTTGTACAGAACAAAAAGAGTATAATATATGATAATTATCTTGTCAATTTTAGCTAAATATAAGACTTATGTTATAATATACTTATGCCAAATTTAGCAGTAATATCTGATATCCATGGTAATTTAGCAAATCTAGAAAAGGTTCTGCATTATATTACCAGTCATAAAATAGATTATCTAATTTGCACCGGAGATGTGTGTGGTATAGACGCTTGGCAAAAAATAGATGATCTTAAGATTCCCTCTTGGGCTGTTCACGGCAATGCCGATAATTATGGCTTAGACTTATCCGTCCTAAAAAATATCAAAGTATTTGAGGAGTTCGGTGAAATTACTTTGGCTGATAAAAAAATAATTTTCTGTCATTACCCTGAGGTCGTTAAAAAATTTATCGCTGATAATCCCGGCAAATATCAGCTGGCCTTACATGGCCACAGTCACCAACCTTGGGAAGAAAATTATCAAGGCACAAAATTGTTAAACCCCGGCAATGTGGCTAATGTCCGCTATGCACCCACTTTTGCCATCATTGATTTAGATACCTTGAAGGCCCAATTAATATTAATAAATGATTTATAATATGTACGAAGCAGAATTAAAAATTAGCCAATTAGCCGCCAAAAAAGCTGGGCAGTATTTGATTAAAGAATTTCATAAAATAAAACACCAAAATTACTCCCACAAAGACCGCCACGAAATAGTGACCAAGTGTGATAAGGGAGCGGAAAAAATTATTTTAAATATTTTAAACAAAAATTTTCCCAATTACGCTTTCTTATCCGAAGAAAAAGGAGCGTCAAAAAATATCAGCAACTATCACTGGATCATTGACCCACTAGACGGCACTTCCAATTTTGTGGGGCACAATCCTCTTTTCACTGTTTCCATTGCTTTGGCTTACAAAAAAAAGATTGTCCTAGGAGTTATCTATCAGCCAATATTAGATGAAATGTATGTGGCCCAAAGTGGAAAAGGAGCTAAAATTAACAACAAAAAAATACTTGTTTCAAAAACTTCCCAATTAGCTGAATCATTTTTAACCTATTGTCATGGAAATAGCTTGAAAGACCACCAACTAGCTTTCAAGGCATATGAACACTTCCACCAAAAAGCCCGTGATTGCCGGCACTTAGGATCAACTAGTTTAGAGCTAGCTTTGGTAGCCAGTGGTCATAATGACGCTCTGTTGGTGTCGGGCACAAAAATCTGGGATATTGCCGCTGGTGTTTTACTGGTCAAAGAAGCTGGTGGTTTAGTCACTGATTGGCAAGGCCAGCCATGGACTATTGATTCTGCAAATTTATTAGCTACTAACAAAAAATTACACACTAAAATTTTATCTGACTTAAAAAAAATATAAGCTTGCTTAATACAAAAAAATCTGCTAAATTGGCTATGATTTAATGGCCTGGTAGCCCCGCCTTCCCCTGCACCATACGGTACAGGGTTTGGCGGGCAAGCAAGTGGCGACACTACTCGTTGTTCATCAAGCTTAAAACAATACTTATGGCCTGGTAGCCAAGTGGTAAGGCATGGGTCTGCAAAACCCTCACCCGGCGGTTCGATTCCGCCCCAGGCCTCCATCGAGCTTAGCTCGATTTTTTGATATAAAATAAAAAGCGGTTTGATATTATCTCCCCGCTTTTGTCTGTCAAGAAAATAGACATTCCCCAGTACTTAGGCACTAGGGCTTGTTTATGATCTAAGGTCGACAAGCACCACATCTCGCCCCGTAGCGACCCCGCTCAGCGGGGTCGCTTATGGGGTCACGCGTGCCCGTTCTTTGCCAAGGCCAGTGAAGCGACTATCAGTATCACCCCCGAAACAATCCAGGCAATACTTATAGAAAACACTTGCCCCAGATAGCCGGCCAATAGCAAGCCCAGGAAACCACCGACGTGGTGTGACATGGACTCAAAAGAAACAAGGGTGGCTCTGATGTTGGAAGCAATGTTGTCATGAAGATACTGATCCTTGAGCGGCTTGAATACTCCTCGACCAAACTCATGCGCTATGAAAAAACTCAGAGTCAAGTACAAGGTCTGGCTAACAGCTGTTGCCAATATCATTGCTCCGATAAACAGCTGGGTGAATAGCAATAGCTTCTTTTCGTTTGACATTACTTTAGAAAAACGCGGAGCCAACCATGACCCCAGAATTATAAATACGGAGAAGCTAGCGAAGATCCAGCCCAAACCGAGCGGACTGCTTAGGTACTTGGAAAAATACGGCTGCCACTGCATGTTGAGTGCTTGCACGGCAAATAACTGCACGGTGCCAATCAAGATCAAGAACCTAACTGGCTTACTGTTAACTCCATACTGCCAGCTATTCTTAGCCACCTGTTTCATGGCCTGCCAGCCCTGGTGCCAAGAAAATTCTTGCCGAACAAAATATTCCTCCTTCATAAACACTTGGGCAGCAATAGTAAGCAAAGACATGCCAACAGCACCAGCCAACCAAGGCCAAGCTAAATTGAATTTCCCCAAATAAGCGCCGATTACACCGCCAACTATTGTCGCCGTGCCATCAAGCATTTGTTCGCGGGAAAAAACTTTATTCAGTTCACCGTGGTAGTTGTGATATCTCAACTTATCTACTAACCAAGCTTGAAAAGCACCACTAGCCAAAGTGCTACCAATAGCAATAGTTGCCTCAGCCAAAGCAAAACCCCAAAACGACTGCGAGATGTAGTAGAAGAAAAATCCCAAGGCAGTAATAATGCCCGACAGCACAAAGGACAACTTTCTACCAAAGACGTCAGCAATGGCTCCTGTCGGAATTTCGAAAACAAACAGTGTGAAGAAAAATACCATGTTGATCAAGCTAGCCTGAAAAATATTCAAACCGCGACTCATCAGGAAAACCACATAGGTAGTGAACCCAAAAGCAAAACTAAGGCGACTAACAACAGAAAACAATAAGTACATGCGAATAGTGTTCTTGGCCATTTCTTTACCCTTTCTTTTGTGTTGTGAACGATCGACTGATCTAGCCCCGAGGCATACAAAAACGCCTCGGTCTATATCTAGCCAAGGCGTTTTTTTATACACAATTAGTTTAATTTACATCTTGTATTTATAAAAACCGCCTGGGCCAAACATAGCAAAAATCTGACCATAATCAGAAGTTTCCTTCACGACTGGACAAATGGCCTGCAAATTCAATTGGCGGTTAAAATTATTCATATATTTGCCTATATTTTCACCATAACAATTAATTGATTTTTTGTCAAATTTAATAAATCTAAAAAATAGCTCATTGCTGAACTACCAAATGAAGTCCCTCGACCCTGCCCCTTCGGCCTCGAGCTCAGGGCCGAGAGGTCGGGACATTCGACATCTTCTATAATACTCACTTTCGCTAGTGGCCGAAGGCCATGAGCGGAGTTCTGCAAAGCAGAACGGAGTCGAATGGTACCGGCGGTCGGAATCGAACCGACACACCCTTTCGGGTACAGGATTTTAAGTCCTGCGTGTCTACCAATTTCACCACGCCGGCTAATAACACATAAAAAACTTTTAAAAAATAGGGCAAAAATAGCCCTCTGACTAAGTGTCCCTCGACTCACTCTGTTCGCTCGGGACACTCGATTCTTTACTGAGTAATGGTCGAAGGTGCTGATTAAGCACCGTAGACCACGAGTGAGACTTTTGCGAAGCAAAGGGCGAATCGAGTGGAGCGGGTGACCGGGCTCGAACCGGCGACCTTTTCCTTGGCAAGGAAACGTTCTAGCCAACTGAACTACACCCGCTCAAAATAAAAGTATTGTGCTATCAAATATGACTGGTCATTAAAATAGGAGCCAACTGCCACCGCCTTTGGCGGGGTCCCGCCCATGGCGGGAAACTACACCCGCTCATTTAATAACTTACATATTATATAATAAAACGGTAAAAAGTCAATACTTTTGCCCTTGTCTAAACCAGCACAAATGCTATGATGAAATATATAAAATAACTTAAATAATGGCTGAAAAACAAAAAAAATTGGTCATAATTGACTCCAATGCCCTGCTCCACAGAGCTTGGCATGCCATACCACCACTCTCAACCAAAGACGGGGTGCTGATCAATGCTGTCTATGGCTTTACCACTTTATTATTAAAAATAATCAAAGATTTGGAGCCCGATTATTTGTTGGCGGCTTTTGACTTGGCTGGCAAGACTTTTCGTCATGAAGAATACAAAGAATACAAGGCCCAACGCGTCAAACAAGCTGATGAATTTTACCAACAAATTCCCTTGGCCAAAGAAATACTCAGCGCTTTTAATATACCAGTAATTACCAAAGAGGGTTTTGAAGCTGATGATGTTATTGGCACCATAGCTGACAACACTTACAAAAAATACAAAAATACCAAAACAATAATCATCACTGGCGATCTTGATGCCTTGCAATTAGTGAACAATCGCACTGAAGTACTGACCTTGAGGCACGGCTTCAATGACACAATTGTCTATGACTTAAGCACCGTCAAAGAACGCTACGGTTTGGAGCCAGAGCAACTCATTGATCTCAAGGCGATCAAGGGTGATGCCTCGGACAATATTAAAGGCGTCAAAGGTATTGGCGAAAAAGGCGCTCAGGAGTTAATCCAAAAATTCGGCACTTTAGAAAATCTGTACAAAAAAATTGAACAAGCTGATATTAAACCTCGAACAAAAGATTTGCTAAAACAATACCAAGAAGAAGCTTTTGTCAGTCAGCGCTTGGTCACTATTGTCAAAGATTTGGAGCTGGCTTGGAATCTAGAGGATGCCAAATTTATTAATTTTGATCCAGAAAAAGTTTACAACATTTTCCAAAAATTTGAATTCCGCACTCTGCTGGACAAAATTCCTCATCAGCAAGCCATGGTTTCTATGCCAGACAAAATAAATAATAAAAATGACGGGCATTATGTTTTGGTTAATGACGAAAAAACTTGGGAAGAATTTTATGCTGACTTAAAAAAACAAAATTTAATAGCTATTGATTCAGAAACTAATGGCTTGAGTCATGACGCTGAAGTTTTGGGTCTATCTTTTTCTTGGCAGGCCAAAAATGGCTATTTTGTTAACCTAAAAAATCCCTCCCTAAAAAAGCTTGTCTTACCTTTGCTTAAAAACATTTTGGAAGATGAAAAAATAAAAAAAATTGGCCATAACATAAAATATGAGTACAAAGTTTTGAACCGCTTGGGCATCAAACTTGCTGGCATTAATTTTGACACCATATTGGCCGCCTACTTGATCAATCCCAATCAAGGCCTAAGATTGGAAGAGCTGGCCTTTAGCTATTTGGGCTACAAAAAATTAAAACTATTAGACTTACTTGATGAAGTGCCAAAAAAGAAAAAAGAAATTGCCGTTGAACTGATTCCTTTGGACCGGCTGTCTTGGTATGCCTGTGAAGATGCTGATATTACTTGGCGCCTTTATCACAAACTTTTGCCCATCATCAAAACCAACAAAAACTTTGATTTACTAGAAAATATTGATATTCCTCTAATCCCAGTCTTAGCTGACATGGAAATACATGGCATTTTACTGGATGTGCCTTTCTTACAAAAAATGGCTGTCAAATTTGAGTCGGAAATAAAAAAAATCAGCCAAAAAATATATGATCTGGCCGGTAAAGAGTTTAACATCTCTTCTCCCCTGCAACTAAAAGCCATACTTTTTGAGGACTTGAAAATCAGTATAGTTGGTATCAAAAAAAATAAAACCGGCCTATCAACTGCCGCCCAAGAATTGGATAAAATGTTTGACGCTCACCCTATTATCCCACTTATAATTGAATACCGTGAATTAACTAAACTCCAGTCTACCTACATCATTGCCCTGCCAGCTATTGCTGACCAAAAAACTCACCGCGTGCATACCAGCTTCAATCAGACTATTACAGCCACTGGCCGTTTATCTTCTTCTGACCCTAATCTGCAAAACATTCCTATTCGCACCGAATTAGGACGCGAAATTCGCAAAGCTTTTGTGGCCCCCAAAAATTTTATTTTGTTATCAGCTGATTATTCACAAATAGAACTGCGCTTGGCGGCTGCTTTGTCCAAGGATCCGATAATGCTAGCCAGTTTCCAAAACAATGAAGACATCCATGCTCGCACTGCCGCTGAAATTCACAAAATCCCACTGACTGCGGTGACCAAAGATATTCGCCGCACAGCCAAAGAAGTTAATTTTGGTGTTCTTTATGGTTTGGGCTCTTTGGGTCTGGCTCAGCGCACGGGCTTGAGTCGCACTGAGGCCAAAGAATTTATAGAAAAATATTTTACAATTTACAAAAAAATTAAAGATTACATTGACGACAGCAAAAAAATTGCCTACCAGCAAGGTTATGCTCAAACCATCTTTGGTCGACGTCGCTACCTGCCAGACATTCACTCTTCTATGCCTATGTTGCGATCAGCGGCCGAACGCATGGCTATCAATATGCCTTTGCAAGGCACAGCAGCCGATCTAATGAAAATGGCCATGATTGCCATCCAAGCTGGCTTGCCAAAAATTAGTGCCCAAAGTAGACTAATACTCCAAGTTCATGATGAGTTGGTCTTGGAAGTGCCAAAAAATGACGTAAAAAAAGTGGCTAATTTTGTCAAAACCAGCATGGAAAATATTTATACTTTGACTGTGCCACTGGTAGTTGATATAGAAACTGGAGATAATTGGGGTAATTTAGAAAAAATTAAATAGTATGATTTTTTTCTACTACGGCGAAAATTCTTGGCTGGCTCGACAAAAAATCCGAGCCATCAAAAAAAAATTCCAAACAGATGTTGACCCCCAAGGTCACAATATTTTGAATATGGACGGCGAAGAAATAAGCGCCGCTAATTTTTTTGAAGCCGCTTCGGCTAATGGATTTTTAGCTAGCAAAAAACTAATCATTGTCAAAAATATTTTTAATAACAAAAAGCTCAGCGCTTGGCAAGATTCTTTGCTTAATTTTTTGAGCCAACAAAAAGATACGGCTGATGAAAATTATATTATTTTTTGGCAGACTGACAAGCCCGATGTACGCACTAAGCTCTACAAAGCTTTAAAAAAATTTCGCTTTGTAGAAGAGTTCAAAAATTTTTCCAGTGCCGAACTAATCACTTGGCTAAAAAAACAAGCTCAACTAAAAAAAAGAACTCTTGATAATGAAACGGCCAATGTGCTTATTGCTTATGTTGGCAATGATATGTGGTCATTAAGCCAAGAACTAGATAAGTTGGTGCATCTAGCTGAAGAAAAGATTACCGTGGAAGATATTAAAAATATTGTGGTATCCAAAATCGATGATAATATATTTAATTTAGTCGAGGCCTTGGGCCAACAAAACAAAGCTTTGGCTTTGAAACTTTTGGATGAAAAATTTAACAGTGGCACAAATGCTCAATATCTTTTGAGCATGGTGGTCAGGCAATATCGACTGCTTATAAAAGTCAAGGCTCTGTCCAAACAAGCCAGCTACCCAGGCGCCATAGCCCAGGCCTTGAAATTACCACCTTGGCTAGCTGACAAGGCCTTTCGGCAAAGTCAGCTCTATACCATGGATAAACTAAAAAAAATCTATTCGGAATTATTAGAGCTTGATCAGCAACTAAAATCATCAGCTGTCAACGATTCTCTACTATTTACTAAGTTGATTAATAATTTATAAAAAAATACCCCCTACTATTCAAGGGGTATTTTTATTTAGAAAAATTTATTATTTAACCACCGTTTTATTTAAACTATTCATAAATCTGGCCTTCTTTCTATTGCCGGTATTTTTCTTAATAATACCAGCTTTAACGGCCTTATCAACGGCTTTCTGGAGCTTTTTGGCCATTTCTTGATGCTGATCCTTGATTGAGCCCTCAATAATTGCTTTGTGGCCAGATTTTATCAATTGTTTAATATTACGCTTAACCAAGTTATTGCTCTTGGTGCGTTTCACAGTCTGTCTGAGGTGTTTGATAGAAGCTTGTTTATTTGGCATAATTCGATTTTTAACTTATAATATTAATAAGACTCTCCAGAGATTAACATAATTAATTAATTTAGTCAAGCCCAGTAATACCCGCCTGAAAATAAGATTTTACAAAAATAAACAATTATCTAAATATTTAATCATTAATTTGCCCGAAAAAATCCATTGCGGGATTTTACGGGCCAAAATACTATGTCGACCCAAGAAATAAGCCCAGATCAACAAGAAAAAGTCGTAAAAATGCTTTATAATTCAGATGATGGCGTTAGTGCCATACACAATTTGAGAGCCAAAATTGGCAATGATCACATAGGCAAGGTTACTATGTCACTTCATGATTTTGCTCGCACCATAAAGCCCCACTTCGAACACCACCAAATTCAACAGCATATCCACGATGTCACTAAACAAAATATTCACTTAGATAGTCTCTAATCTTTTCTTCGGGCACTCTACTACCGAGTAGCTTATCTTTATCCAAGTCGTCAAATTTGGCGGCTTTTTTTATTGATAAATCGCCGATGGCTGTACGCCGCAGATCACTCAAAACCGCTCCGGTTTTTAAATCCTGACCCAAATCATTGACCAAACTTCTGATATAAGTGCCAGCTGAACAAGTTACTAAAATTTTGGCCTTGGGATAATCAAACTGTAAAATATCAATCTTGTAAATATTTATTTTCTTTTTTGGCGCCACGACTTTTTTACCACGTCGTGCTGACTCGTGCAATTTTTGGCCAGCTACTTTTATGGCCGAGTATATTGGCACTTGTTGCCATTGTTCACCTGTAAATTTTGTTATTGATTCTTTGAGTTGTGCCTGATTGAATTTTTCGGCTGATTCATTTGTGGTAGTAGCCAGCTCCAAATCAAAAGAAGGACTACTTTTACCAAAAATAATATCGGCCTCGTATTCTTTGGGTAAAATGTGGAACAAATCCAACAGCTTAGTAGCTTGTCCGCTAGCCACTATCATCAAGCCAGAAGCCAAGGGATCTAAGGTGCCAGAAAATCCCACCTGACTGGTATTTAATATTTTTCTGACTTTAGACACAATACTAAAAGATTGCAAACTTTTTGGTTTATCGACTAAATATAGGCCGGCCTTTTCGTCAGTCAATATTGCCTCAATTTTTTTCTGGTTGGTCTTTTGGGCTAACATTATTTTTTATTATTGGCCAGTATGTCTATCTGGTCTCTCAAAATTATAGCTTTTTCAAAGTCCCAATTGTCGGCTGACAACTCCATTTCCTGACGCAAAGTTTCTAACAGAGCTTGTTTTTCCTGTTTGGACATCAGTTTGATGCTTTCCGCAAAACTGGTTTTGGTATCTAGTTCTTTCAAGCCAACTTCCTTAAGCAACTTGGAGATAGACTGTGGCTCTACTTTATTATCTTTATTGTATTGCTCCTGCACTTTTCTTCGGCGATTAGTCTCATCAATAGCTGCTTGCATGGAGCCAGTAATGTTATCAGCATACATAATCACTCGCCCATCTTTGTGTCTAGCGGCGCGACCCATTACCTGTATCAATGACATCCGCGAGCGTAAAAAGCCCTCTTTATCCGCATCCAAAATAGCCACCAGTGAAACCTCAGGCAAATCCAAGCCCTCGCGCAATAAATTGACACCCACCAAAACATCATATTTGCCACTGCGTAAATCATGTAAAATCTGAATGCGGTCTAGGGTCTTTACCTCGGAATGCAAATACTGAACTTTAATGTTTTTTTCCAACAATATCTCAGTCAAATCTTCTGACAATCTCTTGGTGATAGTGGCTACTAAAACTCTTTCTTTTTTGGCCACTCTGGTTTTAATTTCTTTAATCAAATCATCCAGCTGATCTTTGCTGGGACGAATTTCGATAGTCGGATCCAAAATAAAAGTCGGTCGCACTAATTGCTCGGCAATACTTTGCGATTTATTTAATTCATACTCGGCTGGTGTAGCGGAAATATATATGGCTTGCTTGTACTGTTGATTAAATTCTTCAAAATTCAAAGGACGATTGTCATAAGCCGCTTGCAGACGAAAGCCAAAGTCAATCAAATTTTTCTTGCGGGCTCTATCTCCCAAATACATGCCACCAATTTGGGGCAAGGTCATATGCGATTCATCAACAATCAATAGAAAATCATCGGGAAAATAATCCATCAAACTATTGGGTGAATCATTTTTTTGCCGACCATCAAAATAACGAGAGTAGTTTTCAATGCCATTGCAAAAACCAGTTTCCAAAATCATTTCCAAATCATTGTTGACTCTGGTTTTCAATCTTTCGGCTTCCAAAATTTTGCCCTGCTTTTGAAATTCGGCTAATTCCAAATCTAAATCATATCTTATCTCCGCTACAATGTCTTTTATATTTTCCGGACTGACCATAAAATGCTTGGCTGGAAAAATAAATATTTCTTGGGGCTTGTCTATTACTTTGTGACCCAACAAATTGATTGTTTCTATGCTTTCTAAGACATCAGCAAAAAAAGTTAGTCGATAGAATTCTTTTTCTTGACCGGAAGCAAAAATATCAATGATCTCACCTTTGACTGTATAATTGGAACGCGTCAAAACTAAATCATTGCGGTGATATTGTAAATTATTCAAATTCTTGAGCAACTTAAATCTATTGTAGCTCTCACCGACTTTCAAATTTATCCTAAAATTCTGATACTCGGCTGGATTGCCTAAATTATAAATACAAGAAACCGAAGCCACAATCAAAACATCGCGTCTAGTCAACAAACTCTGGGTACTGACATGACGCAGACGATCAATTTCTTCATTGATTTGCGTTTCTTTCTCTATATATGTATCTGAAGATGGTATGTAGGCCTCGGGTTGATAATAATCATAATAGGAAACAAAATAATGAACGGCGTTCTCCGGAAAAAAATCCTGAAACTCAGAAGCCAGCTGGGCGGCCAAAGTCTTGTTGTGAGAAATTACTAAAGTCGGCTTGTTGATTTGCGCTACCACATTGGCAATAGTAAAAGTCTTGCCTGAGCCCGTGACTCCCAGCAATGTTTGATCCTGATAGCCAGCTTTTAGTCCTTGCATCAACTTTTTGATAGCTGGAGCTTGGTGGCCGGCTGGCTTAAATTGTGAAACCAATTTGAAGTCCATATCTAAGATATAATAGTGTTTTTTGGGCTATGTGGCAAGTGTTAAACAAAATCAAAGGAGCCCGTGCGGACGAGCTCCTTGTGGTCAGGACTGTGTCCTGTGGTTAAGAACTTGTTCGAGAAAACGCTAGAAGATCAGCGGTTGAGACCGAACCCACCTTGCCAGCACCACTTCAATGGCCAGCTCCAGCTTAGCCAAAGCGTCATCCATGTCCATGAAGCGGACCACTGCCTTCACAGCCCGATTTCCCCGATACATGCGTGAGATGTTGGTGACCGGAACATCGGCCTCGTACAGCACGATGATCGGGGTGAAATTGGCTCTGGCCATCTCCATCTCCATACCAACACACCACTGGCCTGGCCCACATAGGCAATGAGCAGGCAGGCATCCAGCACCTTCTGATGGTCCATTTCGTAGACGTACGTGGGATGAATGTCCTTGTGCAAGACCGGATCGGTGTGCAAATGCGGTACGTAGGGATTGAGACCCTTACGCCGACAGAGATCGCCGATCAGCTTATAAAGCTCCCTGGGATCGACTCCTCCTTTCAACTTGGCATTGGTCAATGCGCCAGAAACATAGACCTCATCCGAAGTGCGGGGCCGAGTCAAATCCAACATGTCTATTCTCCCGCGTTATGGGTGGTCAAACGGTCAAGACGCTAGAACCAGTCGTCAAGACACCGAAAGTATCTTAAATCTATAAATTAAATTTGTCAAAAAACCCGCTTTTTACGCGGGTTTTTTATTATTGTATATTGACGCTTATTTCCGGTGTAGTCATTAAACTATTACCCTGATCCTGAACCACCATATAAAGCCGGTAAGTGCCAGGCAACAAGCCCTTGCCCCAGAGCGTGCTCGGTGAATTGCTTGGATTTTCAATATAAGCAAACCACTGAGAATTATTACTCTGATCTTTATAATAAAAATCTATTTTTTTTATATTTTGTGGCTTGTCTAAACTGACTCGCAGATTGTAGGGTAGACTGGTAGCAGAGATGTTGGCATTATTTTGCGGATCAACCCATTGCAAATTAAATTGTCTTAATGACGGGTCAAGTTGGATATTGATATTGATACTAACTTCTTTGTAATCACCAATATCATCTGAAGCAATTGCCCGCAAACGATGCGAGCCATTGCTGACAAATGGATTGATACTGTAATTCAAACCAAACGGCGCGCTAATGCTTTCGCCAACTTTATCATTGTCCAAAAAGTATTCTACTTTTGTTACGCCAAGTGGAGCGCTAACTTGCACGGAAATATTAACACTAGTGGAATTGATGGTTTGGTTTTCGCTGGGGGACAGGATGCTGATGCTCGGCTGATTCTCTGGCTTATGAGTATCATCAAATTCTGTTGGCACGGGATCAGTATTGTACCCATTATCGGTGGCCCATTTTTTGATTGGCTCTTCCCAAGCCATATACTGTGGATCGTTGCTAGGATTATCAAGTGGTGGACCAAACGGATCGTTGATATTTACATATTGTAAAATTTCATGCACTTCCAAATATTTTTTTTCTTCAATTTGGTCATAGGGCGTATAGGCCGTAGCTAGTTTGCCAGTGACTTTATCAATTTTTACAATTTGTTCTTTGGCTAGCTGACCGCAAAGCATAGTTTTGTCACAGGGCTCCAAAACTTCTTTTTCAAAACCCTTGACCGGCATTTTGGCTGTCACCTCGCGCATAAATTTGTTCCAAATTGGCGCCGCCACAATCGAACCATCAGCCCCTGGCTTCATAGCTCGATTATTACTGTTGCCCACCCAGACGCCAGCCGCAATATCAGGCGTAAAGCCCACTGTCCAAGCATCATGGTAATCATTGGTAGTACCAGTCTTGGCCGCCACTGGTCTATCTGGCAAGGTTAAAAAGTTTGCTTCCCCAAAAATAAAGGCGCGAGCTGAATTGTCTGACATAACATCAGACAAAATTCTAGTATATTTTTTATCAACTACTCGGCGTCCTTTGTTTTCTTTATTTTCTTTGACTATCTCACCCTTAGAGTCTTCTATCTTCAATACCGAGCGATAATCTTGAGCTACTCCTTCTCTGGCAATAGCCGCATAAGCATTGACGTGCTCCAATAATTTCACTTCTGCTCCTCCCAAGACTAGTGACAAGCCATAACGATCTGGATTGGTCAGGGTAGTATAGCCGAGTTGAGTAGCCAAATCAGTGACACTTTTTACTCCAGCTAGATACAGTACTTTAACTGCTGGAATATTCAATGAGCCGGCTAAGGCCTGCCTAATAGAAACTGGGCCTCTTTCTTTGCCGTCGTAGTCCAGTGGCTTGTAGGGTGTGCCATCGGCCTTGATGCCAAACTTGGTAGCCAAGTCAAAAAGAATAGTGTCAGGTCTATAACCCTTGATAAAAGCTGTTAAATAGACAATTGGTTTGATGGAGCTACCGGGCTGTCTATCGGCTATGGCCACATTGACCTGTCCATCAATCGTATCATCAAAAAAGTCTTTGGAGCCCACCATGGCCTTGATATCACCAGTAGCCACATCAATAGCCACTAGAGCGGCATTATCAGCGTCGTATTTTTCTTTATTCTTTGGCGCCACTTCAGCCACAGCTCGTTCGGCAGCTTGTTGCATTTCCCAATCTAGCGAAGTGGTTATTTTCCAACCGCTTTGTTCAACCATGGTAGTACCATATTCTTCCTCTAACTGCTGTTTGACATAGGTGACAAAATGCGGGGCGCGCATATTCTCCGCTCTTTTTTTAAATTTTAATTCTTGCTGTTTGGCTTCTTCGGCTTTTTCTTTAGTAATATATCCTTGATCAACCATCAAATTCAAAACTGTGTGCTGACGAGTAATTAATTTATCTTTGTTGTTGCCAAATGGCGACAAATATGTTGGTGACTGCGGTAGAGCAGCCAACACTGCGGCTTCGCCTAGGGTCAAATCTTTGGCTGACTTGTCAAAATAATAATGCGCCGCAGACTCAATGCCATAAGCTGATCCGCCATAAGGAATTTCATTCAAATACATTTGTAGGATTTCATCTTTGGTAAATTTTTGTTCAATGCGATAAGACAAAACCCATTCTTTTATTTTTCTGGACACGCGACGCTCATTAGTCAAAATAGCATTTTTTACAAATTGCTGAGTCAAGGTCGAGCCACCCTGCGCTCTTTGTCCGCTTAAGCGGGGTACAATCTGCCCGCGAATAATCCCCTTGATAGAAATTCCGCTATGGTTATAAAAATCTTTATCTTCAATAGCAATGGTGGCTTGTTTGATATAGTCGGGCAACTCGCTAATAGTCACCAAAGTTCTTTGCTCTGGTCCATGCACTTCATAAAGCAGTGTCTCGCCCTTGCTGTCATAAATCTTGGTGCTCAAAGGTGAGCTACGGTCAATCAATTTGTTGACATCTGGCAAGTCCTTGGAATACCAGGCCACCAGAGCAATAAAAGCAATGCCCAGTAACAAAATCAGGGCAACAATATGTAGCCAATATTTTTTAAACCATCTTCCAAAAAATCCCTTCTTCGGGGCCTTGGATTGTCTGTGACCAGAGCCGACCAGTCCTTTGGAAAAAAAACTTGGCTTTTGGTCTATTTTTTTATGTTGAAAAGTTGGTTCTAATTGGGGGATAGGCATATTTGTAATTAGTATTTGAATTATAGCAAAAATAAGCTATAATTTGAATATACTTTAGCCCGTGGAATAGTGCCACTGAACACTATTTTGCTAAATTTGGGTTTTATAGTAATGTAAAATAAAATATAATTAATAATCATAACGTGGCACTAATCCCGCTTAGGCGGGATTATTCCACGGGCTGAAATTAAGAAAAATCGAAACTATGGCTAAAATTAGCACGGATCAAGCAAAAATTCAAGAACTATTGGAAAGGGGTATGGAAAATGTCTACCCTAATAAGGAATACCTAAAAAAACAGTTGTCCTCTGGCAAACAGCTAACCTTGTATTTGGGTGTTGATCCTACTGGCCCGACACTGCATTTGGGTCATGCCATAACCATAGAGAAGCTCCGACAATTCCAAGAATTGGGTCATAAAATAATATTATTGATTGGCGATTTTACTGGCATGGTTGGTGACCCGACAGATAAAACAGCCGCCCGCCAAGCCTTGACTAGGGAGCAGGTTTTGACAAATGCCAAAAGCTACAAAAATCAAGCTAGCAAACTAATAAACTTTTCGGGCAGTAATAAGGCGGAAATAAAATTCAATAGCCAGTGGCAGAGCAAAATGAATTTTAATCAAGTCATGGATTTGGCCAAACACTTTACTGTCCAGCGCTTGCTAGAGCGAGATATGTTCCAAGAGCGCATCAAATCAGCTAAGCCGATCTACTTACACGAATTCATGTATCCAGTCCTGCAGGCCTATGACTGCGTGGCTATGGATGTTGATGGCGAAATAGGTGGCAATGACCAGACTTTCAATATGTTGGCTGGCCGCGATCTTATGAAAGAACTGAAACACAAGGAAAAGTTTGTCATTACCATGCGCCTACTGACTGACACCAGTGGCAAAAAAATGGGTAAATCCGAGGGCAACATGGTCGCCCTATCAGATACAGCTCAAGATATGTTTGGCAAAATTATGTCTTGGACTGACGGTATGATTATTTCCGGCTTTGAGCTCTGTACTAGAGTGCCGCTGAATGAAATAAAACAGCTTGCTAAAGATTTGCGGGCTGGCAAAAATCCCCGCGACATAAAATTCCAGCTAGCCAATGAAGTTGTAAAAATTTATTTTGGTGAAAATGTGGCTACAAAAGCTGGCCAAGAATTCACCAACATTTTTGCTAAAAAAGCCAATCCTGACGAAATGCCTGAATTTATTATTGGCAAAAATAAAATAAATCCTATTGATTTGCTATTACAAATGAAATTAGTAAATTCAAAAGGTGAAGCCAGGCGCCTGATTGATGGTGGTGGTTTTAAATTAAACCACGAAAAAATATCAGCTTGGGACAAAGATATCATCATCAAATCCGGCGATGTGGTGCAAGCTGGAAAAAGGAAATTTGGAAAAGTGAAATAATAAAATATGGAAAAATTAAAATTTATTATTTTGCCACTGTTTGGCCTTATGTCCGCACTAGTAGTTAACTATATTCTGCTCTTTGATGTTACCCATAACTTTTATGCCTTATCTCTATTGCCAGGATTAATTTTTGGGATTTTTATATTTCCGGCCATATTTATTATTAAAAAAGAAAAAAAGAATCCTGAGAATACCTTAATATGGCTCGCCTGTTGCGCTATTGCTTATCATGCATCTTTTTGGGTGGTCATAGCTGAAGCTATTATAAAACCACCTTTTTCTTTCCTAGTAGCTGGTTTTGTGGGTGGATTGATTATGCTTATTGGCTTAGGATCTATAACCAAAATTTCAAAAAACAGTATAATATTTTTATCTTTATTGGCTGGGGTAATTGCTTTTGTGTGGCTACTAGCTGAATATAACACAACCCCTCTACAGAACCCCATCTATACAAGTACTATTAATGATTTTTTAGAATATAAGGAATTGCATCCTGAAATAGGATTTGCTTATTTATATATATGGTGGAATACTCTAATGGCTATGGGGATAGCAATGGTAATATAAAAAAATATCAGCTTGGGACAAAGATATCATCATCAAATCCGGCGATGTGGTGCAAGCTGGAAAAAGGAAATTTGGAAAAGTGAAATAATAAAATATGGAAAAAACAAGATTACCAGGACAATGGCCAGAAATACAAAATGAAGACAGGGGAAAAATCCTGGATGAAAATACATATTACGAAGAATGCCTTACTTATGCTCTAGATATCGGGTGGATTCAGGCGAGTGAAAAAGACTTGCTAATAGAAAAACATTTAAAACCAATTTACCAAAAATATCTAAACATTATTCAAGAAGTTACTGCTGAATTACAAAAAGAAAAAGACTCTGGCACGACTATAGAAAAAATCATTGAAAAGCTTAATTATATTTTAGAGCGGACCAAAAGAATAGGGTCTACTGCTCCCGATAATATTATACGATCAATCGATGATTACTATCGCTTCAGTTGCACCAACAATACCTATGCAGAATACGCTGCAATGGCGCTTTATCAATTTATTGCTCAAAATATTAACCAATAAAAAATACCAAAAAAATAATTATATAGATTTTAAGGATTATATAATAACTATTGATAATATTAAATAAATATTTACCTAATATTAGCCAAAAAAAGTAGAAAGCTATTAACTTTCTACTTTTTACTTTCAACTTTCCCGTCCAAAGGACGGTCGCCCTATGGGCGGTATTATTTCAATCCCAATCTATAAAACTTAGCCGCTTCCTCTGGAGCAATTGGATTGATTATCAATCCTGAACCAATCTCTACTCCCGCCCAGACCGAGCCACGAGGCACTATCTTCATATATAAATGCTGGTCCTCATCGTGAATCACCTGATGAAAATAATAATTGTAAGGCAGGTTGAGCAAACTGATTTTTTTCAAGCTGTGTTTTAAAATCTTAGCCCAAGATAACTTTTCCTCGGCAGTAAGTAAAGTAATATTATCAATGTGCCTTTTGGGCATAATCCATATTTCATAATTAAACATCGAAGCATAAGGCGTGAAGGCAATAATATTTTTGTCCTGCCAGACAAAGCGCGGACCCTTTTTTTCTTTTTTTATTACATCGCAATAAACACAAGTACCTTTTTGCAATTTATAAGCTTGCTGGCGCTGTGATTTGTCAGCCAAATGTGGCGGTAGAAAATTAGTAGCAAAAATTTGCGAATGCGAGTGTTGTAGAGAGGCGCCAGCTGTGCCACCATTATTTTTGAATATCAAAATATATTCAATTTTTTTATTTTTGGTAATGGCCTTGGTTCTTTCCGCATAAGTTGTCAGCAACTCGGCCAAATGCTCCACTGGCAAGTCTTCAAGCTCCCTAAGATGATCTGGTGTTTCTATAACCACTTCCTGCTGACCATAGGCCAAGGGGTTATTGAGAGTCACTACTGGATATTTGTTGGCCTTGGTGGCAATGCGCCAATTTTTGGCTGGTCCAAGATGATAGAGAAGTTTTTCGCCTTTCAGATGATCAGGGCAAAACTGACAAGCATCATCAAATTGCTTGGTAGTTTGATCGACTGGTACCCTGACATCATTGGGGCGCCTTATCCGCCGTGGAGCAATGATTACATATTTTTCTTGAATATAATCTTTTCTAAATTCTGAACGCATATTTTTGTTTATTTAATTTTTCTATATAATTCAATTGATTTAACTAAGTGTGGTGTAACTTTTTCTGACTCAAAAAGAATACTTAATTCTTCATCGGTAAAAAATTTGCCGTCGGTCAACTTACTCTTATTTAAATTAAATATCCCATCGTAATAACCCACGTATGTTGAACTTATTTCATTTTCAACACCATCGTTAATGCGTACATCTCCAATAAATTCTAAATCCATAGATATGCCCAATAAATCTTTTAAAGAATACTGCGCTGTCTCAAGTGGCTCATGATTAGCCAATATATGAGCACCTGTGGCCGTTGACCAATAATTTGCATAAAGGGAACTGGTGGAACTAATTTGCCGACAAAAAAATTTTTCTCCTTTGCCAACAACAATAACGTGTACTGAGCGATGTAATAAATTGCTATGATGTACTTCAACTGAATCAACTATTTTAACAACTTCGTTATTTTCATTTACAACAATCAAATTTTGATCCATATTTGTATCCGGCTAAATTAATTTTTGATAAAGTTTTTGGTAAGCGAGGGCTGATTTTTTCCAAGAAAAATCCAACTGCATATCGTATTTTACCATACCATTAAACATCCGAGGGGCGCTATATAGTCTTAGGGCTTTTTTAATCATTCTTTGTAATTCGCTTTGGCTATAATTTTTGAAAACCAAACCGCTCTGGCTGGTGACTGTGTCTTTGAGACCGCCAGTTGCCCTGACAATGGGTATAGAGCCATAGCGCATGGCAATCATCTGTCCCAAGCCACAGGGCTCAAAAAAAGAAGGCATTAAGAAAAAATCCGAAGCTGCGTAAATTTTTTGCGCCAAACGAGCATCAAAGCCAATTTTGACAGCCACTGTTTTTGGGTATTTGATTTGCAAATTTTGCAAAGCTTTTTCATACTCTGCTTGGCCAGAACCTAAGACCACTAGTTGAAACTTGGTTTTTTTCAAAAGCTCTTCAATGGCCGGAAGTATAATGTCCAAACCCTTTTGCTTAAATAGGCGTGTCACCAGACCAAATAGCGGTACGCTCTGATCAGGGCTTAAGTCCAGAGATTTTTGTAATTTTTGTTTATTTGTTTTCTTGCCAGTTCCAAAATTTTTGTAATTATATTTTTGATAAATTAATTTGTCTTTATTGGGATCAAAAAAATCAACATCAATACCATTGACTATACCACTAAGATTTTTATGGCGCCTCAGTAAATACTTTTCCAAATGCTCGCCATATTGCTTGGTCAATATTTCTTGGGCATAGCTGGGACTGACCGTATTTATGTGGTCAGCCGACAAAATGCCGATTTTCATCAAATCCAAAATCTGACCATCTTGATCATAATAATCTTCCATCACGGCCGGAGTCAGATCGTGATGCAAACCAGCGTAGTCTAATATGTCCAAAGGGCTAAGACCTTGATTAGCTAAATTGTGTATAGTCAGCAGTGTCTTGGTATTGGGAAAACTACTATATTTCACCGAGTATTCATCAATGAAAGTTGGCACTAAAGCAGTGTGCCAATCATGGCAGTGAACTATGTCTATTTGCCAATTGAGCGCTTTCATAACCTCAACCACGGCCTTAGAAAAAAAAGTATAGCGCTCGACGTCGCCTATTAATCTTTTATTTAAACTAATTTTTTTAGTGCCAAAATATATTTCTGGATAATCAAAAAATTTGTGTTTGACTAAATACACTGGTACTTTGCTATTTGGCAATGTAGTTTGATAAAGATCAAAACGCTGTTGCTGACCATCCAAGCTAATGGGCAAATCTTTTTTTACTAACTTGGTTTTATATTTTCCTCTGATGACAGCATAATATGGCAAAATCAAGCGCACTTCTAGGCCGATCTTATTGAGCGCTTTGGGCAGAGAACCAACCACGTCTGCCAAACCACCCACCTTGGCTAGAGGGTTGGCTTCGGCAGCGCAAAATAGTATTTTTATTCGCTTCACTTGGCTGGTAGTATTAGTTTTATTTTTGTTTGGCATAGCTAAAAATTAATACAAGTTTATTTTTCTTTGACTGCCCTCCGCCAAGCTCAAGTAGCGATCTATCTCTTCAATCAACTCGCCAAGCGGGTGACTGGCTGACTTAGCATAAAAAAGCAACAAAGTAGTGCGCAAAACTACCCAAGCTTGATACAAATTTATTCTGTTTAAATCGTTAATATCAATGTCCTCAAATTTTTTATTAAAATAATATTCCAAAAAAATAGTTTTATACTTATTTATATTACCTCTACTCAAACACTCAAAGCCCATAAAATCTATCTGCTGGATGAATGACCCCAAGTCCACCATAGGATCACCCAAAGATAAATCAGTAAAGTCAATAACTTTTATTTTATCTGGCTCCGCGCTCTTTACAATAATATTTTCTGGATGATAATCGCCGTGTATAATCGACACCGGAAAGGTATTGAAATTTTTTTTCTTCAAATCAGCTAAACGATGAAAGGTGCTGTCCAGACGCTGACCTAATTCTGGATAAACTTTGGTCATATCATCCAAAAATCTTTGTGGCTTGGGCGACATTTCACTGAAATCAAAAGAGACAAATTTATTTTCTTTATCAATGGGACAATCGTGCATTTTTTTTATCCACTTAGCTGCCAAATCCAAAATAACGGAAAAATCTTCATTTGGTTTTTCCTGCATAACTTTACGAAAAGTACGACCCAGCACTGCTTCATAAAAAAAGGCAAACTGCTCATCAAGATAAAACAGGGGTCGACCAACTAAGAAATTGCCTTGACCAAAACCGTGATCATATAAATAACTTTGACCATAAAAAGACCTAGTTCTAGAGCCGTCCGAGTGCGCTGAAGAAAATAGACTGATTGTTTTTATTTTTTCATCAATTGTTAAATAACTCAAGACATATTCCACCACCATTATCATGCTGGTTTTGCCAACATGGCGCTTGTAGGGGTGAAAAACCAGACCATCCACTTGCTTGAAATCTGGATAAAATTTATTAAGACCTTGATTAAACAAAGTAGTAATAAAATCCAAGTTCAGCAATTTGTCCATGTATCGTTTGATGCTTGTGATTTCCATCCAGTTACAAATTATCTAATAAAATATTTAAAAAATTAAAGTAAAATAATTGTTTCTAAGCATTAGCTTGTCTCTTATGTGGTAATGTAAATTTATCTTATACCACTACACCTTACCACAATGGCTAAATATCGTGAATTTCTAACTGGATCCATCCCGTTGCAAATTATTTGATAAAATGTTTAAAAAAATAAAGGTAAAACAATTATTTCTAATTCCTATTTTTGCCCGTTACATTGTGTAGTGAATTTGCAACGGGATAAATATTATTTGCTATATTTTTTCCAATGAGTCATCCAGGTATTTTTTTTAACTTCTAGATATAACTTCTCGGCCTGCATTTTTTCTTTAGTTGTTGCTCGTTGTAAAGAGCGCACACTACGCACCAACTCTTCCACGCCATTGTCAATCATGTCCGGATGCCAAGTCAGCGGTGAAAAGTCTGATGGTTTACGAGCCGAAGCCCACCAAAAAGTACAAGAAATCAAACCCTGATCAAGGTGCATTCTGGCCCATTGAAAATTTGGATCTTTTTTGTATTTTTTTAGCAATTTACTGGCCAAATTAACTAAGGCCCACAAATCTTGCTGAATTTTATTATGCGGATCCGCCCACATGACAAATGGCTTATCAGCTTTTATCTCCTGTAAGGTCGACTCCCAAGTTCCGGAGCGCAAGGCAATGGTTTTTTTCTTGACTAACCCAAGTATATATTGAGACACTGTTTTGCTTTCCAAATCTTTATGAGAAATCACTTTTTCAATATGTCCTTGCCAATCTTCATGGTGATGACCGTATATTTCACCATCAGTAGCTGTAATTATTGTTTCATTGGCTGTTAGTTTCTCTAGTTTATTATAAATTTCTTCAGCTGGATATTTTTTTGATATTATTCTATCGCGAAAAACAACTGTCAACCCAATATTTTTAATACTGTAATGTGTATTATTATCAATTTTTTCATTAGCGCATATTGGGTCTAATATTATCCATTTATAACCTAATTGTTTAATAATCTTTGCCACCCCTAAGCTGTAAGCCATTTCCGGCAAATAAAAACCACTTGGCTTCAAATTGGGAAAAAACTTTTTTAAGGTCTCGGCGTTCAATTGTATTTGCCTAATTACTTCTTCTTGCTCAAGCAGTGGCAAAAGCGGATGAAATTTAGCTGTGGCTGTTAATTCAATTTGTTTATTACTCACCAATTTTTGCAATTCTTTGACCAAGTCTGGTCGAATTTCGAAAAGCATGTCCAGCAAACACCCACTAATATTTATAGTGGCTCGATATTTTGAATATTTTTTAAAAAGATAAACCAAGTACTCGTAGCTCTGACTAGCTATCTGCTGTACCACTCCGACTGTCTGCCATGGTGGCTGGTAGATGTGTAAAAAATTAACCCAAGTTATCTTTTTCATCCCGTTAGAAATTATCGTAAAATTTATTCATTAAAAAATATGCCTATCTACCCGCTAGATATCGAAAATTTCTAACGGGAATCATTTTTTATCTTAATGGCGTGCTGATAAAGTTCTAAATATTCTTTGGCTGGTATTTCCCAGGAATAGGAGGCCTTCATGCCACGACAAGCCAAGTCGCGCCAGACCTTCTTATGTTTGTAGGTTTCCAAGGCCCTAGTCAAGGCAATCAAAAATTCTTTTTGATCGTAATTTTTGAAAGTAAAACCATTACTGGCTTCATTGTTTGGTTCAAAATTTTCTACCGTGTCATTCAAGCCACCAGTTTGCCTGACAATGGGTACGCAACCATAACGAAAACTAATAAGCTGGTTGATGCCACAGGGCTCATGGTGTGAAGGCAATAAAAACATATCTGAGCCAGCATAAACTAAAGTCTCATATTTTTGGTTTTCCTTGTGTGAGGGTATGACTGCCAATTGTTTGGGATACTTTTTGGCCAGCTTCATGAATTCATTGATGTAGCTTTTATCACCAGCGCCGATGACAATCAGCTGAGCACCCATATCCATGATATTATTGATGGTATTCAATATTAATTCAAAACCCTTCTGGTAAGTGACTCGCGAAGTGGTGCACAACACTGGCGCATCTTGATCAACTTTAAGATTAAATAATTTTTGGATGTGCTCTTTGTTCACTTTTTTTCGTTGAATTTTTTTGTGATCATAATTCAGCACCAAATTAGGATCGTTGATGGGATTATAATCCTTGTAATCAATACCATTGACGATGCCAAATAAATTTTCTTTTCTGTTCCTCAAAATACGATGTAAATCCTGTCCAAAACTTGGTCGCAATATTTCTTCGGCGTAAGTTTCGGAAACCGTGTTGATAACATCGGCATTGAGAATGCCCCGCTTAGCAAAATTGATATACTCAATTTTTTTATCATCAAATAGTGGCAAAGATTTGACTCCTTTGTCCTTATATTTCTCTGGCACTTCCCACCAATTGTGCCCCAGCTGAAATACTAAATTATGAATAGTATAAACCGTGGCCGCCTTAGACAGTGTTTCGCTTTTTTTGAAACGATTTTGTTTCAAATAGGGCACTAGTCCTGAGTGCCAGTCGTGACAATGAATAATGTCCGCTTTAAATTTTAACAACGATATCAACTTGAGAGCCGCTATGTCAAAAAGATAAAAACGGGCATTTTCGTGCTCCGAACCATATAATTTTTTGTGACGAGAAAAATATTTTTCATTACCAATAAGATATACTTTCAATCCGGACAATAATTCGGTGCGATAGTAGCTGACCGATTCTTCATTTTCGGCATCAATACTTAATTTGACATCGCTAAAAATTTTTTCAATCTTAAACTTTCCCTGATCTATGACCTTAGCATAAAACGGAGTGATAATAATAACCTCGTGCCCCAAACGATGAAAGGCCTTGGGCAGTGATCTAGCTACATCACCCAAACCACCGGTCTTGGAATAGGGATGGACCTCGGCTGAAATTGAAACTATTTTTAATTTTTTCATCCTAATAGGATAAATTATTTTCTTAACAATGTATTAAACGAAGCGCCAGCAATAGCAATGGCCAAAGCATCGGCCGCATCATCGGACTTTGGCACGGCTGATAACTGTAGCAAAGTCTTGACCATGACACCAATCTGCCGTTTACTGGCCTGCCCCGAGCCAGTCACTGCCTGCTTCACCTGCAAAGGCGTCAGTTCTACCAAAGTTTTTTTCTGCTCAACGATGGCTAGCAACAGCACTCCTCTGGCCTGACTGACATCAATGGCTGTCTTAGTGTTTTTGGCAAAAAAAAGCTTTTCTACAGCCACCAAATCTGGTTTATATTCCCCAAGCAATCCACTCACTTCTTGATATATCTCCAATATTCGGCTAGAAAAACTTTCCCCAGCTCTGGTTTTTATACTACCACAGGTCAAATACTGCAATTTATTGTTTTCCCGACAAATCACACCAAAACCAGTATCAGCCAGACCCGGATCAAATCCTAAAATAGTAAATTTTTTTGTCATGATTTATATATTGGCGTTGGTGTAGATGTTGTTGACATCATCCAGCTCGTCTAATTCATCCAATAATTTTATCAATTTTTCACTATCCTTTACTTCTACTTTATTTTTTGATAAATAAACCATTTCCGAAGAACTGATTTCAAAACCCTTGGCTTGCAAATTATTTTTTATTTTTTCTAAGTCATTTATTTCTGTAATCAGCTTGACTGGTTCTTCATTGACAACATCAATAATACCCATTTCAATGACTTGCAGTTCCTCTTGCTCATTGAGGTTTTTTTTATTCAAAATTATCTCGCCTCTCATATCAAACATCCACAACACGCTACCACTGCCGGCCAAGCTACCGTCGTGTTTTCCCAATGACTGCTTGAGAGTAGCCACGGCTCGGTTTTTATTATCAGTAATGGCTTCTATCAATATAGCGACTCCCTCTGGACCATAAGCTTCGTACAATAAATTTTCAATATTGCTATCACCACCTATTCCGGTGGCTCTTTTGACAGCCCGCTCAATATTGTCTTTGGGCATATTAAAACCCCTGGCCTTATCAATGGCAATGCGCAATTTAAAATTTGTTTCCGGATCAACACCGCTCCTGGCAGCAATGGTGATATTTTTGGACAATTTAGTAAAAATATTGCCCCGCTTAGCGTCAATGGCTGATTTGGCTCTTTTGGTTGTTGCCCACTTGGAATGTCCGCTCATAAAAGAAAAATATAATCTTAATTTATGTAGGTATCTTAACAATATTGGGGTAAAAAATCAACCATTTTTACTTATGCACTTGACTTCGCTTTTGAATAATAATAAACTAGAAGCAGTTACAAACTCCTTGCTCTTGAGCAAAACGCCCATATCCCAAAACTACCATATCTCCGCGCCCATGCCTGGCGGAGATATTTTGTTATCGACGCCCTGAGTGGCTTGTGGTGAGCGAAGTCGAACCAGATCGAATGGGCGGAGATATTTTTTCTTTATTGTTTATTTTTTTTCTGCTAGAATTGACCCATGACAGCTGAAGAAAAATGGCTAAAATTTAAAAAAATATTCTTCCAGCTCAAATTAGATTATTGGCTGATTTTTTTGGTTTTAGCGTTTTATTATGCTTGTTTGCAGTGGGGTGGCTATATAGGCGATCCTGACGGCTTTTACCACGCCAAGGTGGCTGATTTCCTAAGACACGGTATATTACTCAAAAGCTTGCCGTGGATGCAATACAGCTCAATTACTGAGCACTTTACTGACCATCACCTGCTTTATCACTTATTATTAGTGCCTTTTACTTATATCCAATCACCGCTAATCGGAGTCAAGGTGGCCACAATATTTTTTGCCGCTTTAATGGGACTCACTTTCTACTGGCTGTTTAAAAAGCTAAGTATTATCTGGCCATGGCTGTGGACTTTTTTACTCATCAGCTTGCCTGACCTTACTTTTCGCCTGACCTTAATCAAGGTAAATAGCTTGTCTTTAATATTTGTCTGTTTTTTAATTTATGCCTTATATTACAAAAAACGCTGGCTAATTTTCATTCTGTGTTTTCTTTTTGTCTGGCTATATGGTGGCTGGCCAATCGCCATGTTAATAGGCCTTATTTTTTTGCTGGCTACGGCTATTTATGATTTTATACACCACAAAAAAATCAAGCTTTTTCACCAACGCCTGCTCATATCTTGGGATGATAAAAATAAATTCATTGCTGATAAAAAAACCTTGCTATTCTTGGTGGGTGGTTTATTAGCAGGAGTAATAATCAACCCCTATTTCCCCCACAATTTAAAGTTTTATTACGAGCAATTTTTTCTAATTGGCGTCATCAACTATGGCTATCTTTTTTCCGTTGGCGGTGAGTGGTATGGTCGCTCAATTCCGCAAGTAATCTCTGCGGGAGACTATTTTTTTATCCTAGGGGTAATTGCTATAATAATTTTGTTTTTCAACTACAAAAAAATAAGCCATTTGAGCTGGTTCAGTTTTTTACTAAGTTTTTTATTTTTGTTATTGACCATAAAATCATATCGTTTTATTGAATATTATCTGCCTTTTTTATTAATTTTTACAGCCAGCGCTTGGACCGATATTATAAAAAAAATTGGCCTTAAAACAATTACTAAGTATTTCAAATCTCTACTGAGGTGGCAAAAAACTTTCTTGCTAATTTATTTAGCTATTTTTTGTATTCTTGCGCAACCAAATATTTACAAAAAAATCTTGGATACCAAAACGCCTAAAGATCTCCCAATTGATCGCTATCAGCCAAGCGCTAATTGGTTAAAAAATAATACCCCCAAAAATAGTATAGTCTTTCACGAAGATTGGGATGAGTGGCCAATGCTTTTTTATTATAACGACCACAATTATTACATTGTTGGTTTAGACTTTTCTTTTATGTATTTTTCGCATCCTGATTTACAAAAAAAATACATTGATATCGCCAGGGGTGACCTAAAAGACAACTTGGCTTGGGAAATTAAAAGTAATTTCAAGAGTAGCTATATTTTCGTGGAAAAAAATCGACACGAAAACCTGATTGCCAATATAAAAAAAGACCGGAATATTTCCCTGTCTTATGAAGATAAATATTTTCTAATTTATAAAATAACTTACTAGTTGATTATTTACTAAAATAAGTCCTATCAAATACTTTTTCTCTTTTGATAAGCAGACCAAGATTACTCCAGTCACCCAAAACATTGCGACTTTCATAATGATAAATCTCAAAAGAATCCACTGCACTGTTTAAATAATAATAAACTGTTGCTGTTTGACCAGCTTCATTTTGCGCTTTTGAGTAAAGCCCATAATCAAAAAGTGTTTCCCAGTATTGATCATTCTGATAAAATCTAACTAAATAATAATTGGTGTCCAACTTGTTGTAATTTATTTTCAATATCTGCGCCTCAGCCGACTGGGTCAATGACCAATTTGTGAGCAGATCACCTTCTCCGCCCTCCACTGGTCTAAGCTCAAAATACGGCAAGCTTTTTCTAACAAAAGCATCTTTGCTCTGCCACAAAAAAATATTGTCTTGAGCATAAGTCAAATCATAATCTGCCAAAACAGCCCCCCAACGATCCGGCATAGTCAGCGGATCACCGTGCTTCCAATACAGTGGACCATTACTGTCATTTTTGGTGGAAATAAACTGGCTCATGTCCATCAATATATAGTCTACTTTTGGCAAGCTAAAATCTCTTTCCGCAAATATTGTTTTGCCATAATAAGCATAATCAATATTATAAAGCTTCTCGCGTAAGCTCAGGGCCGGCAAAAATGATGAATCGGCGCATACTGCTGACTGGGGTGGAATCAAGTCAATTATTTTTTGCCGATCTTGGTGATAATTTGGTAAAAATTTCTTGCTAAATAATGAAGGAATGGGTGTGTCAAATATCAAAAAAAATAAAATCGAAAAAATAAATAAAGCAATAAAAAACGGCTGGTGCTTATAAACCAATCTTAATTTTCGATCATTTTTTTTACTAAATATACCCCAAAGCCCAAAAATATAGGCCAAGAAAATTCCGGGCATCAAAAACATGACATAATGCGTTTGTAACTGGACACCATTGATACCGCCGTTCTTCATCAGATATAGCGAAAATGGAACTAATGACAAAAGTAAATATTTCTTGGCTAAAAAAGGAATAAAAAGAAATGGCAAAAAATAATAAAAAATAAGAATAATATTATTTATGGTAAAAATATGGCCAAGCACGGCCAGAGGGTGCTTTAACCAATTAAAAATAATGCTAACAAAACTATTGCCTCCTAGCCAATCATAATATACCAAAAATTTGAAACTACCAGCTGGCGAAATCAAATGAATAATATAAGTGGCCACAAAAAAATATATTAGTGAACAAGTAAAAATATTAACACTAAACTTTAGTGATCTTTTTTCTAGCACATTAAACAGGGCCAGACCCAAAAATAAAAAAACAGCATCTTCACGAGTAAGTAGGGTAAGAATAAAAAATAATACAAACCACTTAATCTTTTTTTGTTGATAAAAATAAAAAGCCCAAAAAAATAAAAAGACCATCAGGTGCAACATGTGAAACTCAAATAACACCTGACGATGAACAAAAGGATTAATCAGCCACAAAAAAGCTGCACCATAAGCGAAAATAACATTGCTGGAATATTTTTTGGCAATAAGATAAATTGGCCAAGCGCATAGGGCGGTAATCACTACCTGAATAATTAACAGAGTAATAGCTGATGGCTTGATAGCGTAAAATGGCAATAAAAAAATCAAGCCAGGTGAAAAATGATCAGCTAGATAATTGTTCAAAGTAATAGTTTCAGCAAACCAGCGCCCCTGCAAAGTATTAAAAAAGGTTTGATTAAAAATTCCCAAATCAGAAATATTGTAGCCAAAATAATAATATTTCTTAAGAACCAAAAAAGTAAATAGCAAAATAAAAGCTAAAATGCTAACCCACAAATATCTTTGGCTATGTTTGGCTATAGCCAATTTTATTTTACTAACAAAATTCATACAATAATTATAGCACAACTAATTCAACCCGACGGGTTGTTTTCAAAACTAGACATTGACAATTTTGGCTATGTGGTGTATAATATAGTGTTAGTAAAAGCCCTATTTTGGGCCTAAAAAAAGAACATTCAACAAGTGAGGTGCTATATGCGTCGCTATGTGCTTATCTCCCTGTGCCTGATGGCCCTGTTGCCCCTTTGTGGCTGCTTGGGCCTCGGCACCGAGTTCCGCGACGAACAGGGTCGCGCTCTCGATCATCCCTACGGCGATAACCCACCCACCGTCACATTGACCTTCCAACGGCACTACATTGGCTGGGCCGTTGTGTCAGTCAACGGTGGACCCAAGATCCCACTCCCCTACGGAAGGGACTTCCCTGTAGAAACGAGAGCACAAAAATACATACGTTACGAAATCTGGACGGCTCCATGGGTAGGAAATGACCAGGTGCTACACGGGGAAGAAAACCACGTAGTCGGTCTGTACACTGGCGAGCCAATTATCGTTGATGAATTCCTCGTGCAAGGCTGGGCGCGGCTAGAGGTAGTGGTAAAAAACATCAGCTCTCAGACCAAAACCTTCCAAAACATACAAGGGCCGGTGTTTACTCTTCGTCCCCACGAAGAGAAAATCATCTTCATCGCAGCTGGCGACTTCGTACTGGTTTGGGAAGACAGAGGACGAGTCATCCGTGGCTGTCGAAATCTTGCGCCCGGACACAAGGTGCCGTGGCAGGGTCGGTCAGTTGACGCTGTCTTCTTGATCAATGACTTTATCCCCAACAACAATCAGGGTATGCTGCTGGACAGGGGTGGCTGTATCAGGCTATAAAAAAACACACACCTCATCGAAAAAACGGCTCTAGTCGCAATGGACTGGAGCCGCTTTATTTTATAAAAATTTAACTAGAACCCTTAATCAGCAACTGTCGCCGGAGAACCTCCAGTGCCACCAACACCAATACCCTCAATAAGTCTTAACATCACAAAATTGACTATCACATAAGACGCAAAAATAATTACCAAGCCAATCACGGCATTGATAATAGTTTCTCTAGATTTTTTGATGGCTTCAGTGTTGCCAGCTGAAGTCATCCACTTGAAGCCCGCCCAAAGCATCAGGACAATAACTATAGCCCCCACAAAATAAAGGATGGTGTTGATGATGCTAGTAACAATCTGAATCGGAGTTTTATTACTCACCAAGCCAGTGCCTCCGGCTGCCTCATTCAAAGAATCCAAAGGATTCACTGCTAGGACAGTAAAGGGCAACAATAGAAATAATGAAATAATATATTTATACATATAATTCACACCTTAGTAGGCAAAAAGCTTGCCTACTATAGTCTAGACTATATGTCTTGAATCCAAATATACCACTATAAAAGTTGATTCGACAACTGATCGAAGATGTATTGAGCGGCGGCGTATGAAGCGAAAATAATGGCCAAGCCAACAACGGCAGCGCCCATGATTTTCTTGGCAGCTTCAATTTGCTCACTATTACCTTGAGAGGTGAACCACTTGAATCCACCATAAAGGAATAACAACACAGCAATAGCGCCTAAGAAAGTCAAGATAATATTAACAATGTTTGAAATAACCACAAATATATCTTTACTTTCACCAGCTGTTGAAAGCTCTTGTAAGGTGTTTCGACCAAATGGGTCATCTTCCACAACAGGAGCTTGAGCCATGGCCATTGATGGCGCTAAAAGCATTAATGAAACTAATAATTTTTTCATTTCTTCACCCCCTTTCATTTTTAGGATTTTAATAATTAATAACAAGGTACTTTTTACTAATAATATTATAGTCTAAAAACCACAAAACATCAAGAACCAAAAAAATTATATTTATTTTAAAAATTCGGTAAAGACATAATTCAATATCACGTAGCTAAAGAAAATCATAGCTAGACCAAAGATCGCCCAAACCAATGTCTCTCGGCCTTTTTTTACTTTTTCCGGATTGCCTTGGGAAGTCAGCCAAGTGAAACCACCCAACACCAAATACAACAAAGCTACGGCGCCGACTATGCCTAAAATTGCTTTAATTACAGTATTGATAAGTTCTGGCACACTATCTGCTGATACGGGGTTTTCAAGCTCAATTTTCCCGTCTGTTGCCGACCAAGCAGATAGAGGAAGAGTGGCTAACCAAAATAAATTTATTATTTTTTTCATATATTTATGATTGTCATTGCGAGCGGAGCGAAGCAATCTCATCGGGATTGCCACATCCCGTCGAGCTCAGCTCGACGGGACTCGCAATGACAGATTTATTTTTTATATTTTTCATTGGCGTATAATTTATATGTGGTCATGTAGCAAATTTAAAATTTAAACTGTGTTTAAATTTTATTTAACGGAGTGAATGTGCATAATTTTATAATCAAGGAACAAAACGATGTAGGAACGCTTGATAAGCTGGATCAGCTGGTTCTCCACTGGCATTTAACAAGGTGCAAACAGTGTATTCATCACCGGGGCACAAATTTCTTTCATAATAAGTAGTGTCTGTTGATATTAATTCTGGATTTGGCACAGTATAGCACTGCCAATTCAAACTGGTCATGTTGGCTTTTACTTTACACTTAGTGACGCACTCTCCCGAAAAACATTCATAGGGGTTTATATATGTGCTACCAGCAACCACATTACAAGCCGTCCCATCTGACTTACCTTCACACTGAGTTGGAGCATCGCCAATCATGTAATCACTTTTTACTCCCAAAATATCATTAACAAAAAAGTTCAATAGTAAATAACTAGTAAAGGCAATACACAAAGCAATAACAGTGTTGGTCATGGTCTGCTGGCCCTTACGCACTCTTTCCTGGTTGCCTTGGGAAGTCATCCACTGGAAGCCACCAATTACAAAATACAGCAAAGCCACGGCTCCCATAGCCCCGAGCAGTAACTTGGTCAACAAAATAAAACCAGTGGCTACGTCGGCTAGTTGACAGTCGCCGTTTTTCATACAATCTCCCCCCAAGGTGTCCAAAAACCCTGGTGGTGTTGTTTGGGCAAAAGCTAGCAAGGGCAAAGTAACGGCTACTAAAATTATTATTTTAAAGTATTTCATTGATTGGGTTGATAGGTTTGATTTATTCTATCAATAAATAATTTCAAATCAGCTTGGTTGTTGATGTCAATCTTGTTGTCAGCTAGTCCATTGATAAACTCGGCCATGTACGCCTCGGCTTTGGGGTAATCATAGCCAGTGTACCAGTTGTCGGCTGTCAAAACCTGATTGGCAAAAGGGGCAATGTCAGGATCATTTTTTTGACCAGTAATCAAAGAGCGCAAGGCAGTTGGTTTTTTATTTTGATCCAAATATTTTTTGACATTTTGGGCGCTGGCTGTATTTTGCACAAAGTTCCAAGCCACGCCTTGATTCTTGGATTTTTTGGCTACAACATTGACCCAGTAATCAGCGTAGTATTTTGTGCCTTGCGACCCTTCGGTTTGTGGGAAATTGGTAATACCCCACTCAAATGGCACGCCCGCTTTACGCAAAGCATCCGCGTGATAGCTATAGCCAAAAAAATAAGCTAATTTACCAGAGCTAAACATATCAAAAGCATTGGGCAGACTTTTGTCCCAAGAATACGAAGCCAAGCCCGGACGAGCAAAACTAATATAAAAATTTATGGCCTCCTGAAAACGAGCAGCTGATTGCTCTCCACTACTTGGATTAAATTTTGTCCCTTTCAGATTGACCTCGGTTTGAAGCATCAAACTAGAAACTATGTCAAAAAATCTTGGTATGTTGTCAGCCGTACCCAAGGCCACGCCTGATTGAACTATTTTGTTGTCCGTAGTCACTTTGGTCAGCTGGCTAGTCTGATCCACTAGATCATTGAAGGTAACAATTTTTTCTGGCAAGCTGGCCTGATCAAGTAAATCTTCATTGTAAAAAGTGACTAGCGTGTCTAGCGAATAGGGTAGGGCATATATTTGGTTGTTCTTAACAACGTTGTTGTAGACCACATCAACGTATTGGTCCTTAACCTCATCGGCCTTAAGCCCTTTTACTGTTTGTACGGTCACGACTGTTTCTTTTTTTAATGTGCCTTTTATTTCCTGCACTGGAATTTGGACAACACTGGGCATGGGCACGATGCGGTTTTGATATTTATTGAGCCAGCTGGCTGGAATGGCAAAAATATCTGGCCCTCTATCATCAGCCCAGGCTTCCAATAGTTTTCTTTCGTACTCTTCATAGCGAAGTTGTTTGTAGATGACTTTTACGGTCGGGTGACTGGACTGATATTCTTGAATCAAACCAGAAACTTGCGTGGGACTGTCCCAAACTCCCCAGTAAGTAAGGGCTACGGGCTGACTAGCGCTATCTGTAGAACAGCCCAAACCCTTGCAACCAAAACCAGAGGTAATGACAAACACCCCGATTAATAATAATGTAATTATTTTGTAGCCACGCATATTAATTTACTATTTGACGTAAATATTTTTTTAACTCTTTCTTAAAGGCCGATCTTTTTAGACCAAAATTTATAATGGCCTTCATAAACTCTAGTTTGTTACCACAGTCATAATAATCTCCCTCATAAAGACAGGCGTAGCCAGCCCGTTCTTTGATATAGCGGGCAATGGCGTCAGTCAATTGTATTTCACCACCAGCACCGGGCTTTTGTTTGGCTAAAAAATCAAATATTTCTGGGGTCAATATATAGCGACCAGTGACTGCCAAGTTAGAAGGCGCTTTGTTGGAAGCGGGTTTTTCGACCAGCCTTCTTATCTCGACTGTGCGCTCGTCAATTTTTATAGGATCAATAATGCCGTATTTGTAAGTTTCTTTTTTATCTACTTTGGTGACGCCCAAAACTATATCTTCATACCTTTCATAAACCCGCATTAGTTGTTTTATGGCCGGCACCTTAGAGTCAATAATGTCATCACCAGCAATCACCACAAACGGCTCATCGCCGATCAGCTCTCGAGCAGTCAGTACGGCATGCCCCAAGCCCTTTGGTGTTTTTTGGCGGACATAAATAAATTTGGCCATGTCCGAAATTTTCAGCATCTCGGCCAGCTCGGTTTTTTTCCCTTTTTGTCGCAAGCGGTATTCTAGCTCGAAATTGCGATCAAAGTGATCTTCAATAGCGCGTTTATTAGCTGAAGTAACAAAAATTATCTCTTCAATGCCCGATTGCACGGCTTCTTCCACAATATATTGGATGATCGGCTTGTCAACCACGGTCAACATTTCCTTGGGCTGAGCCTTGGTGGCTGGTAAAAATCTAGTGCCAAATCCCGCCACCGGAATTACTGCCTTCCTAATCTTTTTCACCCCGTTAGAAATCATCATTATAATAAGCTAATATACTACTTGCTTGGCAATTATTTAATCCCCGTGAATTTCTAACGGGGTACATGTGTATATTATACTAAAATTCAGCTTCCTTGTAAATTGTTTTTATGTTTCTAGCTTGCGTGGTCAGAGCCAAAAATATAAAAAACAATAAACTCAAATCGTTTTTAAAATAAGGTGCATCTACTAAACCCTGAATCAGCCAGATAAGCCAGAAAATAAGCAGTGGCCAAGCTAAATTATTTTTTTCAAAAAACAATTTTTTTATTTCCTGACCAATAAAATACAAAATAAGTAAAAAAGTCAACAAGCCAAGGAGTCCCAACTCAACCCAAAAATTTAAAAATATATCATGTGGATATAAAAATATTTCTAACCAAGCTATTTTGTGATACGGTATAAATTTGATTTGATAAGCATTGAGTCCTGCGCCCTTAAACCAATTGTCTTTAAGCAAAACATAAGTTTCTTGCCACTGGCTACTGCGTATTTCTAATGAAGTAGCCTGCAAATCAAGAGTTGGATGAAAAAGCTGTTGATTAACATCAGTCCATAAGCGACTATTAAAAAATATTAACAGCAAAGAAATGATTATTAAAAAAAATAAATATTTTTGTTTTTTATTTTTTAATCTTTTATATAATTTCACTGCCCCAAATAAAATAAAAGCGAAAAATATTGCCATTAGAGCCCCTTGGCTCACTGCCCACCAAGATAAAAAAATTCCTAAGATCCCAATAGCTAAATATTCCCACCTCCGCTGAACATAAATATAATAGGCCACCAAAAATCCGCTAATACCGGCCGTCAACAGGCTCAAAGAGTTGGGATACAAAAAGACACTGGTTAATCTCTTGGTTTTCGGGAAATCGAAGGCTGCTGGTAAATTAGCGCCGGTAAAATTTTGGATGATAGCAAAAATAGCCAACCAGAAAATTAAAATGGCTGTTGATTTTATTATTATCTGGTAATCTTTGGCATTTTTCAAGCTGGTGATAAGCACCGCAAAAAATAACAACGGCTCCAAGAAATAAGCGCGCCAAAGACCCAAAGATTTTATGGTTGGATTATACAGCCAAGCTACAAAGCTAACTATTAGCCAAAGTATTGATAAATAAAACCATTTTTTTTCTATTTTTTGTGCCAACCAAAATTCTTTTTTATAGGGCTTAGAATAAATCAGCCAAATAAAAAATAATATCAAAATCATCAGCTCTAAAAAAGTTGAGGGCAAGGACAATATCTGGAAACGCCAAAGATAACTTGGCAAAAAAATAATAATTAATGACAGGCCCCACAAAATATTTTTTTTAGCGACGTAAGCGAAGATAAATCCAGCGATTAAAATAAAAAATAAATTCAACATTTTACTTATTTAATATAATTTTTAGCTCATCTTTTTTGATGGCCCGCAAAACAAAAAGCATCAAGAAATAAAAGACTGAAACGCCAAGTCCCAAAAATATAACTGGCCAACCACGCAGTGGCCAAAACAAAACAAAACTTAATATCGCCGCCAGCACAGAACGCCACATAATTCCTGTTTTTAAGCTAAAATTGGCACTTTTTTTGACCAAAAAGTAAGCGGCTACCCAAACAAAAACTTCGGCTAGCACCGTAATAATAGCCGCGGCCCAATAGCCATATTCGGGAATAAATAAAAAATAAGCGGTCAGACCAAAAACAGCTGTCAAAAAATAAAATTTAAGCATTTTTTTCTGCAAACCCATGGCCACGACTAAGTAGGTGAACATGGTGCCAAAAAATATGGCCACCACAGCCAAAACCAAAATATTTAGAATCGGCGCTGACTGGACAAACTCTGGTCCAGTGATTAACAACATTATTTTTCTGCTCATCAACCAAACAATCAAAATCATCCAAATATTGATGATAGAAAAAAAGTTAAAAGTACTCTGTTGAATTACTCTCAACTTTTCAAAATCTTTTTTCACCCAAGAGGCTACAAAAAGGGGTAAAATCAAACCCATAAACATGTGTGGGAAGGTCACCAAAACCTCCAATACTTTGTAGGCCGCGCCATAGAGACCGACTTTTTCCGCTGAATGATAGGCCGACAAAATAAGAGTGTCGGCCTTGAAATAAACCAGATTAAGTACTACACCCAAAGACAATGGCCAAGCAATTTTAAAAACTTTTTTCCAATAGGCAAAATTCCAGCCCATCCCTAAGCGCTGGTGCTTTTGTATAAAAATCAATAAAGCAAAAAAACCAACGGCGGTGCTAAGTGTATTCCAAAAAAGTACTTGATTTAAGGTACCGCTGTGTTGATAAATATATATGAGGGGCCACAAATAAACCAATCTTGCAATCAGATAAACTAGCGTTGCCTTGGCCATGTCCAAATATTTGGCAAACACCGCTGTCAAAGTAGAAACCAAGCTTTGCCAAAAAAATGCGCCGGCCAAAAAAATAACCCCGACCTTTACTGCTTGATCGTAGGGGAAAAATTTTATCAACAGTGGCGCTAGAGCAAAAATTATCAGCGATGAAACCAAGCGAATGGTAAAAATATTATCAATCCTTTTTTTCTCCTCTTTTTTGTCTTGAGTAGCCGACACTTCGTTCAATAGGGTCAAATACAGGCCAAAATCGCCTATGGTCATTACTGTCTGCAAGAACACAAAAATTGTGGTATAAAATCCAAATTGTGTTTGACCCAAAACACGGGTAATTATGCCGATGTTTACAACCCCAACAATAACATCAAAAAACCTTATTACTATCTGCCAAATAGTATTGGTAAATATTTTACTCATTACAGACATGAGTCTATTATACTAATTTGTCGCGAATAAAACAAACCCGCCGCGTCATCGCGTCAAGCACGATCAACTACGGCGGGAATGTTTTGTAAAAAAATTTAAACTTCTGTTTCTGCGGCCTTATGCACTTTCCAAACTTCTTTTTTTATAGTGGCCATCAAATCGGGATTTTCTTTCAAGTAGCTCTTAGCATTTTCACGACCGACTCCTAGCTTGGTCTCCCCGTAAGAATAAGAATTGCCACTCTTATTAATAATGTGATATTCCAAGCCCATATCCAAGACATCGCCAGCTACAGAAATACCCTCATTATACATGATGTCAAAAGTACAGGCCTTAAATGGAGCGGCTACTTTATTTTTTACTACCTTGGCCTTGACTTGATTGCCAATAATCTTCTCACCCTGCTTGATTTGAGCCGAACGCCTGACTTCTATCCTGACTGAAGAATAAAATTTTAAAGCATTACCGCCGGTAGTGGTTTCGGGGTTGCCAAAAAATACTCCAATTTTCATCCTAATTTGATTGATAAAAATTACCAAAGTATTGCTCTTGCTAACTATGCCGGCTAATTTACGCAAAGCCTGGCTCATCAATCTGGCTTGCAAACCCATGTGTTGGGCGCCCATCTCACCCTCTATCTCTGCCTTAGGCACTAGAGCAGCCACTGAGTCAACCACAATGACCCCTACGCCTCCGGATCTGACCAGGGCCTCTACTATTTCCAAGGCCTGCTCACCAGTATCGGGCTGGGAAATCAACAACTCGTTGACATTTACTCCAATGCGCTTAGCGTAATCTGGGTCTAGGGCATGTTCAGCGTCAATAAAGGCGGCTACTATGCCAGCTTTTTGGGCTTCAGACACAATGTGTTGGGCTAAGGTGGTCTTACCTGAGGCCTCTGGACCATATATTTCAATAATCCTACCCTTTGGCACACCACCTACACCCAAGGCCAAATCCAAAGACAAACAACCCGTGCTAATGGTGTCAACATTCATGGCTTTAGCATCACCCAAACTCATGATCGCGCCCTCACCAAAACGCTCCCGTATCTGATCAATAGCCGTCTTGGTGGCCTGATCAAAGTTATTCTTTACTTTTTTCTCTTTCTCTTGCGCCATATACAAATAGCTCCTTTCTGCAAACCTGCCTGCGAAAGCTTGCTATTAATTATTCTAATGATTCTCTTAAAATTAATAATTCTAAATATTTGGTTCGACTATGCTTCTTTTTAGCACTAATCTGTAAATTATTCAAGCCAATCGTCAAATTAACCGCTTTTTTGAACTTTCCTTCTTGATCTAGGGCTATCAACTCTCCATTGATCATTAATTGGGCCTCTTTTTTTGTTTGACCGATTATTTCTACGCTGGCTTCTTTGGTTCTGAAATTGTTACTGGGTTGAGTGATGTTTAAATATGGTGGAAAAATAATATTAACTATTTCAAAAGCCAAATAGACTAACAAAGATAAAACTACTCCTCCGACTACTAACCAACGCAAAGTTCTTGGCCTTAAAAATCGACTGCTTTTGACCGCCTTCTTGTTTTCTGTTTTTATGTCTTTGTTGATCTTGTGATTTATCTTTTTTTCTAAATGATAGTCCACTAGCAAACCATTAGCATCAACTTCATAAAAACTAGCTATTTTTTTTAGCCAAGCGCGCACATAAATATCTCCCGGCAAATTATCGTGCTGACCATTTTCCAAACTGACAATATATTTAGTCGGAATGTTTATTTTTTTGGCTAAAGCTTCTACGGTGATTTCCTTGTTTAGCCGCAAATTTTTTAGCTTGTCAGCCATGGTGTGTGTGCGCCGAAGTTCTTTGCGTTCAAAGTTTGACATGGCTTAATAATTTTTATGATCTTGGCTGGCCAAATAATCTTCTCCGCCATCCTCTTTTTCATCTTCACTTATTTCATCATCGGCCACCACTTCTTCGTCCAAGGCCGATGAAAAATTTTCTTCCAAATCACTTTGTTTGATCAAAACGTCTCTGGCCTTGGAGCCATCAGCCGGACCCACCACTCCCATTTCTTCCAAAATATCTAGCAACCTAGCGGCTCGTGCATAGCCGACTCTCAAACGACGCTGTAATAGAGTGGCCGAGGCCTTGCCAGCCCTGATTACTACTTCCTTGGCTTCTTGGGAAAGAGTGTCGTCTTGGTTGTTGTATCCCCCACCAACAATAGTTGCTCCGCCTTGGTGCTCAGTAACTTTGGGATTGTATTGTGGCTCGCCCTGTTCTTTTAAGAAGGCCACCACATCAGAAATTTCCTCATCAGTAACATAAGCGCCTTGGATGCGTTTTAATTTTGATGAATCCGAAGTCATGAACAACATGTCTCCCTTGCCAAGTAATTTGTCAGCACCCGATGAGTCTAAGATGGTTCGCGAATCCATGGCCGAGGCCACCGCAAAAGCAATGCGTGAAGTGATGTTGGCCTTAATTAAGCCGGTAATAACATCAACCGAAGGACGCTGGGTGGCCAAAATTAAATGAATACCAGCGGCTCGACCTAATTGAGCCAGACTGACTACGGCTGCCTCTACTTCTTTGGAGGCCAGTGACATCAGAGCGGCAAATTCATCAACTATTACCACGTAATATGGCAAACGATTGACGATCACTGCTTTGTTATAAGAGTCAATATTTTTTTTGTTGGCCGCCTGTAATAATTTATAACGCTCATGCATTTCATTAACCACAAAACGCAAAGCATTAATAATTTTATCAGTATCAGTAATAACTGGCGACTCCAAATAAATAATGTCATTGTAAATTGAAAGCTCCACTCGCTTGGGATCAATCAAAATAAAACGCAAATCATCGGGTGAGTTTTGATACATCAAACTCAAAATAATGCTGTTGATGCAAATAGATTTTCCTGAGCCAGTGGAACCAGCTATCAAAAGATGGGGCATGCTAGCCAAATTAGCCATTACGGCTGTACCAGAAACATCCTTACCCAAGACAATGCTCAGGTTGCTCTTGCGCCTAGTGTAGGCTGGACTTTCCAACACATCTCTAACCTTAACTATAGAAATACTCTGGTTTGGTACCTCTATGCCCACCAAAGATTTTCCGGGGATAGGGGCTTCCATTCTGATAGGATGCGCGGCCAAAGCCAAGGCCAAATCATTTTGTAAGGTCAAAACTTGAGCCAAGCGCACCCCCTCAGCTGGGCGCAAAGTATATTGAGTGACGGTTGGACCAACATTGACTTCGCCCATAGTGACTTCAATACCAAAATTCTCAAATGTTTTTTTTATTTTTTGAGTGTTAGCGTCGATGTCTCCGGAGTCTGGTTTGGTATTTGACCTGGTCAGTAGGTCCATGGGTATCACAATCTTTTTCCTAGGCCTACGACTGGGCTCATTTGGTTCAACGTTTGTCTCGCCACCACTATCAGCTCTAATTATTTCTTCGGGCTCAAGAGACGCTTCTTTTTCTGTGTTCAATATTTCTTCGGGCACAAATTCTTCCTCGTCTTCCTCTTCTTGAGGAGTGGGGGGAATTATTTTTTCTTTCAACAAACCAAAGGATCTGGCTCTGGCGCTAATATCCTTGAATGAGGTATTGAAACTAATAAACAAACCAATAATCATCATGGCCACCAAGACTGCCAACGACCCCCAAAAACCTAAAAAAGTAGAAAAAAGATAAGCAACCCCAAAGCCCAAAGAACCGCCGCCAATCCCAGTTTTGCTGATTTCAGAAAAGGTATAATCTGGCACCAGAAAATTAAGTAAACCAGTGAGAGCCAATATCAATAAAAATAAACCTAAGTAGGTTACAAACTTCAGGCGATGGCTTTGGCTACGCAAAAGAAAATAACCAACTAACAATAGAATGATAATAAACAACCAATCGGCCCAACCAAATAAAAACCCCAGACCATAATTTAGCGCTCGGCCAAATGGTCCGGCTAAATTAAAAAATGACAAGATGGACAAAAAAGCCACCAAAAATACCACAATAGTAATTATGGCGCCCTTGGTATCTGGCGACATACTAAAGCCCGCGGCCAGATCTTGGTTCAATTTTTCCTCCTGCTTTCGCTTGTTTTTTCTAGACATAATAAAAAGCTTATTATACAGCTATCTTATCAGTGTATTTTATCACAATCTAGTATAAAAATAAAACCCATCCCTAACAAAAAAGCCCCCAATATTGGGGGCTTTTTTTATTTAGTCTTATCTATAAATCCTGTGCCAGCTGGTATTTTACGACCAATAATCACATTCTCTTTCAATCCCTTGAGATGATCAACGCGACCAGAAATAGCGGCATCAATTAAGACCCTGGCTGTTTCTTGAAACGAGGCCGCTGACAAAAATGAATCTGAGGTCAAGGCGGCCTTAGTAATACCCATCAATAAAACCTCTCCCTTGGCCTCTTGGCCCTTGGTCTTGAGATTGGCCTCACTAAACTGCGTACTGGTAATAATTTCTCCGGGTAATAAATCGGTATCACCAATATCCTTGATAAAAATTCGAGAAAACATTTGTTTAACAATAAGCTCGACGTGCTTATCATTTAAATTTTGACCTTGCAAAGAATAAATACTTTTAATCTCTTTAATAATATATTTTTGCACTGCCAACTGGCCCTTGATCTGATACAATTCGTGCAAATCAACACTACCCTCGGTCATGGATTGACCCTCAACTACTATGTCTTTATTTTTTACATAAAGTTTGTAGCCGGCTGGTATAATAACGTCAATCACTTCATTTTTGTGACTGATTATTTGTAATTGATCGTCTGTCAATTTGGCAACACCAGCAAAGGTGGCTCTTATTTCTTGCTCTTCATTGATGATTAATAATTGTTCTTTGGCCACTTCTTCTCCGTCTTTGACTTTGAGCTCTGTGGACTTGTCCAAATCATACCTAGCAATACGCGCACCCTGTGGTTCTATTTTAATAACTTGATTATCCTTGCTAATCAATTTGTTTGTTTCCGTAATCAAAACCACACCATTGACTGGAGCAATGATAGCCGGCTTCTTTGGTAAGCGGGCTTCAAATAATTCTTCAACCCTAGGCAAACCTTGGGTGATGTCACCTTCGGACACACCGCCAGTGTGGAAGGTGCGCATAGTCAACTGCGTACCGGGCTCACCAATACTTTGAGCGGCCACGATACCAACGGCCGTGCCTTTTTCTACCAAACGATTGTAACCCAGGTCATAACCATAGCACTTTTGACACACGCCACGTATGGCTTTACAAGTTAAGACAGAACGAATACGGATAGATTCTAAGTCGACTTTGGCAACATGATCGGCCAATTCTTTGGTAACTAATATTCCTTTTTTAATTAAAACTTTTTTGCTATTTGGATCCTTGATATCATTCACCAAAGTACGACCAATAATGCGCTCATGCAACGGCTCATTAAAATTGGCACTCTCCTCTCTGTCGATAAGTAAACCCTCCTTGTCTCCACAGTCTTCTTCCAAAACCACCACGTCTTGAGAAACATCAACCAAGCGTCTGGTCAAATAACCAGCGCTGGCCGTACGCAAGGCCGTATCAGAAAGTCCTTTTCTAGTGCCGTGAGTGGAAATAAAATATTCCAAAACGTCCAAACCTTCTCGGAAACTGGCCTTGATGGGTAATTCGATAACCTCACCAGCTGGATTAATAACCGTGCCCTTCAAACCCATGATCTGCAACATCTGTGACCAAGTACCGCGGGCACCAGAGTTAATGATTGAAGCAATGGAATTTTCTTGGTTAAACACTAATTTGCACTGTTCACTAATACGATTTTTAATTTCATTCCAAACTTCAATTACTTTTATATAACGCTCGTGGTTAGTCAACAAACCATTATTATATTGTTCCTTTATTTCTTCCACCTGTTTTTCCGCTTCCTTGATCAGGGCCGCTTTGGCTTCTACCCGCGGTATATCATCCATGCCCCAGGACATACCAGAATCAGTAATATAGCGGAAGGCCAAATCTTTAATGTCGTCTAACAAGCGAACGGTTCTGTCGTGTGGCAAAATGCGGAAAGCTTCGGCCACAATATTTTTCATAGCTTTCTTGTCCACAGCGTGATTCACAAAAGAAATTTCTTTTGGCAAAATTTTATTAAATAAAATACGACCAATTGAGGTTTCTATAATTTGATCATTTATCTTTTCAACTCTTACCTTTATCAAATCTTGCAATTTTATCAAACCCAGGGTAAAAACTTTCTCGGCCTCATCTTCATCGGTAAATACCTTAACTACCTTAGCGTCTTTACGAATATAGGTCATATAGTAGCCACCCCAGACCATGTCTTGTGTTGGCATGGTTACTGGTTCACCAGTAGCTGGTTTTAATAAGTTGTTAGATGAAAGCATTAAGCTTGATGCTTCGGCCTTGGCTTCTTCAGTCAAAGGCACGTGTACGGCCATTTGGTCGCCATCAAAGTCAGCGTTGAAAGCTGTGCAGACAAGTGGGTGCAGTTGTATGGCTTTGCCCTCAATTAATATTGGCCGAAAAGCTTGAATGCCCAAACGATGCAAAGTTGGAGCGCGGTTAAGTAGCACGTGGGCGTCTTTAATAATATCTTCCAAGATGGCCCAAACCTCTGGATGTCCGGCTTCAATATATTTGTTAGCGCTACGCACATTATGCACTAGTTCGGCTTTGATTAATTTGGAAATTACAAATGGTCTGAATAGTTCCAAGGCCATTATTTTTGGCAAACCGCATTGGTGCAATTTTAAATGCGGACCAACAACAATGACTGAGCGACCAGAGTAGTCAACCCTTTTGCCAAGTAAGTTCTGTCGAAAACGACCCTGCTTACCCTTCAACATGTCGGCAATGCTCTTGAGCATGCGTTTTTGACCAGTTGAGGCCGTAACTGTTTTGCCGTGTCTGGCATTATTATCTATCAAGGCGTCAACAGCCTCTTGCAACATTCTTTTTTCATTGCGCTGTATAACTTCTGGGGCATTCAATTCCTTCAATCTCTTCAAACGATTGTTGCGATTGATTACTCGACGATACAAATCATTAAGATCGGAGGAAGCAAAGCGTCCGCCGTCCAACTGAACCATAGGACGCAAATCCGGAGGTATGACTGGTATGGCTGACATTATCATCCACTCTGGTCTGATTTTGTTGATGATCAAACTCTTAATCAGGCGTGAGCGTCTAATGAGTTTTTTTGTCTTAGATGGTAGAGCTGTTTTGATTTCTTCTTCTAGGTCGCTCAACAATTTTGGCAAGCTAATTTTTTTGAGTAAATCAAAAATTGCTTCCGCGCCAATGCCTGCCTCAAAAACATGCCCATAGCGCAAAGAAAGTTCTTGATATTTATTTTCAGAAACAATTTGTAATTCGTGCAGATCTTTCAGCTCCTTAATGGCGGTTTCAGCGGCTTCTTCTAGAGTTTTAATTTTATCAATTTTAGCAACATTTAGGGCTAACAATTCCTGTTCAGTTTTTTTATCTACTTTTTCTTTGGCTTCACCGTCGGCCAACATTTTTACTTTACTTTTATTTATTTCCTGAGAGCGCTGATTGAACTCATTATCAATTTGTTTGCGCTTACTTTTTAATTCGGTTTTTATTTGCTCTAGCGTTTCTTGACGAGCTGGCTCATCAATTTTGATCACAATAAAAGAAGCAAAATAAATTATTTTTTCCAATGACTGAATGCTCAAATCAAGCACCAAACCAATTTTTGAGGGGATGCCTCGTAAAAACCAAATGTGAGACACTGGGGCAGCCAAATCAATGTGACCCATGCGCTCACGACGAACTACGGCTCTGGTAACTTCCACTCCGCATTTGTCGCAAACAATGCCCTTGTATCTGATGCGCTTGTATTTGCCACAATAACACTCCCAATCTTTGGTGGGTCCAAATATTTTTTCGCAAAACAACCCGTCTTTTTCCGGCTTTTGGGTGCGATAATTCAGTGTCTCTGGTTTTAAAACTTCGCCATGTGACCAGCCATGAATATCTTCTGGTGAGGCCAGGCGTAATTTTATGGCATCAAATTCCAAAACCGTATTTTTGTCATTACCGACAAAGGTTGTTTTGGTTGACGATGGAGTTGGCATATATTTTATTCTCTAATTTATTTATTCTTCGCTCTCAACCGGACCACTAGCTGGCGCATCCAAAATGATTGGGGCCTGCTCATCCAAAATTTCTCTAGTCTCGTAGTCTACTTCCTCAATCTTTCTTTCTCGCTGACCAATCAACTCAACTTCAAGACCTAGGCCTTTTAACTCCCTGACCAAGACATTGAACGACTCTGGTATATTCAAACGAGTTATAGGTTCACCCTTAATAATTGATTCATAGGCCTTGGAGCGACCAGGTACATCATCGGATTTGATGGTAATCATTTCTTGCAAAGTATTGGAAGCACCATAGGCCTCAAGAGCCCAAACTTCCATTTCACCAAAACGCTGTCCACCAAATTGAGCTTTACCACCCAAAGGTTGCTGAGTGACCAAGGAGTATGGTCCAATTGATCTTTGGTGAATCTTGTCTTCTACTAAGTGATTCAACTTCATCATGTAGGCCACACCAATAGTTGTTTGGTGTTCAAAAGCCCGACCATTACGACCATCATAAAGTTGTAATTTACCGCTTTCTGGTAAACCAGCACGCTTCAGTTCGGTGCGAATTATTTCTTCGGGCACGCTATTTAAAGATGGGCTGGCCACCTTGTAGCCCAGTGTTCTAGCCGCCAAGCCAAGATGGGTTTCCAGTAGCTGGCCTAGGTTCATACGAGAAATAACACCTAGGGGGTTTAAAATAATATCCACCGGAGTACCGTCAGCCAAGAAAGGCATATCGGCATCAGCCACTACTCTAGAAATAACTCCTTTGTTACCATGACGACCAGCCATTTTATCGCCAACCTGAATTTTTCTAAGTTGAGCAATGGTAATCTGAATTGTTTTAATAACACCAGCTGGTAACTTATCGCCCTTGTCTCTGGAAAATATTTTTATATCAATTACTTTTCCGCGCTCACCATGTTTTATATACAATGAAGTGTCGCGAACGTCTTTGGCTTTTTCTCCAAAAATAGCGCGTAACAATTTTTCTTCAGCCGAAAGCTCGGTCTCGCCTTTAGGCGTAATCTTGCCAACCAAAATATCTCCGGAAGAAACGTTGGCGCCAATGCGGACCACCCCCTCGCGATCTAAATCTTTCAATTTTTCTTCACTAACGTTCGGAATATCTCTGGTAACCATTTCTGGCCCCAATTTGGTGTCGCGCACATCAATAGAATAATCTTCAATACTAATTGAAGTATAAAAATCTTCCTTGACCACTCGCTCCGAAATTAAAATAGCATCTTCATAATTTCCACCATCCCAAGTCATGTAGGCCACCAAAACATTGCGACCTAGGGCTAGCTCGCCCTGATCAGTGGCGGCGCCATCGGCAATGGCTTGGCCTTTTTTAACATGCTCACCCTTGTTGACTATAGGGTGCTGATTCATGCTGGTTGAGGTATTGGAACGAGCAAATTTATTCAAGTGATAAATAGTAGAAACTTTATCTTTATTGGTCACCTCAATACGACGTCCATCAACCATGGTAATTTCACCATCCTCTTTGGTCACCACTACTTGTCCTGAGTCAATGGCGGCCTTGGCTTCAACGCCGGTGCCCACAATTGGCGCTTCGGGCTTAATCAAGGAAACAGACTGACGTTGCATATTGGTGCCCATCAAAGCGCGAGTAGCATCGTCATTTTCTAGGAATGGAATCAATGCTGTGGCAATACTAATAATCTGATGTGGTGCCACATCCATCAAGTCTATTTTATCAACTGTATCAAAAGTTGGGTTGCCTTTTATTCTTATTTCGGCAAACCCATTTTCAAAATAACCATTTTCATCTATAGCCGCGGTTGAGGCGCAGGTATTGTATTTCTCTTCTTCAAAGGCGTCCAAATAAACAATTTCTTTGGTAACCAGTGGTTTAATCGGCACTAGTTCTATCTCTTTTATTTTGGCTAGTTCCCTGGCTTGGCTGGCGCTAATAACTTCGTTGGCACTTATTAAAACTTTTTTGCCCTTGGGATCCTTGATGTCTACTCTGGCAATCTTGCCTTCGGTAATTTTTGGATCATTTTCAATGTCGTGCAAAACTTTTCTAAATGGTGTTTCAATAAAACCAAAATCATTGACTCTGGCATAAGAGGCCAAGTGTCCCACCAAACCAATGTTTGGTCCTTCGGGTGTGGCAATTGGACAAATGCGACCATAGTGTGTGCGGTGCACATCACGGACTTCAAAGCCCGCTCTTTCGCGAGAAAGGCCCCCTGGTCCCATGGCTGACAGTCGGCGCTTGTGTTCTAGCTCGGCCAAAGGATTAACTTGATCCATGAATTGTGAAAGTTGGGAGCTCATAAAAAACTCCTTTATCACACCAATAACCGGTCGAGCATTAATCAATTGACTGGGTGTCAAATTATTGATGTCCAAAGTACTCATGCGGTCTTTGACAATGCGCTCCATACGAGCCAAACCAATGCGGAATCTGTTTTGCACCAACTCGCCAACTGCTCTGACACGACGATTTCCCAAATGATCAATGTCATCAGCTTCGTCTTGGGTCAGGTTTAATCTAATAATTTCTTTAATAACCAAAACCAAATCTTCCACGCGCAATACTCTGGTTTCTTTGTTGTTAGGAATATCCAAACTAAAACGGGCGTTTATTTTGTAGCGACCCACGCGTCCAAAATCATAACGATCAAAATTAAAAAATATGGAGCGGATCAAACTGCGCGCGTTATCAACCGTGGCTAGATCGCCCGGTCTAATACGACGATATACTTCCCGCAAACCATCAGCTTCATTGTGCGCAATATCTTTGGCAACAGTTGCTTTGATAAACTTCACTTCTGGGTGAGTATCGACATCAGAAAATAATTTTAATATTTCTTCGTCACTAGAAACACCAAAAGCTCGCAACAGCGAAGTAACTGGTACTTTGCGCTTGCGATCAATTTTTACATAAATAACATTGCTAGCATCGGTCTCTATTTCTAACCAAGCTCCACGATTAGGAATAATTTTGGCGCCATAGTAACGACGACCACGATGTACTTCTGAAGAAAAGAAAACTCCAGCGCTGCGAATCAATTGAGACACCACTACTCTTTCTACACCATTAACTATGAAGGTGCCTCGGTCAGTCATTAGAGGAAAATCTCCCAAATAAATCTCTTGCTCCTTGACCTCATTGGTGCGCTTGTTTGATAAACGAACATTAACCCTCAGTGGCGCCTCAAAAGTAAGGTTCTTGCTTTTAGCAGTCACCTCATCAAACTTCGGCTCATCTAAATAATATTCTAAAAAGAACAATTCTAAATCTCGACCAATAAAATCTTTAATGGGCGAAATCTCATCAAATAATTCTTTTAAGCCATCTTGAAAAAACCAATGATATGATTTTTTTTGGATTTCTATCAAGTCGGGCAAGGGAATGGCCTCGCGTAATGGTGTGAAATATTTACGAGAGGTCGCAAGCTTGGTTTGGGACATAAACCTTTATATTTAGTAATAAATATTTAGCTAACAGTCACAAAATTGCTTATTTTGTAGCATAAAAAAAGAAGCTCACCCATATATTTTGGGTCAGTCTTTGATTACAAATTGACTAATCTATATTAGTCGCGAAAAAATTCATGTCTGGATGATAACAAAATTTAGGGTCCATGTCAAGGATTTAACCCATTTTTTTGCTATAAATATTTTTTTTGTAAATAAATCGCCAATATTAGCTAAAAATACTGTATATACAATTTTTTACGTTTGTCAAATTTTAACTAGTTTTTGCTAAAATATCCACAAAAACCACTCTTTGCACACACTTTATCCACACCGTTAGACGCCTTGCGTCTAACGGTGCAAGCACCGCCACGTGCTTTAAAAACTTTATTTTACTAAAAAACCCCTATTTTATTGATGAATCAAGGTTTTTCAGCTCTTCCTTGACAACTGTCCTATCGTCCCAGGGAATCTTTTTTTCATTGGCCACACAAATAAACTGCTCGGCACCCTTGCCAGTTATTAGAACCAGGTCATTTTCCTTGGCCTCTGACAGGGCTTTTTTAATGGCTTTTCTACGATCTAAGTATTTTAACAGTGTCTTATTAAGCTCTTTTCCAGCCTCCAATGCTCCTTGGGCCACATTATCAATAATCATTTGCGGATCTTCGTCATAGGGATCCTCATTGGTCACTATCACTAAATCAGCTGTTTCGCCGGCCATTTTACCCAAAATCGGGCGCCTAGCTTGATCCCGACCACCACCACAAGAGCCCAAAACATGAATAAGTTTGTTTCTCTTTACCTCTTTGATGGCCTCATAAAGTTGTTTTAAGCTCTCTGGCTCTGGAGCATAATCAACCATTATTTTGAAATTTTGCCCCAATTTAATCCACTCTTGGCGACCAGGTATGTTGCGCAGGCCACAAGAAATTGCTTGTTTGGTGTTTAATCCCAGGGCATCCAAACAGGCTAGGGCAGCCAAAATATTATAGCCATTGAATTTACCCAAATATCTAGCACTAATTTCCTGACCACCCAACTTGAAAGAAATCCTGCCTTCTCCTGCTTGCAAATCCTTCCCCTGATAATCACCGCTATTTTCAAATCCATAGGTTAAAAATTTGTCCGCCTGATATTTTTTCAAACGAGCTGTTTCTGGATCATCAATATTGCTGATTATAATTTTTTTTATTTCCTGGCCATTGATATTTTTCTTTGGCAAGGAAGCAAATTCTGAAAAAAGTTTTTCTTTGGCTGCTCGATAATTTTCAAAACTGCCGTGTGCCTCAATGTGCTCGGGACTTAAATTAGTAAAAAGTAACACATCGTAATTGATACCAATCTGACGGTGTTGTTCAATACCTTGTGAAGAGGTTTCAATGATGGCATATTCACAACCAGCTTTTAACATTTGTCTGAGTAATCTCTGGGTTTGAAAACGACCGAGCATGGTCATCTTTTTTTTATTGAGCCACTTCTTGTCGTTGATTTTAAAATTTACCGTTGAGGCCAAACCATTTTTCTTATTCAGACAATCCAAATATTGAGAAATAATATTTACAGTGGTGGTTTTGCCGTTGGTACCCGTCACACCAATAACAATCATTTTTTCGCTCGGCGATCCATAAACAAAAGAGGCGGTTCGCGCCAAAAAATAATGGTAACGTGACAATGTTTTTTTTCCGATTAATTTTTTTATTATTTTTTTAATCATGCCCGTTCAAATAGTTTTCCACTTTTGGTATGTCGGTTGGTTTTCCAAAATCTAACCAAATTCCCTTGACGCTCATTGCCTTAACCTTGCCGTCTTTGGCCATCAGATTGACGACGTCGGTCAGCTCATACTCACCGCGCGGTGACAAACCAATTTTATCTAAATAATTAAATACCTCGTAGCTAAATTTGTAAAGACCGGTGTTAATCAAGTTGCCAACAAATTCTTTTGGCTTTTCAATAATATTTTTTAACAAACCATTTTCATCTACTTGTAAGACGCCGTAATTTTGGGGCTCAGGGTGCGGGAAACCAGCCACATAAGAAAAGCCGTCGTCTGTGTTTAGATTGGCCAAATCTTCCACCGCATAAATATTGTCACCATTCACTGACAAAAAATTGTCCGCGCTCATCAGTTGGCGAACGCACTCTAGTGGACAGGCCGTACCATAGCGCTGGTCTCCCAAAATTTCAAACTGATTCACTAGAGTAATGTTAAACTCATCCTGGTGCTGACTAAAAAATTTTTCCATAAATTCTTTCTTGTAGCCAACCACCATGGTTATGTCGGTAAAACCAGCCTTTTTCAAATTACTTAATAAATAATACAAAAAGGGCTTATTATTAACCTCAATTAAGTGCTTGGGTTTGTCTTTACCTAAATCAAGCATGCGGGTGCCACGACCAGCGGCGGAAATCAAAACTTTTTTGATCATCGGAAATTTCTTATTTTATTAGCTAACATTCGACCATGATGATAGACCTGATACCAGGTGGGATGATAAATAAAATCGTAAGCCCCCGGCGAAGCTACGCGTTGCCCACCAAAGCCCTTCTTAAAGCGCGTAATGCCTTCCCAGCGAGGTTGGCTTGAATCCTTGGGCGCAATACCCCAAAAATCATAAACCAGAAAGCCGGCCTGCTTGGCTTGCCTAATACTCTCCCACTGCAAAAGGTGTGGGGCCATCAAGTGTCTGTGTTTATAATCTGAACCGCCATGCAAATAGGTGCAACTCTGACCAAAATTTACCAAAAGGTTGGCGGCAATTACCTCGCTATGGTATTCGGCCACAGCCAAAACGCCGGCCCGATTGTCCACCAATGTTTCCCATAGTAATTTATAATACTCCTCGCTGTGTACAGAAATCTGATTGCGCGTCGCAGTTAGTTTTATCAAGCGCAAAAATTCGTTAAGATCATTTTTTTCTTTACTAAATTTTATTTGGACACCATTTTTTTTGGCCAAAGAAATATTGTATCTGGCTTTGGGATGCATCTTGTTCAAAATTTCTTCTTCACTTTGTTGCAAGTCTAAAATCCAAGTATCACGCGGGTGAATGTCTCTGCTTTTTCTTAATTTAGGAATTTTGATATCCGTATTTGGCTCCAAACGACAAAATATTTCTTCTCTTTTTTTTGTTGACAAACAAATGTCTCTGGCCTTTGATAAAAGTAGTTTACTTAATTCTTGTTTTTTTTCTTCACTTATTTTTTTTAAAAAAATTGGGCCCTTGGGGGCTGTCAAATAACTCAAGCCCAATGGTAGGTCGGTCTCATACATTAAGCACAGGGCTAAAACAACACCGTCATCTGTGGCTACTAGTGGCCAATATTTTTTATTCTGTCTTTTTAAAAAATCTTTCCAAATACTGCTCTGCAAAAAGTTGCTCGAAATAAAATTTCGATACAACAAATTATCATAGTTTTTTTCTTGGTCAACAACTATGTTCATAATTATTTTTTGGTATTTTTTAAAACTTGTTTTATTTTGTCTGACAAATCGCCTTCTAGTTCCAGGCCCCTGGTCATGTCCATGACCTCGCGCTCTTTGTAGCCCAAGGAGACTAGGGCCGATATTACTTGCTGGTCCGTGTTGATAAGAGCACCGTCGGCCGACACCTCATCAATAAATTTTTCCTTCAGCTCCACCACCAGGCGCTCGGCTGTTTTTTTGCCAATACCAGAGACTTGTTGTAAGAAGCTGGGATTGCCACTGGTAATGGCCCTCTTCAAATCCAACACTTCAGCCAAAGACATGACGCTCATGGCCGTCCTTGGGCCAACACCAGACACCTGAAGTAGTTGCTTGAAAAAAGCTAATTCTTCTGGATTAACAAAGCCGTATAGGTCTAAGGCGTCTTCTTTTATATAAGAATGAATGAAAAACTCCACAAATTCGTTGATTTGGAGATTGGCAATGTCCTTATTTTTCAAAAAAACCTCATAGCCAACGCCATTAACGTTTATAATGGTGGCTTTTTGGTCTTTTTTTAATACACTACCCTTCAGATAAGCTATCATGCCCTTATAATAACAAATTTAAAATATCTGGGCAATTTACTGTTGACAAAAATGTGATTATGGTGTATAAAATAGTGTTCGGCAATTCAGCCGCTGTTCCGCCCAAACACAAGGAGGACCTTACGTGACCCGTCGAAAACAATCCTTACCAGCGTTGCGTCGCTCAACAGCAGCAGCACAGACCCGCTTCGAGCGCCGTGTGGACAAAGCGCTCAAAGACCTGGCCGCCGGTTTGGCAGCGTCTCAGGCCAGGATCTCGCGCCTGGAGTTGGCCAACAGACGTCAATCCGCCCAGCGCTCTCGTCTGCGACAAGAGGTTCGCGGCTTGCATTCCAGGCAGGGCAAGCTGCGCAAACGGCTGGCCCGCGTCAAGCCTGACGCTAGCAAGAACCGACGCCGCGTGACTCGGATCAAGCCGGCCATGACCGCCCACCTTCTCAGGGATTGGAAGAAATTCCATCTCGACCCCGAAGTGCTCGCGCTTCAGGGACAGTGGTTGGCCGTCCACTATGGCCTGGACTACAAGCGCCAGGTCAAGCGCGCCTTCGGGCGCTTCAAGACCGCCAGCCTGGCCAAGATCAAGCCCAAGAAGTAGGACCCCACTTCCACCCCTCACCCGCCCCAGAACTACGGTTCTGTGGGCGGGTTTCATTTATATAAAACAAAAAACACCCTAGATCGCGCACGGATGTTTCTTGCTTCATTTCTGAAATTACATATCTCTATAGCGCCCGACAAATCCCTGTTCGACGCAGGTATTTTCGAGTGTCAATATATTATAGCAAATTTATAATAATTTGCCAAAAAACATTTCCACAAGCTATTGTCTAATCGGCATAACCAGGTAAATATAGTCGTCATGGCCCACTGGCCCTATCAATCCCGGCGAAGTGTTGTTGTTTATATTAATAAACACCTCTTTTTGATCAATATTGTTTAATCCGTCTATAATATAACGATAATTGAAAACAATGTCGTTGTTTTCTCCGCTTATTTCGGCTGGCACCTTGGCCAGACTTTTTCCAGCGTGCGATGAGGCGGTGGTAATAACAATTTCATTGGTAGCGTTGTCGAAGCTTACCCTAATGTCGTTAATCCCCTGCTTACAAAAAAGAGAAACTGCTTTGATGGCTGGCAATAATTTATCAGCATCGCACTTGATGTTGGTATTAAATTTGTCGGGAATAATTTGCTTGTAGTCTGGATAGTTGCCGTCAATTACTCTGGAGACTAGCTCCACACCATCCAGTGAAAACATTATTTGATTTTCGTTAAAATATATTTTTAGATTTTTTTCAGAATTTTCATTTAAAATGCGCAATAATTCTTGTAGGGTTTTTAGGGGGATTATTAAATTGCTTTCTTTACTTTGGTTGGCAATTTTTATTTTCTTTTCGGCTAGACGATAACTATCAGTGGCGGCCAAGGTTAATTGCTCTCCCTTGAAATTAAAATTGACCGCGTTTATTTCTATTCTAGTGTTGTCCAGTGAAGCGGCAAATATTACTTGGCTCAAGCTTTTTTTGAGATCCAAAGACGACACTTCAATTTCATTGTCTTTAGAAATTTCTGGTATGAGTGGAAAGTCTTCGGCTTCCATGCCGCGAATGGCCGTGTCTTGATTTTTACTTTTCACTTCCAAACTATTATCCTCGCCCAAGGTCAGGGTAATGTTTTCTTTTGGTAATAAATTAATAAAACTATTTAACAGTTTAGCATCCACGGTAAAGGCGCCTTCCTCCTCTACTTTGCTACGCACAAAAACCTTTACGCCGATTTCTAGATCAGTGGTTATTAGAGTAATGCCCTCTTTCTCCGCTTTAATCAAAACATTGTTTAATATGGGCAAATTACTGTTTTTATTGGCGATATGTGAAACTAATCCCAATCCGTAATTTAAATTTTCTTGCGTGCAAATAATTTTCATATACTTATTATTAATTTATATATATATTATATAGCCGTAGTAGGCGCGGTGCATATGTTGATAAGTTTGAGCTGTATAAAGTATTTGTTCAGTGATTTTGTGTTTATTTATCTATTTGTCTTGTGCACGACCACCTGATAACTCTGTGCAGAAAGTCGCGATTTTAATCTTGTCTTTTAAAAAAAATTATTTTCCAGGAGATTTACACAAGCGCCCACCAACTAGTCAACAGTTTATTCATAGAGCTTTTGTTTGAGTACAGCAATATCATTTTTTACGCGTTCATCAGTCGCTACTAATTCAGATATTTTCACACAAGCATGCATGGCTGTGGTGTGATCGCGACTACCAATTTCGTGTCCAATGTTTGGGAAGGATGATTTTAGTTGTTCGCGCATCAAGTACATGGCAATTTGTCGCGGCATGACCAATTCTTTTTTGCGACTGGCACCAAGCAACTCATCCATACTAATATCAAAAAATTCAATAACAGTTTTTAATAATTTTTTAGTAGTTAGTCCGGCTTTTTTTGGATTGGCGGAAATGCCACCCAAAAGTGAGCGCACACTTTCCAAAGAAGGTCGCGTATTGTTCAGTTGATGAAAAGCAATAATCCTGTTTAGTGCTCCTTCTAGCTCGCGGATATTTTCTTGAATACTTTCGGCCACCAGTTGTACTAGGGCTTTTTCTAAATGATAATTTTTTTGTTGGCATTTTATTTCCAAAATAGCCACCCTGGTTTCTAAGTCAGGAAAAGAAATATCAGCAATCATGCCCCACTCAAAACGGGAAATCAAACGATTTTCCACCCCACCCAGCGCTTTGGGTGGTCGATCAGAAGAAAGCACAATTTGCTTGTTATTTTGGTGTAGAGCGTTGAAGGTGTGAAAAAACTCCTCTTGGGTCTGCTCTTTTCCAGCAATAAACTGAATATCATCTATCAATAAGACATCCACATTGCGATAAATGTTCTTAAATTCATCTGTTTGGCCCCTTTTTATAGCAAAAATAAAGTCATTAGTGAATTTTTCGCTATTGATATAAAGGACCTTTTTTTGTGGATTTTTAGCCAAAATATAGTTACCAACGGCCTGGGCTAGATGGGTTTTGCCCAAACCCACACCCCCGTATATAAACAAAGGGTTATACATTTCGCCGGGTTTTTGGGCTGCGGCCATAGCTGCTGCCTGGGCCAGCTCATTGCCTGGGCCAACAACAAAGGAATTAAAGGTATAATTTTGGTTTAAACCATACTTATTACTTGCCTTTGGCTGTGGGCTTTGGTTGTGCACAAGCTCCTCGCTTGGCTTGTCAACAATCTCAACATTTTTGCTAATATTAGCTAAACTTTCCCTATTTTCCACCCTGTAGATAACTTGTAGATTACTTTTTGATAAGGTGTCTTCCAGGGCCTTAGTAATGTGATCGTGATACTTCTTTTCTAACCAAACCTTGGTAAAGGAATTGGGTACCCCAACCACAACTTGCTGGTTATCAAACTCGGCCAAAAAGGTATTTTTGAACCAGGTGGTAAAATTAGCCCTACTGATCAATAACTCCAGTTGACCCAGGACACTTTGCCAAATTTTTTCGTAATTATCCATGTTTTTACAAACTGCAGTAAATATACCACATATTTTTAAATGCTCAAATAAGACCGAGAGTGCATAAATTGTTAATAAAATGTGGGTATAATCAAGTTGGTGACTCCCCTTGATTAAATTAAGTAAATATGTTATTTTATTTAGGTAATTTAATTTTATATGGCAACAAAAAGGACATACCAACCAAAAAAAAGAAAAAGAGCCAGAAAGCACGGCTTTATGAAGCGCATGGCCACCAAAGATGGTCGAAAAGTCTTGAAAAGACGAAAAGCCAGGGGCCGAAAGAAAATAAGTCTCTAAATTATGTTGCCTAAAAAATTTAGGCTACACGCAGATAAGGATATCAAAAACTTGGTCCGTGGGGGCAAAACTTTTTTTTTACCCCAATTAACCCTCAAATATCAATATAATAACCAAAATTTGCTACGTCTGGGCTTTGTTGTTTCTACTAAGGTGGATAAGCGGGCCGTTGTTAGAAACAAGACCAAGCGTCGTATGCGGGAGGCCATTAGACCAGAACTAAGCAAAATTAAAGTCGGAGTAGACATTTTGTTTATAGCCAAAAAAAGCTGTGTTGGGCTTACTCTGCCAGATTTGCAGAAGCAATTCCAATTTGCTTTAAAAACAACTCGCCTGTATATTGAAAGCAATGTTAAGAGCAATAAAGATAATCGACCACTTGTTGGCTAGTATATTTATTTTTTTAATTAAAATTTATCAAAAAATATTTTCGCCAGACCAAGGATACTTAAAAATATTTTTCCCCCATGGTTTTTGTCGCTTTCATCCGCATTGTTCGGAATATAGTCGACAGGCGTTTGAAAAACACGGAACCATAAAAGGAATTTATTTATCGCTTTGGCGCATAGCGCGCTGTAACCCCTGGTCAAAGGGCGGAATTGATCCAATCAAATAAAATATGTTTTACACAATTTTTTATCAACCAATTTACAACTTACTGATTTTTTTGTACAACCTGGTTCCTGGTAAGGATTTGGGCGTGGCCATCATTCTAATCACTTTGGTTATTAGATTGGCCTTATATCCCTTTTCTCAAAAAGCCATCAAGTCGCAAAAAGAATTGCAAACCATTCAACCGGAAATAGAAAAGATCAAAGAAAAATACAAAGATGACAAAGAAAAGATGGCGCCTGAGCTTATGGCCCTCTACAAAGAAAGAAAAATAAATCCCTTTTCTTCTTGTTTGCCAACCTTAATACAATTACCATTTTTGATTGCCCTGTACCAAGTTTTTTTAAACGGCTTGACCAAAGACAACAGCAATGGCGCCTTGTATTCTTTTGTTCAAAATCCCGGCCAACTAAACATAATTGCTTTTGGCTTTATTAATTTGGCTAGCAAGAATTGGATCATTGCTATATTAGCCGGAGTGGCTCAATTTTGGCAGTCCAAGATGTTGATGGGCAAATCACAACAAACCGGCATGTCCAAAATAATGACCAATCAGATGATTTATTTTATGCCGATTTTTACGATCGTCATCGGTGGCAATTTGCCGGCTGGCTTGACGCTTTATTGGCTATTTACTACACTTTTCTCAATACTCCAGCAATATATGGTGCTGGGTTTCAAAAAAAAGACCGCCTCAATTTAGGCGGTTTTTTTGCACATCTAAACTAGTTATCTAAACTAGGTTTTATTCAAAACATCTTTCTGGACCCACTATCACTCGGAGTTTTTGGGGCGCCACACTTATCTCAGCCGGCGTCTTCATGATCACCTGTTCGTCAGTCAAGATGGAGACCTGCTCCTCGCCCTCGGTGCTTATTTTAATTTTGGAAAAAGGTAAAATAGTGCCAGTAATATTTTTTTTACCAAAGACGCCAGACTTCATTGGTGTGATCACTACCTCCAGCACGCCATCAACTGGTGTTGAATTTGGTATTATACAACGCTCGGCAAAATTATAAATAGTAATATTATTATTAGCCGTAGTTGGTCGCACATTGTAGCCGTCATACTCAATCAAAACATTGGCATCATTAATTTCTGCTTGCCCCACAAAAAAATGACCATTGATTAGACCGAGGTCAATTTTTTTTATAATGCGCGAAGCAATAACATCGCAGGCCAAAAGTTTTGGTGGTATGCCCAGCATCTTAGCAATCTTGTTGTCGTTCTCCACTGGTATCAAACCAAGCACCACTTCCAAGCCAGCCACAATATTAATAACTTTGGCAAAAGTTTGAACATTGCCAATGACCACCACAGTCTGAACACCAGACTTGATTCCGTCGGTGATCAACTCCTTCATATTTTTTAGAATCGAAAGACGCGCAATTCTTCCCTTGATGCCCAAGTCAGTAACGCGTTTTTCAATTTGGGCTAAGAGGTCAGAATATTTTTTGTCACTCAAAAATGAATCGTATATGTAAAGATACATAACAAAATTTATGACTCCAAAGGTTTTTCTTCGGGCAACTCATTTTCAGCTCGCTTCACTTCTTTTTTGGGATTAGGGCGGTGTTCCTCGTGTTTTGCTTCGCCGAAAGGCATAGCCACATTGCCCTGAATCAAGGCGCCACTCTCTATGGACAGAACCGCGGCCTTGATGTCGCCGACAATTACGGCTGAGCTAGTGATTTCTAGTCGCCCTTTGATAGTGATATTGCCCTTGACTCGGCCAGCAATAAAGGCGTTATTGGCCCGGACAGTGGCCTCTACTACGGCACTAGAGCCGATTTTGAGGTTATTTTTGGTGTTTAGGGTGCCAACCAGCATACCTTCAATGACCAAATCTCCTTCACCCGCAAAATTACCCTCTACTTTTACCGAGGGGCCGATTATTGTTTCAATATTTTTTGTGCTTACTACTGCTTCTTTTTTACCAAACATATTATTTTTTTATTATAAATTAACGACCTTAATTTTAGTTTAAGGAGCCAAAATTGTCAAAGAAATACAAAAAACCATGGACAAAAACAGCCGTATATACTAAAATTACACGGCATTAATTAATAAACACTATTATGACTGACAAAAATATTAAAGCAGAACTAAAAAGGTTGGGAATTATTGTTGGAGCAATCCTAGTAATTTATTTGGTAGTTTATATGATTGAGAGCCGTACTCAGTTTTTGACCAAAATGCTTCAGTAATATATTACGACTCAAACTATTAGCTAATATTAGGGACAAACAACTAGCCCTTATTTTTAATAAACAGGGCACTCGTGTGCTTTGTAGATTGGATTGGAGTTTGCCCCGCACCACTTGACCCTCTCATAGTTCAATGGATAGAACAAGAGACTCCTAAGCTCTAGATCCAGGTTCGATTCCTGGTGAGGGGACCAGTTGGTGCGGGGTTTTGGTTTCTCGCAAGAATACTAGACTTTTAATTCGCCGTTTTTCATTGTCATCCCGGACTTGATCCAGGATCTACCATTGATTTGCCATTGGTATAATAATAGTAGATTCCCGCTTTCGCGGGAATGACAGTATGGGGTTGGCGTTTTTTTATTTAAAAAAGAAAACTCCGCCCATCACACTGAAGCGATTAAAGCGGAGTCTTGCGATTTGGCCGAGGCCAAGTGTCAAAGGGACAATCAAGTCCCGAGGACACAAGTGGCCAAGTGCCAGTTACTTGCGAACAGCAGCGACGCGATAGGCACCGCTCAAGTCACCGTCGACCCAGTTCAGACCGAGCCTGCGCTCGTCAGCACTGCCGTAGAGGCAACCGGCACGACGTCCACCACCGGTAAACTGCAAGACAGAGCCGAGGGCCACGATGGGGAACTGCCGCTGCAGTTCGGGATAGCGAATGCCGAACCCGAGCAGCTCGGACATGGTCGCCGGACGCAGGCCGTCGGCATCCAGAGCATTGAGCACGGCCTCCATACTCATGTTCTGGCCGAAGTGCTTGAGAAAGACTTCGGTCTGGTGCATCTCGTCCGCCTTGAAGTTGTGGTCGTTGATGCTGTTGTTGGCCCAGTCGTAGTTACCCTGCCTTACCAGCTCATCGATGCTCTTGCCGAAGATGTCCAACGCGCAGACATCACCGGTGTTGGCGACCAACAACTTGGCGATCTGCTGACGCAGCTTGCGATCCTTGAGGATCGTCCGCATGTTGTTGTCGTTACCACCCAGGAAGTAGACCTCCTCGGCGATCAGCTTGATCATCTCGAAGGCCGTGCCCAGGGCACTCACGAACTCACTCTTCTGACGAGCCATGGTTTTCTCTCCTTTTTTCGGTACACCTCTTATCTTTACACCATGTAAAGACACAAGGCACACCAGTAGAAGCGACTATCGAATAGCCGCAGCGGTTAAACTATCTATATAATAGATAATCTAAACGCTGGGGCTATTATGGCTGTTTGCAAGTAAATATTAAGGTACTTAAAGTAACATAAAATTATACACCCTTTATCAAATTTTGTCAATCCCTATATTTACTGCCATTTCTTTACAGAAGCAATACTTTTGGCTAATATTAGCCCAGTTAGAAATTATTTTGAATATTTTATGCCGTATTATTAGTAAAATTGTCACTTAGTTGCTTATATAAGTTTATCTCATATGCCAACTAAGGTAAATTTCTAACTGGGTTAGCTAACTCATGATAAATTAAACAAAATTAAGACCCCGTAGCGTTGCGTACACTTACGGGGCCGATTCTCCATTCTGGGTGATGTGTTGTCACGCGAAGATGGCCAGGTGAGTCATTGCCGAAAGCACGAGTACTGCTATCAGCAGGACATGGACGGCGCCGTGGCGCTTGATGCTAAATAGGCCAATGAAGAACGCGACGAGGAAGAAAACAGCGACGCCAATGCCCACAAGCGCCGCAAACTCCCACCAAGTCTTGCAGAGAAGAAGGGATTCGCCGGCAATTGCCGACAAATACGCCAGCCAGATGAAGACCGAGCTTACAGCCGAAGGACCCTTACGGTCTGCCATGAAAGAACCTCCCGGTTATGGAAACACTATATTATATCACCTATTAAGATTATTGTCAAATATCGCACAAGGGTCTATTTCTTCGAGCAAGCTCGGGCAGGGCCGTTTGACAAGGAGGATTTAAAACAAACCCCCCAACCATGTTGTTATCCCGCACTTGCCGCACTTGTTGCGGGATCTGGCTAGATTCCTGCCTTCGCAGGAATGACACTGAAATATTAACAATGACTTCAAACAAAAAGTATCCTCCTGTTTGTCTCGCGAAATCCCGAGCGACCCCGAGCCAGGTCGAGGGGGAGTCGAGAAGTTTGTTGATCCGAAGTTAGTTTTTCGGTTCGTCATTGCGAGCCCCGTCGCGTCTGACGCGACGGGGCGTGGCAATCCACAAGCTTGTAGATTGCTTCCTGCCTACCGGCAGGCAGGAACCCCCTTTTCACCCAGAGGGTGATCGCCCTGTGGGCGAGACAAGGGGGGCTTAAATGTTCCTCCCCTGTTAAGGGGAGGTTGGAGGGGTTAGTGATTTTCCACCACCACACTTGACGTGTTTTTACTGGTTTGATATAATACCCCCAGAGGGTATATGAGCAAACAATCCTGTCATCCACAAAAAATCTATTCTCAACTTCATCGCATTGAGGGTCAGATTCGCGCGATTGAAAAAATGTACGGCGAAAAAAGAGAAGTGGAAGAAGTGGTGCGAGTGGTGATGGCTGCGCGCGCTTCACTGGACTCGGTCACTCGTTTGCTAATTACTGACAAGGTGAATGGCTGTTATCAGTCGGGAACTAAAAATAAGAAAAAAGAATTAAATAAATTAATAGAAATATTATTTAAAACTAGTTAATAATTAATAACAAATTTATGGCATTAGAATTAAACGATCAAAACTTTGATCAAGAAATAAAAAATTTTGAGGGAGTGGCCTTGGTGGATTTTTGGGCCTCTTGGTGTATGCCTTGCAAAATGCAAGGACCAATCATTGACCAGCTAGCCGAAGAGCTGAAAGACAAAAGCAATATAAAAATTGCTAAATTTAATGTTGAGGAAAACCCACTTAAGTCCCAAGAGTTTGAAATAATGTCTATCCCGGCCTTAAAGATTTTTAAAGGTGGAAAGGTAGTAGAGGATATGGTGGGTATGCAGTCCAAAAAAGTTTTGTTAGAAAAAATTAATAAACAATTATAATTTTTTATGACGGACAATAAATATGACGTGGTGGTTGTTGGCGGAGGACCGGCAGGGCTTACGGCCGCTATTTATGCGGCGCGAAGAGCTTTGAAAACCCTGATAGTTTCTATGGATATTGGCGGGCAAATGGCTTTGACCAACAGCATTGAAAATTATCCTGGTTACGAAGAAATAGAGGGACCGGTTTTGGGTCAAAAGATGTTGGCTCAGGCCGAAAAAAGCGGAGCCACACTAGTTACAGCGGAAATAAGTAGAGTCGAAAAAAAAGATGATTTTTTTATTTTACAGACAGCCGATAATCAAAAATTTGAGACCAAAGCAGTAATCATGGCCTTTGGCCTGACACCTCGAAATCTAGACGTGCCTGGCGAAAAAGAGCTTACTGGTCGGGGGGTGGCCTATTGCGCTACTTGCGATGGTCCGCTATACAAAGGCAAAACAGTAGTAGTGGTTGGTGGTGGAAATTCCGCTATGGATGCAGCTGAATATTTGAGTAAAATTGTGGCCAAGGTTTATCTTTTGGTACGCCAGCCACAACTTAAGGGTGAGGATGTTTTGATTCAGCGTGTCAGCCATGATCCCAAGGTAGAAATATTATTTGAGGCCGTTAGCAAAGAAATTAAAGGCAGTTCCAAAGTAGAAAGCTTGATTTACGAATCAAAGGGCGAGAATAAAGAAATAAAGGTTGACGGTGTATTTGTAGAAATTGGCCACATTGCCAAAACCGACTGGGTCAAAGATTTGTTGGACTTGACCGAATTGCACGAGATTAAAATTAACGCCGATTGCGAAACTAATGTGCCCGGCATATTTGCGGCCGGTGATATTTCTCAGATTGTCTACAAGCAGGTGGTCATCTCGGCTGGCGAAGGAGCCAAGGCCGCCTTGCAAGCTTATAAATATCTTCAGAAGGGCCAGGTATCTGGTCCAGACTGGAGTAAATAAACTAAAAAAAATGAATCCATTTGACAATGCTTTACAACAGCTGACAAAAGCAGCTGCTATAATTAAATTGAGTCCGGAAATATTGAAAAAATTAAGCGTGCCTGACAAAATAATCACGGCTAATTTAGCAATAAAAAAAGACGACAATACTTTGGAAATATACGAGGGCTATCGCGTGCAGTACAACAATGCTCGCGGTCCATACAAGGGAGGCATTCGCTTTCATCCGCAGGTGGACATTGCCGAGGTCAAGGCCTTGGCTTTTTGGATGAGCATCAAAACAGCGGTGGTTGACATACCTATGGGCGGAGCCAAGGGTGGGGTGGTAATAGACACCAAAACGCTGTCCGCCAATGAGTTGGAAAAAATTTCTCGCGCTTGGGTTGGGGCTTTCAAAGACTTAATCGGACCAGACAAAGATATCCCAGCGCCAGATGTCTACACCAATCCTCAAACTATGGCTTGGATGGCTGACGAATATTCAAAATTAGTTGGTGAAAAACAGTTAGGAGTGGTCACTGGCAAGCCCCTAGATATGGGTGGCTCAAAAGGAAGGGGTCCAGCCACGGCCAAAGGTGGCATGTTTGTCTTGTCTGACTTGGTGGCCAAAAGATCTTGGAATCCAAAAAACATGTCCGTGGCTATCCAAGGTCTAGGCAATGTCGGTGGTGGCATGGCCAAGTTTTTATTTGATGGGGGCTACAAAGTAGTAGCCGTGGCTGATTCCAAAAATGTTATCTATAAAGAAGGCGGACTAAACATCAATGAAATTTTGACACGCAAAGAAAACAAACAATCATTGAGTGGTTTACCTGATACTAAAGAAATTTCTTTGGAAGAATTTTTTGCCTTACCAGTTGATGTTTTGGTGCCAGCGGCCTTGGAAAATCAAATTACAGCCGACAACGCGCCAAGTATCAAAGCCAAAGTAATTTTGGAGATGGGCAATGGCCCAACTACACCCGAAGCCGATGAAATACTTTTTGCTAAAGGGGTGGAGGTAATACCTGATGTTTTGGCTAATGCGGGTGGTGTGACGGTTTCATACTTTGAGTGGTTGCAAAACAAAGCTGATCAATATTGGAGTGAAGAAGAAGTAAGCACCAAACTTAAAGACAAGATGATTGATGCTTGGCAAAAAGTTTTTGATATAGCCAAAGAGAAAAGAATTGATTATCGAACAGCGGCCTTTGTACTGGCTATTGAGCGAATAGCTGAAGCTATGAAAGAGTAACAAAAACTCGTCAACGGTACTTAGAGTATTTTAATGATCAGTAAATATAAAATTGGCATTGACGAAGTGGGTAGAGGACCAGTGGCTGGGCCAATTGTGGGCGCGGCAGTTTTTTCTATGGGCTCGGAGGAGCAAAAAAATATTTTAAAACAAGTTCGTGATTCCAAATTGTTGTCTCAGAAAAAAAGAGAAGCTTTGAGCGAATTGATAGTTGAAAATTTTTTGTTTAGCATCAAAATAATTGATAATCAAATTATTGATCAACGCGGTATCCAAGTGGCTAATATTTTGGTCATGCAAGAAGCGCTTAATGATTTATTAAAAAAAATTATTAACATCAATCATGGAGAAATAAACATGGTGGCTGACTATGTGGGCGCGGCCAAAAAATATTGGCCCGACACTAAGCTTGAATTTTTCCAGCACGGTGAAAGCAGACATGAAGAAATTGCCGCCGCCTCAATTATTGCCAAAGTATATCGCGACAAATTAATGACAGATTGGCACAAAGAGTTTCCAGCTTATAATTTTTATCAACATAAGGGCTATGGCACCAAGGAACATTTACGATTAATAAAAGAGCACGGCTTGTGTCCGCTGCATCGGCGTAGTTTTTTGGGAAGATATTTGGGCTAGGTCTTGACAATAAAATAACGGGTGATAATATGACGGCATGGTAAGCCGTCATTGTTTTTATAGACGGCTATAAACAAGGTAAAGAAAAGCGATGTTTTATATTTTTAACAATAAAACAAATTTTTCTGCTAAATCCACTTGGATTAATAACATTTTTTACGATTATTTATTTTACATAAAAAACAAAACCCCGCTTTATGGGCGGGACTTTGTTAAGAAAAGCGATTTTGAGATTGCCATATCCCCTGAAGGAATGGTTAACCTCAATTTGAATTCTAAAATAAATAATCATTTTTGTCAATCCAACTACCCCTATTTTGGCATGGGTTAAATAGGGGTTTTTGGTTTGGCCTTAATAATTATTCTGTCGAAAAACGGCAGACAAAGAAAGGAAAAGCGATATGGACCTAAACAAGGTTAGTATGATCGGCAACATTACCAAAGACCCGATCAGTAAAAATTTGCCCAGCGGGCAAGCCGTGGCCACTATGACTTTGGCTACCAATTATGTGTGGCGCGATGCCAAGACCAAGGAAAAAAAGAATCGAGCTGAGTTTCATCGGGTGGTGGCTTGGGGGCATTTGGCCGAAATCATCACCGTCTATTTGAAAAAGGGCTCCAAAGTTTTTATCGAGGGTCGTTTGCAGAACAGATCTTGGGAAGATAAGAATAAGGTCAAAAAATATATGACCGAGATTGTGGCCTCTGACTTGATCATGCTCGGTGGTAGTCAAAAAAAGGAATCTAAAGGGGATGAAAACGCCAAAGAGGAAGAAATTGACATCGAGGAAATTCAAATTGAAGAAGATAATTAATTTATCATAATTTTTTAAGATATTTTTTTATCTTGGAGCAAGGCCTAAAAAGTTTGCCTGTATCTTTCGGGCCTTGTCCAAGCTAAGAAAAGCGAAAATTTTTAGCTGGCTCAATCTTTTGTGAGGGCAAAAGAACGAGCACTTGTTCTTTACAACCAAGGAGGTTTATTTGCGGATTACCCTCAAAGCAAGTCGCGTGTTTGTTCTTGGACTTTTTCATGGAAGGACTTGTCATGAAGAGCCGAGTGAGTTTGTTGGTCAGCGTACTGCTGGCGCTGGGCCTGCTGTCGTGGATGGCGGGCTGTGACAGGGAGGAGCCGATGGTCACGGCTCCGATAGTCGGAAGTTTTGACCCGAATACTGGGGTCGACGATCCCATCGAACTCAACATTTCTGCCGATGAGGTTAATGCTGCTGGCAGAGCGGCGTCCGAGCAGGTCAGTCCGAACAAGGCCAATGCCTGCATCTATCTGAACGTGCCTTACTTCAGCCAGCTGGATCCGGCATGGAAGGATGTTGCCCTTGGTTTCAATTACCCTTGCGGCAATTCGACCATCGGTAAGTATGGCTGTCACCTCACCTGCCTGGCCATGCTGTACAAGAGGTGGGGCTACTCATCGATGACGCCGGTTGTGCTTAACAACTGGAGTTACCAGGGTAGGGCTCACTATGCCTTTTCCACCTCTGAATGCGGAGATCTTATTCGCTTGCCAGAAGCGCTGCAGTATGGCTATGTGAGTAGGCCGTACCGCAACATTGCTTACACCCAAATCTATAAAGAGCTGGCCACTGGTAGGCCAGTCGTTGCAAGGGTCAGTTTTGGCACTACCCCCAGTCATTACTTGGTGATTTATGCCTATGATGGCACGAATTACCTGGTTCGCGATCCTTGGGGTCAGAGCAGTAGGGCATTGTACGGCACCATTCGTTCTTTGTTGGTCTACGGCGCGTAGGCGTGGAGGAGCATGAGAGGAAAACCTTTCATGCTCCCCAAAACTTTGTTATAATTTTTAGATTAAATATGAATATTATGAAAAAATATTTTTTGTTAATCGTTTTGCTTCCAATTTTGTTTTTAAATTTATTTTTGATGTGGCAAGTAAAAATTAAAAATGATCAAGTAAATAAAAATATTATTATCCTCGATGAAAAAAAACAAGAGGACGCTAGTAATTTTATTTTTAGACCGGTAATAGTGGGTAATTGTAGATTTGAAAGCAATGCCAAAATAGCTAGTTGGAAAATTTATGTAAATAAAGCGGGCTGTTTTAGAGTGCAATATCCAAGTGACTGGAATTATAGAGAATATAATGAACAAATAGAATCTACTAGTCTATTATCAATTGGTTTTAATGACGGAGTTGTAGATGATTTTTTTAAAGATAAAAATAAAATAGTAATCAACAGCTATATTGATTATCCAATTGGTCTTGTTGCTGACGTGGCATTATTGAAAGATCCAAAGATAGATCATTTTAGAAGCCTAGAGGATTATAGGATTAAAGGAAATTATAGAGACAGTAGTCAGCGAGATTGGGTTTATTCGGACACGGTTTATTTATTAAATAATATTACCAATCAGGTCATGACTTTTAGTTATTATGAAAAAGAATATAACGAAAAAAATAGAAAAATTTTTAATGATATGTTGGAGACCTTAGAGTTTAGTCAATAATTATAATTAACAATTAAATATGAAAAGAAAAGCGATTTCCGCCCAAAGGGCGACCGCCCTTTGGGCGCTTGTTATTTTAATATTTGTTTTGATTTGTCCGCAAGCTAGTCAAGCAGGGAGTGGCGATTTGGTGATTTCTGAAATCATGTACGATTTGGACGGATCAGATAGCGGTCGTGAGTGGATTGAGGTCTATAATGCTGGTTCGGAAGCCGTCGAAGTTTTGGCTGGGTCGGGCGCTAATACTTGGCGTTTTTTTGATGGCTCAAATCACATTTTGAATTTGGTCAATGGCACTAGCACTATTGCCGTGAGCGAATATTTTATCATTGCCTCTGATGCGCAAAATTTTTTGACCGAGCATCCGGGATTTGCATTAGCGGTTTTTGATACAGTCATGAGCTTAGGCAATTCTAGTAGCACTGTTGCCCTGAGTTTTGATGGTGGACAGAGTCAAGGTATTAGTTCTGATTATGATTCTGCTTGGGGAGCAAATGGCAATGGCAAAACACTAGAAAAAATAAATTTGACCCAAGAAAGCGCGGTGAGTAACTGGCAAGAGAGCTTTGTATTGGGTGGCACTCCGAGTGTAGTCAAAAGCCAAGGCTCTGTCTTGCCACCAGATGATGACAGCGGCGATGATGATCCTCCTGATGATGAAGAACCACAGTCGCCAGCTCCCGAAACACCAGTTGGCGGTGGCACCAGAGCGCCAAGCAATTATTGGTCGCAGATAAAAATATCAGAGTTGTTGCCCAATCCAGTAGGTAGTGACGACGCTGAATGGATAGAGTTATTTAATCAAGGACAAAATACCGTTGACTTGTCTGGCTTCAAAGTGCAGGATAATTCGGCCGGACAATATACTATTGGGCAGGGTTTGCTTTTGGCTGGCAATTCGTACTTAGTACTCTACAAAAATCAAACAAAAATATCACTGAATAATACTGGCGGTGATAGTGTGAAAGTTTATTCGCCGGACAATAATTTATTAGACAGCGCTATTTATGATGCTTCGGCGCCAGAGGGAAAAAGTCTGGCCTTGATAAATGGTTCGTTTGCTTGGACGCCAAGTCCCACACCAGGACAGGCCAATGTTTTGCCTGAAAATCAAGCACCGCAAGCAATGTTAAAAATTGAAGGTGATAAATTTTTTGCTAATACAAAAATTATTTTTTCAGGCAGTGAGTCCATTGACCCTGAAGAAGGGGAGTTAAAATATTTTTGGGATTTTGGCGATAATCAAAATGGTGATGAAGCTAAAGAAAATCATGTTTACGAAAAAGCTGGTAATTATTTAATTAAATTAAAAGTCACCGATTCGGCTGGTCTAAGCAACGAAGTCACCAAAAATATTGTGGTAGAAAATAAAACAGTTGATTTGAAGTTGACCGACATTAAACCAATAGATTTTAAGGCGGGTGATTTATTAATTACTGAATTTTTACCAAATCCAGTTGGCAATGACGACGCTGAGTGGATAGAATTATACAACGCCAGTGCCAAAAACATTGATTTGGTTGGCTGGCAACTTGATGATGAGGATGGCGGTAGTAAGGCCTATGCTTTTGCCACTAGCACGGTTATTTCAGCCGGCAGTTTTTTGGTGGTAGATAGAAACGCCAGTCAAATTACTTTGAATAACAGCGCAGACAGCGTGCGCCTGCTCACGCCATTGAATGAAGTCTGGCAAGAAGTAAAATATGAAAAAATTCCCGAGGGTCAGTCGTATGCCTGGGACCTGGGTAACAATGAATGGTTTGTCGGTGAAAGTCCGAGTCCGAGCCAAGCAAATATTATAAATACTCTCCAGGTGGCTAGTGAAAATATAGAGCTGCAAAAAAATGAAAATAGAAATATTTTAGCCACGGTTTGGGCCAAGAATAATAAAATATTATATTTAGTGGATAGTGATAATAAACTGATTGAGGTTTATGGTTCACTAGATTTTGATAAATACAAAAGAGGAGATAGGTCAGATTTTTTTGGTAAAATTACTCGTGTAGAACCATGGCCCAGGATAAAGATTGCCAGCGATGAAAATATAAATATTGTAAACAGTGACCAAGAAATAATCAAACCAGAGATTATAGATAGCACGAATCTCAACGAAGAATATAACGGGCAATTAGTAATTGTGCGTGGAGTAGTGGTTAAGAAAAATGGTAAAAATATTTATTTGGCTGATGATGTTGATCAAGAATATAATTTGCGTTTGAGTCTTAAGTTTGACACCAAGGATTTAAAAATTGATAAGGGAACCGAAGTGATTGCTAGCGGTTTGTTACAATTTGATGAAAAAGTTGTGCGTCTGGATGTTTTTGATAAAAGTGATTTACAAATGGAGCAAAAAGTTTTGGGCGAAAAAATTTCAACAAGCACTGGTAGTACTAGCGTCGTGACAGCTAATTCTGGATATTCACAAAGCAAAAAAATATTAAAATTGGTGTTGCTGGGATTTTTGGTGCTAAGTATTTTTTATGTGTTGGTTAGTAAATTAAAAAAGAAAAAATAATTTTTTGAAAAATAAAATGAGCTCCTTACCCGACGCGTGTAGCGCGGACAAGGAGCTCAGGGGTCAGCAGTAGCCCTTCAGCTTGCTGATGACGAAGGCGAGTGAATCCCAGAGGAAGAATGACCAGAAGTGGTCGAGCCGTTTCTGGCTTCCTCCACCGTAGTCGGACCAGGCCTTGATGACCCGGATATCGATGCCGGAGCCAGCCCAGCGCTTCCTGAAGGTGGCACGGACACGACGAGCGTGCCACTGCTGAGCCACGACGATCACACAGTTTTCCCAATGCTCAAGCATGGGCAGTGTGTAGTCGGCGTTCAGGTAGGTGCGGTTGGCCAGAAGATCGAGATCCACATTTTCTCGTGGCACTTCTGAGGTGATCGAGAGGTAGTGAGCCATGCCGCGAGCTTCGGTGATGCTGGTGGCACGTGGTTTGAAGTAGCCATCCGTGAAGATGATGCGATGGCCAGCAGCAGCATCGAAGAGTTGTCGGCACTTGCTGACCACGGCCTTGGAATAGGGGCTAGCCGAATTGCCAGCAGCCGAGACATCGATACCGACACCAATGATGACTGCCGAGCCACGAGGAAGGGGGTCGTCAGCCGTTACCAGCCGTTTTTCCAACCATTGCCAGAAAGACATGATTTTCACCTCCCCGATTATTTCGGGTTTTTTTGAAATGTGAAGGACGGCGAAGAACTGGCCATATTATTATATGTGTATTGTTTTGTCAATATTATACCAAACGTGGTTTGACAGTACATTGGTAAAATGATAATTTCAGAGCGGGATAAAGTACTTACCATTTTGCCTTGGAGGAGGTGATTGGGATTATGCACAGAATTCGAAAAGGTGCAGTAAGGGTGGCGGTGCTTATCGTGGCCTTTATCGTGGTGGCTGCTTTGCTCATGTGGGTTGTCGATGCTTTCCAGAAGGCACATCAAGATGGTCAGCGACAAGAAAAGGCCGAGGTTCAGGCACAACTTCTTGAGCCAGCGATCAGGGCCTTTCACAAGGCGACCGGCAGGATGCCGCTGTCTCTACTTGATCGTTTTCCTGACGGTCGTAGCTTTGCCAGCACACTGCCTGACAGCAACTGTCTGCCCAACGCCTTTACTGGCCGCAGGACAGAACCACGATTCTTTGATCGTCTTCATGACAAGGCCGACAAAGGCACCATAGCCATAGTCAGCGAAAACGGTCGCGGTTACATCGTGGTCTATGGTAGCAGAGAAACATCAGCCCTCAAGATTCGGATTTAGAGTAGGGGCGTCGGTCATATCCAGCGCCCCTCTTGTTTTTGACCCCGCAAGCGACCAATTTATATTGAATAATGATGAGTCGCTACGGGGCGAGATGTGGTGTTAATTAATTTTTAATATATAGACAGACCATGTGGTTTTGTTTTTTTTGTGGGTTTGATTACTTTGACTTTTTTCTCATTTTTTAGTATAAATAACAGCGTCATTGTAAGCCGGGGTGGTGCCCCGCCATCTCGCTTTGCTCGGGCGGGGTCTTCGTCCCGCATTCGCGGGACTACGAAAATTGGGCTTCAGTTTAATCGAGGGTTAGTATTTTGAAAAGTTTTAATTTATAGTTTTACGCCGGGGTGGTGAAATTGGTAGACACGCCAGCCTTAGGAGCTGGTACTCGTAAGGGTGTGGAGGTTCGAGTCCTCTCCCCGGCACCAAGTATTTAAGAACATGTCAAAAAAAGTTTATATTTTTCATGGTTGGGACGGCTATCCGGAAGAAGGGTGGTTTCCTTGGCTTAAACAACAGTTAGAAAGTCGTGGTTTTGAAATTTTTGTTCCACAACTTCCTCAGGCCGATGAGCCAAGGATAAAAAATTGGCTTCCAGCCTTGTCTGAGTTTGTAAAAAACCCAAATCAAGATACTTATTTTGTTGGACACAGCATGGGTTGCCAAGCTATTGTGCGTTATTTAGAAAATTTACCAAAAGATACAAAAATTGGCGGGGCAATTTTCGTGGCTGGTTTTTTGAAAAGTTTAGCAGGATTAGAAGATGATGACACGGTTCGCGATGTGGCTAAAGAATGGCTCGATACACCTATTGATTTTGAAAAAGTAAAAAAACATTTAGAAAAGAGCGTAGCTATTTTTTCTGACGACGATCCTTGGGTACCACTTGAAAACCAAAATGATTTTCGCGAGAAGTTGGGTGCCAAAATAATTATAGAACATAAACAGGGGCATTTTAGCGGTCAGCGAGACAACACCAAAGAACTGCCAATTGTTTTGCAAGAACTTTTGAAAATTACAGAATAATTTATGTATTATTTTTTATTAATATTAGTTATCGCTATTGCCGTTACCACCATTTATTCTTTGGTGCGTGGTATTGGCTGGGTGCCGACTTGGCAAAAAGACGTGGAAAGATTTTTGCGTTTGGCCGAAATCAAGCCCGGACAAGTAGTGTATGACTTGGGTTGCGGTGACGGACGATTGGTAATGGCCGCGGCAAAACTTGGTGCCAAAGCCATTGGTTTGGAAATATCTATACTACCTTTTGTCGGTGCTTATGTCAGGAAAATATTGGCAGGCAGTAAGGCACAAATTAAATTTCGTGATTTTTGGCTGGTTGACTTAAAAGACGCAGATGTAGTATATTTCTTTTTGATTCCAAGAATTTATAAGCAGTTAAAGAGCAAATTAGAAAAGGAATTAAAGCCGGGCACGCGGGTGATTGCCTATGTCTGGCCAATAGAGGGTTGGCAAGCAACAATAGTTGATAAGCCGGTTGGTCGGCCAGTCATGTATTTATATATTAGATAGGGTCGCATAGCTCAGCTGGTTAGAGCGCTACATTGACATTGTAGAGGTCGGAGGTTCGAGTCCTCCTGCGACCACCATTCGATTCGCCCTTTGCTTCGCAAAAGGCTCACTCATGGTCTGCGGCGCTTATCCGCGCCTCCGACCTCTATATTATTTTTCGAATCGAATGTCTCGAGCGAACGTAGTGAGTCGAGAGACATGAGCTCAGAGACACGAGACGAAAGGCTGGAGGACAACGAAATTAATTTAACAATAAGAAAACACCCAAAACAGGATGTTTTTTTCTTTACAAATTATTTATTTACTATATACTTTTCAATTGTCCATGTTCTTCCGTGGTCTCTAGCACTCAAGGAGGGGGCTATGAGTCGTTTTGCTTTGTTGGTTGGTTGTCTGCTGTGTTTGGCCATGCCGGTTTTTGGCAACAATGAACCGTCGGTGATGCCCTTGATCTGGCCCACATTGCCGAACAACAATGTTCAGTGTTTGATTCAGGGTAGCGGTGTCATCAGCCCGTACCAGATTGACTTTGTCTACCTTGTCTTGTATGAAGCACCGGACCAAGTCTATCTGGTATTCAGCTACCCGTTGGATCCTGCACAGCGCCAAGAGCTGACCAACTATCAGCGCCAGCAATCTCTGGATTGGGACATTCGGCTTTTGCAGATTGACGATGTGTACTGGACAGCTATCGGCGTGACGGCCACCGGCGAAACTCAGGCGCTCATCAGAAGTCTTCTGGATCATCTGCGCAGGCAGAGCTTCGTCTACAAGCTACAAGTAGATTGATTTCGGCCAGGAGCTTGCCAAATATGAGCTCCCGCTTCTTTTATAGAACGGGGGCTCTTAATTTTGTTAAAAATAAAAATCCTGCACCGGCGCCGTTTGTTGGCTTCCGATGCAGGATCTGTTCCCTGCGGGTTTGCTACGATCCCCGCTCATCACCCTCCTCTTCTTGTCGCCGAAATTGGCGACAATCGATTTGTTGACAGATGAAGTGCGCTATCCAGCAGCACAGAGCAAAGAGCATGGCTAGACCCAAGAAGATCACGGCGGCCAGATCAGCTAGCGGTGCTGGGGCAATGATCGGTAGAAACAGCCACGAAAGCAAGCTGAGCGACAAGAGGATCAGGATGGGCCACAACACTTGGCGGATTGACACGCTTCTTTGGGAAGAGCTGGCGCTATTTTTCATGGATCCCTCCTTTTAGCAAAACAGTGCCTACACTTTTCTTTTATCATAATCGTCTTGATAAGGCAAATTTTGCTTTACAAGTCACTCGAAAGATTTTATAATACAAGCATAAACAACAAATATGTTTAAAAAGAAAAATAAAAAAAATCAGCAAGAAAAAGAGCTTGAGACATTGCCAATTGAACACAAAGAAGAGGCCTTTGATGAAGAAGGGCAACTTTCCGTAGATGTTTATCAGGATAAAAATAATATTGTTATCAAATCAACCATAGCCGGAGTGGATCCAGATAACATTGATATTAGCTTTCATAATGACATGCTGACTATTCGTGGTGAACGACAGCAAGATCAAACTATTAGCGAAGATGACTATTTCTACAAAGAATGTTACTGGGGTAGTTTCTCTCGTTCGATTATTTTGCCACTAGAAGTGCAGGCCGATAAAATAAAAGCCACCATAAAAAATGGAATACTGACGATTGTGTTGCCAAAAGTTCATCACGCTGACGGCAAGAAGATTTCTGTGGAAGACGACAATTAGTATGTTGCCAAAAAACTTGTTGTTAAAATATATTAGACTAGAGGGAGATAAATTAGTTTTTCAGACTGAGACTGGCGCGGAAGTAGCTATAAGTAGCTCTTTATTGGGCCAAAAATTTGATCAAAACATAGATTACTATATTTCTCTGGATTCAAGCGCTATTAAAATGACAGCCGAGAATCAAAAAAGAATTTTAAATGATTTGATAAGCAATGACGCTGAAGGATAAAATTGCTGGAGAAGAAAAGCACAAACATTGGCCGCTAAAAATAATTCTGATTGTAGCAGCGGTTTTTTGTTTTTTGTTGGTGGCGGTGTTTGTGGCCAATGCCACAGTCAATTACAAATACGCCAATGTTTTTTTGCCGGGCACAAAACTCGGTAGTGTTGATATTGGTAGTTTGACTTATGAGCAAGCCAAAAATAAAGTTCAAGAGCGTTTGGACACCCTTAGTCGCGATGGTTTTATCTATGTGGGGCAAGGCAAAAAAGCCACTATTTATCCCATTATCAGCGCTGGTTCGGCTGATAGCTCTTTTCCCTTAGTAATGTGGCAACCGGAAAAAAGTTTGGATAAAATTCTAAAATTTCAAAAGGATGAGCGACCCGCTAATTTGTTGAACAAAATTAGTGTAATGCTAGGAGGTAAAACTTGGTCACTTGATTATACTTGGGGCAAGGAGCGCCACTTGAATATTTTGGCGGAAGATTTTAAAGGCCTACTACCGGTTAAAAAAGAGGCCAGTTTTGAGTTTGAACAAAATGGTGGTTTGAAAATAAGTCCAGAAATTATTGGACAGACATTTACTTATGAGCAAGCCATGTCAGACACCGAGGAACAAATAAAAAAATTGCAGTCAAAAGAAATTAATTTAGTGGTGGTCGAGGATAGGGCTACAATTACCAGTGCAGTAATAAACAAATTTCGTGATCAAATTATCAATACTGCTCAGCAGGGAGATTTGATTGCTAATTATAATGAGCAAGCAACAACTATTGCCAATGCTGATTGGCGACAATGGCTACAAATTAAATTTAATAAAAATAAATCATACTTGGGCTTTGATATTGAGAAGGTAAAAAAATATTTTGATGACAAGGGCCTAAGTGCCGATATTGAAGTTTTGGTCCAAGATGCAAGATTCAAATTAAACAACGGTAGAGTTTCAGAATTTATGGCTAGTCAGGAAGGCAAGATGATTGATTGGATTAAGACAATAGCTAGTGCTGAAAAAATAATATCGGACAAAAAAAATAATTTTGATATCATTGTTGAGACAGTAAAACCAAAAGTAATGAACAGCGATGCCAATGATTTGGGTATTGGCACACTTTTGGGTACCGGCGAATCAGATTTTAAGGGCAGTCCACCCAATCGTATACACAATATAGGCGTTGGAGCCGACACATTAAATGGCCTGCTTATCAATGTTGGCGAAGAATTTTCTTTGATTACGGCTTTGGGTGACATTGACGGTCAGCATGGCTACAAACAGGAGCTAGTAATCAAAGGCAACAAAACAATACCAGAGTATGGTGGAGGTTTGTGTCAGATTGGCACCACTGTTTTTCGAGCGGCTTTAGGTACCGGCTTGCCAATTACTGAAAGGCGCAACCATTCTTATAGAGTGGTTTATTACGAACCAGCTGGCATGGATGCTACGATTTATGATCCCAAGCCAGATTTAAAATTTTTAAATGATACAGGCAATTACGTTTTAATACAATCACGTATTGAAGGTACAAAATTATATTTTGATTTTTGGGGAACATCAGATGGTCGGGTAGCCACTACTACCAAACCGACAATTTATAATGTGGTTTCTCCAGCGCCGAAAAAAATTGTAAAAACTACAGACTTACCAGTAGGCCAAACTAGGTGCACAGAGAGCGCGCATGCCGGAGCTGACGCTAAGTTTGATTATATTGTCCAATATTTAAATAAAGCAGAGCCAGTTAAAGTTACTTTTTCCAGTCACTATGTGCCGTGGCAGGCAGTTTGTTTGGTCGGTGCTACGGCTGAAGAAATCGCGGCCGAACAGAGTGGAACCACTGCTACCACCACTCCTAGTACCACGCCGAGTCAATAAAAAAACGCAACCAGAGGGTTGCGTTTTTTTATGGAGTAACAATAAATTATTTTTCCAAGCAGCTGTGTCCAAGAAAACCATTTTTTGAAATAATTCAGCCGTAGCCAAATTAGACGAAAAAAATGATTCCCATGCTTGTCGTGGACACAGTTGCCTGAAAAAATATTAAAAAGCCAGATTAAGGTGCTTTTCTAAACAGATGGGTCATAGTATCATGTTTTTTGACGTTTGTCAATAGTCTTAAACTTTGGTATAATTGACGGGCATTTCCCCGATCTTCCTTGACCAAAATAGGAAACTTAGCTAAAATCACGAAACTAATAAAAAAATTATGGGTTTACCTACAAAGAAACTTACTAAGAGTTCAGCGCGTCGCAGAGCGTCGCATTTTGCTTTGAAAAAAGCCAGCACCACCAAGTGTAAAAATTGTGGAGCAATAATATTGCCACACCGCGCTTGCAATAAATGTGGTTACTATAAGGGTGAAAAAAAAGTAGCTACCAAAAGCCAAATAAACAAAAAATAAGCAATGGCTAATCGTCATTTAGCTCGAACAATTGTTTTACAAGCACTCTTTGAGTGGGATTTTAATAATCACCAAGGAAACATTGGTGACATTTTGAAATTTAACCAAAAAGAATTTGCACCCGAATTTGATGATCAGGGTTTTGCTTTGAAGCTGATCGAAAAAGTGGTGGACAACCAGAAAGCTATTGATAAACTAATTAGCAAATTTGCTCCGGAGTGGCCGATAGACCAAATTACTTTGATTGATCGCAACGTTTTGCGTATTGGCATTTGTGAGCTGAAGATGGATCACGACATACCACCAAAAGTAGCCATCAATGAAGCCATAGAGCTAGCCAAAGCTTTTGGTGGTGATGCTAGTGGCAAGTTTGTTAATGGCGTTTTGGGTAGCATCTACAAAGAGATGATCAGTAAGGGTGAAAAACAAACCCTAGTCAGTCAGGGCATCAAAGAAGTATCAGCTGGCGGTGTGATTTATCGTCAGGAAGAAGGTGGTTATTATTTTGTTTTGCTACTTGATGCCTATAATAAATGGACCTTTCCAAAAGGTGGTATCAAAGAAGGCGAAAGCTTGGAGCAGGCCGTAGCTCGGGAATTATCAGAAGAGACTGGTTTGAAAAATTTGCTAGTCAAAGATTATTTAGGTGAAACTCAGGTCAAAGTACACAAACCCGAGGTTAAGCCCTATCGTAAATTAATAAAATATTTTTTAGTTGAAACTAAGGACAAGGAAATTATAGTACCAAAAGTTTCTGAATTGCTGGATGTAAAATGGTACGCTAGGCACGAGGTCTTGAATGTTTTGGGCTATGATAATGCCAAGGATATTTTTAATATGGCCTTGCAAAAGTTAAATTTGGAATAGTATGCAGAAAAATATTTCTTTATTGGAGGATAAGCTGGAAGTAAAATTTAAAGATACAGATATTTTGAAAAATGCTTTGGTGCATCGTTCTTATTTAAATGAACACAAAGATTTTCCGATAGAGCAAAATGAGCGTTTGGAGTTTTTGGGTGACGCGGTTTTGGAATTGTCGGTGACTGATTACTTGTATCATAACTATCAGGAGAACGAAGGGACCCTAACCAACTGGCGTTCGGCCCTAGTCAATGCCACACACCTAGCCATGATTGCCGAAAAATTAGGCATTTATGGTTTTTTGTATTTGAGTAAAGGTGAATCTCAGGACACCAACAAAAAAGCTCGCGGTTATATTTTGGCCAATGCCATGGAAGCTCTATTGGGGGCTATTTATCTTGATCAAGGATTTCGCGTGGTTGATAAGTTTATTAAAAAAAATATATTGGTGACCTTGCCAGATATTATTGCTTCCCAAACATATATTGATGCCAAAAGTCGCTTCCAAGAAAAAGCCCAAGAAATAAACAATGTCACCCCGCGTTATCGGGTGTTGTCAGAGTCGGGGCCAGATCACAATAAAAAATTTGTTATCGGAGTATATATAGAAAAAGAATTAGTGGCTGATGGTGAGGGCTACAGTAAGCAAGAGGCCCAAACAGCGGCCGCTACCAAAGCACTGAAAATAAAGGGATGGTAAATCCCTTTTTTGTTTTGAGTAACAAATAATACAAATATTTAATAGGCGGTGGATATCTTGATTTTGACAAAACAAATAACTCATAATATAATTATTGTATTCGTCGCTCATGCCACCTTTGTGGGGTCGTCGCGGGCAAAGAGGAAAGGCCTTCATCGCTGTGGGCCGCATGGTCTAGTGGATTGAGATCGATTTCGGGGGCAGTAGTTCCTGTGAGCTGGTTTCTGACCAAGACGAGACCGCGTTTCCTCCTGTCGCAGTCGAGAAGTCCACTTGCAGTGTTCGAGTCTGCTAAACCCACAGCGATGCTCTTCGATTGATGCGGCGACCCACTTTTTCAACCCTCCCAAAGCTACGGCTGCGGGAGGGTCAATTTTTTGTTAAAGTATTTGGTGCTTGGCAGATATTGACATTTTCTTGATGATTTGCTAATATCGACACTTGTTGTTCGTTCGGGTTTCGGGCGCCACAGTGGTAACGAGTGGAACTCGTTGAAATTGAGGCGAGTCCTTCAGCCGTAGCCGCGGATCCTGTGTCTGGAGCTTTGACCCCCGCTCGGGTCAGTGACCACTCATGGCTGTGGCGCCCGTTCAAACCTTGCCCCCCGTCTCATCACAAGACACAACAACTTGTCGACGGGGGGCTTTATATTTATCAAAAAACCTAAATTATGTTAAAATAATAACGCTGAAATAGCGTTTATTTTTTTATTATGTATTTGGAAAAACTAGAAATTCAAGGATTCAAATCTTTTGCCAATGGCAGTGAGCTTTTTTTTAATCGTGAATTGACAGCCATAGTCGGACCTAATGGTTCTGGTAAGTCAAATATTGCTGACGCTGTCCGCTGGGTCTTGGGTGAGCAAAGCTCCAAAACTTTGCGTGGCAAAAAATCAGAAGATGTAATTTTCGCTGGCTCTGATAAAAAAGGGCGCTTGGGCTTTGCACAAGTTAGTTTGTATCTCAACAATCAAGACCACCTGGCCGATGTAGATTTTGAGCAAATTATTATTACTCGCAAAATTGATCGCAATGGCGAGAGTGAATATTTGATCAACAACAGTCGAGTGCGCTTGATGGATGTGCAATTACTTTTGGCCAAAGCCAATTTTGGGCAGAAAACATATAGTGTCATTGGTCAGGGCATGATTGACTCTATTCTGACTGCCTCATCTGCTGAGCGCAAAGAATTTTTTGATGAAGCCACTGGCGTGCGTCAATTTCAGATCAAAAAAGATCAATCAATTAACAAGCTAGAAGGCGCCAAGAATAATCTAGGTCAGACTAGTCAGATTTTGAATGAATTAGAGCCACACTTGCGCAGTTTAACTCGGCAGGTAAAAAGATTAGAAAAAAGAGAACAATTAATTCGTGATTTGAATAATTTACAAACTGATTATTATAGTTTTTTGAGCAATCAATTGAATAGCGAATTATCTAATCATAAAGATCAGTATAAGACCTCAGTCAAAGAAGTGTCAAATTTGAATCAAAAATTGGTTGACTTGCAAACTAGTTTGGAAAAAGAAGAGCGAGGACGCAGTCGTCAAGATAATTTTGATCATCTGCAAAATCGTTTGAGCCAAGCGCAGGACGAGCTCAATAGTTTATTAAAAGAAAAAGCCATCATTGAAGGACAGATGGATGTGCAATTAATCTCTACTGGCCAGGTGGATATAGTTTGGTTGAAAAAAAGACTAGACACCCTGGCCAATGAAGTCAATCTACAGAGCATGCACTTGGAAGAAAAACAGCATCGCCAAAAACAAACCCAAGAGCAGGTTTTGGATTTGGAAAATAAGCAAAAAGTTATTTTGGCTGATTTTAAAAAGTTAGAAGACGAGCTCAAAAATAATAATGATGAGTGGTCAGTTGAAAAAATAAGTCATAAAGTGACGGCGCTGCTAGATAAACAGCAAGATTTTGAACGCGCCTTGGAAAATATTGACGCTTTAGATAAATTAGAGTCATTAAAAAAATTGTGTCAGCAAATAACGACTAGTTTGTGGGAAGTAAAAAATTATTTTTCTCGCCCAGCCAAAAACACCAACCAAGATTGGACGGAAAAATTCAATCAATTACTGCTGACCAAGGATAATATGGTGGCCGAAGTCAATGAGGCCAAGACTAGATTGGCCATGGCTGATCAAGAAATTGTTTTAATCAATCAGCAGTTGAACAAAGACAAACAAGAGTTGGTAAAGTTAGAAAGTGAGCGCAAAAGTTTGGCTGAAAATAAGCAGGACAATAAAGGCCTCAAAGATCAACTGGAAATTCTGCTAGCCAAAATTGATTCTCAGGATGAAAAGATTAAAAGCATTGAAAAAGAAGTGCGGGCCTTTAATGAACAAGAAGAAAAAAAGAAAAGTAGCTTGGTGCAATCGCAAAAAGATTTTCGTGAAATACAGCAGGAATTTAATACTAAAAATAGTAAGTTAAATGAAATTAAAATTGTTTTGGCTCGCCTGGAAACCAAGCAAGAGGATTTGCATCGAGAAATTAGTGAGGAAATGGCCGACTGGCAAGCCAAGAAAGTGGGGCAGGTTGATGTTGACGCTAGTCGAGTGCAAATTGCTAGCTTAAAAAATCAATTACAAATAATTGGCGGCATTGATCCGGCTGTCATGGAAGAATACAACCAGGTCAATGAACGCTATCAATTCTTGAAAACGCAAAGCGACGATTTGAATGAAGCTATTGCGCATTTAGAAAAAATAATCAAAGATTTGGATGAGTCAATATCCAAACAATTTGACCAGGCCTTTCATAATATCAATAAATTATTTGATACTTATTTTAAAAAATTGTTTGCTGGTGGCAAAGCCGAATTGATTTTGGATATTAAGGAAAATATTATTAGCAATGGTGAGGAAACCGAGGGTACTGACGGTGAGCCCCAAGAAAAGAAAATTCAAAAACAATACGGCATTGAGATCAAAGCCACACCTCCGGGCAAAAGATTATCGGGCATCAGTATGCTGTCTGGCGGAGAAAAAGCCCTGACCTCCATTGCCTTGATTTGCGCCATCATTTCCAACAACCCATCGCCATTTGTGTTTTTGGACGAGGTTGACGCTGCTCTAGATGAGGCCAATTCAGTTCGTTTTAGCCAGATACTTCAGGAAATTTCTAATAAAACTCAATTTATTGCTATCACGCATAATCGGGCCACCATGCATCACGCCAAAATTATTTATGGTGTGACCATGGGTGATGATGGTGTTTCAAAACTACTCTCCATGAGCTTTGATCAAGCTGACGAAATAGCCGCCAAATAAAATAGAGCTGAGCTAGATAAAAAATCCCCATAAGTGGGGATTTTTTAATTTCTTTTATATAAACCAATTAGTTCGGCTTGTTCTAGGATGTGGCCGGACATTTTTTCAAGCAGATCAATTTTAGTGGTAGTTGGTGGTATATCTAGCTTGGTATCTAGAGCATAAAGTTTGAAAAAATAGCGGTGTTGTTTGTCTGGCGGACATGGGCCAATATATTTATTAGTTCCTCTTGTGTTTATACCAACTATTCCGGGTGGCAGTGTGTTTTCTTCCACACCAATTGTGTTTGGTGGGATGTTCCATATTAGCCAGTGGTCCCAGTTTCCATTCGGTCTAATGTGAGTCGGCACATCAGGATCGTCCATAATCAAAACTAAACTAATAGCTTTTGTGGGAACATCAATAAAAGTTAAGGGAGGATTAGTATTTTCTCCATCGCAGGTAAATTTTTTTGGGATTTGTTGTTGGTGTTTAAATTCGGTACTTAAAATTTGCATGGTTATTTTTTTATTCTCCGTAAACACCTTTTACGAGATCCAAGTCCTTGTTAGTACTCTTCAAATATTGCAAATTAATATCGCGGATAGCTTCGCAGGCTTTTTGCTGGTCGTAAAGTCCGGCTTCTTTGAGCATGCTAATATAAGTTTCAAAATCTTTTATAAAACAATGACCACCAGCACCCCTGCCATCTTGGCCCACAACATCGATGCGTCCGGAATGCACGACATCAAGATGAGTAGAGCCGATACGCGGATCATGGGCCAGAGCTTCTTTTATTATTTCATGATTCAAGCCGTGCTTTTGTTCTAAATCATAAAGCGTGTTCATAAAAACAACCTTGAAGTAAAACCAACAGTTGTTGGCGTACTTAATCATTTCGGCGTGTTCGGCTGAGCAAATCAATTCAAAAGGAGCTTTTGGTAGTGAATCAATTACGGCCCGAGCTTTGTTTTTGAGATCCTGATTATTTATATCAGTGATGCCAATAATATTTCTATCCGGATGCTGGGCATCTTTAAGGGCAGTTTTTTCTGTTAAAAATTCTGGGCTATGCATGATCACAATATCTGGGTATAAGGCCTGCATTTTTTTGCAAGTTCCGACTTTGATAGTTGATTTGATAATGGCAATTTTTTTAGGGCCGACTAATTTCAAAACCTCTTGCACAACACTGTCGTCAAAACCTTTTGGTGTGGTGGGAGTGGGCACAGCAATAAAAACAATATCGCAAGTGGCAATCAGGTCTTTGTTTTGCGGGAATTGTCTACGATCATAACGAATGACCTCATAACCACGCGCCTCATAATCATCGGCATAGCTTTTGCCAATAAAGCCCTGCCCAATAAATCCGATTTTTTCTTTTTTTGTCATAAAGTTGTTTTTGCTGCTGGATATTATACAAAAAGATAAAAGATTAGTCCAGGCAGTGGCTTCGTTCCATGTTGTTACTGGTGTCATTCTGGAGGGAGCGTAGCGACCGATAGAATCCACCGTATAAATTGGCCGTAGATTCTATCGCTTCGCTCCAGAATGACTAATTATCAATTCTTGACAAAGCCCTTGGAATATAGTAATATTTTGGCACCTTTTAATAATTAATTTCTAAAAAAGGATGTTAGCTATAAGAATGGCTAGAGTCGGTCGCAAAAAGCAAGCTGCCTACAGAATAGTTGTTTCTGAAAAGAAACGTGATATGTATGGTGACCACCTAGAAATTGTCGGTAATTACAACCCCCACACTAAAGTGGCCGTACTTAAGATTGAGCGTATCAAGTATTGGCTATCACAAGGCGCTGTGTGTTCGGCTACTTTGCACAATTTATTGATCAAACAAAAGGTTATTACTGGCAAAAAAGCCAAAGCCGTGAGCTTGTCCAATGCCCGTCGTGAAAAAATTGCCGCCAAGAATAAACCAGCAGAAAACATTAAGCCAGCCGAGGAAAAGAAAGAAGAAGTTGTTGAAGCGGCTGTCTAAGGATTGGTTTGACCGTTTTTTAAAATTATATTATAATGCCTTAAGTTATTCTTGACCTTTGTAAGAATAATGCTAAGAAGTTATTAAAGAAAAAATATGAATGACAAAGAATTTTTGGAGATGATTGTAAAAGCTCTAGTTGAGAAGCCGGAAGACGTAGTTGTCGAAAGGACCATCGACGAGAGAGGTGTACTTTTGACCCTAAAGGTCAACCCAGCAGAGATGGGTAAGATTATCGGCAAGCAAGGTCAGACTGCCAGGTCATTGAGAACTTTGTTGCGCATCATGGGCAACAAAAATAATTCTTATGTGAACTTGAAAGTCTACGAACCAGAAAAAGAGGGTAGACCAATGGCTGCGCCAATGCCACGTGTGGAAACAAAACACGAAGAAGTTGACGATTTGAAATTATAATTTGTACATAAAAATTAGAAAAACCTCCGTTCGGAGGTTTTTCGTTTTGGAAAAAATTTTAGTTAGATTTTTTGTTGTAAAAATAGTGGACAATCGCTCCCCAAGCCCATAAGTAAAAGATGAAACATATCAGCCAACCGATCACTGGTATTTTGGCCAATAGACTCATGAGGAAAATACCTAAAATCAGCAAAGCCCAATCTTTACCTTTATAATTTTTCCACCAAGCTTGTTGCACAAAGCGGATCAAAATCCAGGCAGCCAAAATTTTGGCTAGGCACAAGGCAATCAACCAACTAGCCAAAAGTATCAAGGCCAATGGTATGCCAATCACCGTGATCATCAGGAGAATAATCAATACTGGTATAGCAATCAAAGAGAGAAAGCCCCACAGTAAACTTTTACCTTTATTTTTCCTGACCAAATCATGAGCTTGATAGAAAAATTTATTGTGCCAGCTCCACCACAGCAAGGCGATGACTAGCATCGACAAAAATTCCCAAAGCCAGCCAAAGAGACCGAAACCTTTTTTTGCTTGGCGTTTAACAACTTGAGTTATGGTTTGATGCTCTATGCCTTGAGAAACTTTTGCTGGGTCAAGGTTTAGAGTTTGGCTGGACCAATATTTTAGATGGCCATTGATCTTGGCGCCACTCGCCAAATCAATGTTGGCTAGTTTTTTGTCTTTGCTACCCAGATAAACATCAGCATCGCCAGCTATTTGTCCGCTGAGGCGTAGATTTTCCAAGGCTGATTCTAAGCGTCCACCGATGGTGCCATAGACACTGGCTGATTGTCCGGCAAAAGTGACGTGGCCCTGGACTTTTGCATCTTTGTTTATATCCAAATTTTGACCAGCAGCCAAAACATTTCTAGTCACTTCGGCGTCTACTACCAATTTTTGTCCAACTAGCCGAAGTGAGCCATTGACTTTGCCTTTGATACTGATAGTGTTGCCAGCGGCAAAAATATCGCCGTTGATGTTGCTGGAATCAATGACAATGTCATTGCCAACCACAAAGACATCGCCGTTGACTGTACCAAAAATTTCTATTTTGTTGCCAGCCGCGTAATAATTACTATTGACCGTCTGATCGCTGGCCAAGGTAATGTAGTTGTTGTTGTGAGCTTCGATGGCCAAACTGCTTAGTGGCCAGATAAGCATCATAGCCAATACAATGAGTTTTAGTTTCATAGCTTTTTATATTTTAAAGGTTATTAATAACTATATTTTAGCATAAATTGGATATAAAAAGAAAAGCCCGTCGCATTTGATCGCGTTTGACGCGATGATGCAACGGGCTTGAGCAGTTCTTTGAGCAGACATGCTTTGGGTCTGGTTCGTGACTACTGGTGCTCGTTCAGCCACCAGGTGTAGCCATCGAAGTGCGGTTTGCTCGAGGTACCGTTCACGATGATTCTCTTTCCGCAGATGGTCGTGCCTTCGGCGAACATCAGACACTCTCGTTCGTAGTTCGGACCACTCTCGGCGTGTGGTCCCCAGACCGGGAAGCCAGTGCCGAACTCGATGGTGTAGCCACCGCTCAAGGGCACCGGTTTCTTGCTGGAAACCAGCTCCTGCACGGCATTGGCCATGTAAGTGAGCTCGGCATCACCGATGTTGGAACGCGGGATCATCATGATGGCCCGGCCGGTGTCGAGCTCGAAGAGAATCGAAACCGGCTGGTTGCCATAGAAGGAGAACTGGAATTCGACTTCGGATAGATTCGTCCCCCTGCCGGCGAGCGAGGTTGAGGCGATCAGCATGATCGTGGCGGAAAGGATCAGACACGTGCGCTTCATTGGGGAACCTCCGGGGAATGCTTGATAAACTCAATCTTGAGATTAGGAGTGTTCTAGGATAGGCGCATCCTCCTCTTGATCCTTAGAATCAAGTATACAACCAACGTTGATGATGGGACCGCTCGAACAAGATAGATCCACGAGAACAGATCCTTCTTGACCCAAGCAGGATACAATGCGCACAAGTTGGCACACAATACCACAACCCAGATAAAGATTGGCTCTGTGCTTCGTTTCGCCTTTAGCAACTTTTTGACAGTTGCGAAGTAAGCGATGAGAGCTATACATTGCACGAGTGTGTAGGCGATGAGCGGTTGTTTAGTGAACAGCCAGAAAATCGTAACTCCTGCTCCAGCCACCAGACACCATTTTTGGGTGCGATCAAATGCTACCCTGAGCGTGCCGTGGCGGATGTTGGCTGCAATCACTCCAGTAAGGATGATGGTGATATTTACCACTCCAGCGGTCACACCGATGTTGGCGGTAAGCGATCTTCTTGGACTATTCCAGTACATGAAGCAGGATAGACTCATTACCACCATCATTAGGATCCATGTCGCCGGTACAGGTTGACTGGTTCCAATCCAGGCGCGACGAACGTAGTCTGTCGCAGAAACCAGCATCAGGACGATGGTTCCAAGAACAGCGATTTCGTACATCACGCCTCCTTAGAGCTGTAAAGGTACTAACCAATAGCTTGAACTAGCTATTTTGGTTAATGAAGTATTATATCACACATTAGTCATTTTGTCAATACTACGTTATGGTTCAATAGCTTGGAATCACCTTAAGTGATAAATTCAAGTATATGGCATACACAACAAATCCTCATCTACCTAAAGTACGTAGACAGGCAGTTCTCTTACTACAG
>JBAYIQ010000003.1:0-116372 GCA_041665545.1 Patescibacteria group bacterium | reverse complement strand
TTGGTAAACCCACTCGTCAATGAGTAACTTGAGCTTGTACCAACTTAAGTTACTGTGTTTAATTTTTGCATACATACCCCCAGTTTACCACTGAAGAAGACCAAAGATTCTAGGCCAGACCGCAAATTAATGGAGGTTTTCTTTTTTTATTCCCCTAAATATTTTTGGATAATCTTATTTCTCTCGGCCATGCTGCGTGCATGCAAAATGGCAATTACCTTGGTCCCCTTTTTCAAAACGGCTGTACGCTGAGCTTCTACCAAGAAGCCACTTTTGGCGGCCTCTGGCCCAAAAGCCATTAAGCTGGTGTTGCGGTTGACTGCCTGAGTAGTGGTAGCATTGCCATCAATATTGAGTAGCGTCATAGTATATTGACCCTTAGCTGTGGCTGACATAATTTCATCATGGGAAAAAGCTACAGCAGCAATCTGCGCCATTTCCTTGGCCGTGGATACATTGCCCTCATCCAAGCCGGCTATATCATAAAAAATAGTTTTGGTCAGACCCAAGGTCTTGGCTTTGGCGTTCATTTCTTTGACAAAATCGGCTCGCGACAGACCAGTAGACTCAGCCAAGGCCACGGCTGATTGATTGGATGATGCTAGCAACATGGCTACCCACAAATCATAAAAAGAAATTATCTGGCCAGCTTTGATGTTTACCTCAGAGGTAGCATCATTGCCTACATATATTTTGGGATAATAAATTTGTTCTGGGGTAATGGTGATTTTTTTCTGCCAATCTGGCTGGTGATCAAGTAATACTAGAGCAGTCATTAGTTTGGAAAGCGAAGCAATGGGTAAAATCTCTTCTGCATAAGCGCCGGCCTGATATACTCCATCATCATAGACTGCATAAGTGACATTATCAAAAGTATAGCTAGCCACCACTTGCTTGGTAGTGACTGGAATTTTTATTAAATCTTTATTTTTTAATTTTGTGGCTTTACTGACAAAAAAATCATAAGCCGACTGACCATCTTTCAAAAAATATCTAATGCCTGTCACTGGATCAACATACCAAACCTCGCCTTTATTTTCTACAGCCAGCAAAAACTGACCTCTGAATCTGTTGGTAAGCTTGGCGTTGGAAGCGCCTTTGGCCGTTGTTTTTATTTTGGCCAGATCTTTGTTGCTGATGCCAGTAGCTTTTTGTTTAAATAAATCCATGATGCCACTGGAATTTTTGAGCACATAGCGATTTTTTTCTTGGGGATCTACATACCACAGGCGATCATAACTTTCGCTTTGGATAATAAACTTACCAGCATAGCTTTGAGCCAGAGTAGAAGTCGCGGCCAATACTGACCAAGGAAAAATTATGCTAAATAATGTAATAAATAAAATAAATCTTTTCATAATTATATAATAGCATAATTAATGTTTTTAGAAAAATATCCGCCAGCATTCGGCCCTGAGGGCTCAGGCCCGAATGGGAGGCGGATCGCTCTCTGGACGAAAAAAAATCCGCCGTTAAAACTTAACGGACGGATGGCACGCTTTGACCCTAGTTGGGTCAAGAAAAGAGCTTGGTTGCCAGGGGTGGATTCGAACCACCAACCTCCAGGTCCTTGACCTGTCGCTCTTCGTTGAGCTACCCGGCAACCAGTACTGAAATATACTATTATAAAGTTAATTTATTGTCAATATTAATGTGAATAAAACTCCTGACGTTTAATCAGTATATATCTTTTTATTGACATTTAGCTAAAATTATGAGATTATAAGCACTGACAGTGAGCCTTTTGGGGCTCTTTATTGTATAAATTGAGTAAATATATGGCCGAAGATGTAATTTTGAGGTTTAATAATGTCAGCTTCGAATATCAAGAAAAAAAACTACTGCTTGATGAGGTTTGTTTTAGCGTACGTCAAGGCGCCAAAATAACTCTCATGGGACAAAACGGCTCAGGAAAAAGTACTATCTTCCGCTTGATCAAAGGCGACGAAAAACCAACTCGTGGCCTAGTTTCTGTGACCAACAACGCTACTATTGGTACGGCCTTGCAAATGGTGGATAAACAAGATTTAAATTTAACTGTTGAAGAATATTTTGCCAAAGCTTTTTTGGAAGTTCCCGGCAATATCAAAAGTCAGATAAGCAAAGTAATGACCGCCGTGAATCTTACTGTGCCTATAAACAGAAAATTGGGTGAGTTATCAGGTGGTCAGCAAGCTAGAATATTATTGGCCTTTGCTTTAATCCAAAATCCTGATATTTTGTTGCTAGATGAGCCCACCAACAATTTGGATAAAGCTGGTATTGACCACTTGATTGATTTTTTGATCACCTATGACAAAACCGTGTTGGTTATTTCTCATGACGCTGATTTTTTGAATTGTTTTACTGAGGGTGTAGTCTACTTGGATGTTTTTACCAAAAAAATAGAAACTTATGTTGGTGATTATTATTCGGTAGTGGAAGAAATAAACGAACGAATCGAAAGAGAACGAAAGAAAAATGCTCAGTTGGAAAAAGAAATTCAAGACAACAAAGAAAAGGTTAATTTTTTTGCCAACAAGGGTGGTAAAATGCGTAAACTAGCTAGCAAGCTCCGAGAAGAAATTGGTGAATTGGAAGAAAATAAAGTGGATGTTCGGCGTGAAGATAAAACTATCAGAGAGTTTGATATTCCGGCTCAAGGAATTGTCGGCAAAATAGTGACTATCAAGTCAATAAAAATAATCAAAGACCACGAACCAATTAGCAAAGAAGTTGATATTGTGTTAAGACAAAAAGATCGGCTTTTGATTTCCGGACCAAATGGCATTGGCAAAAGCACACTACTGCGCTCCCTAGTAGATCACACAAGTCAAGGCGCAATTATTTTGCCAGATACTCGCGTCGGCTATTATAGTCAGGATTTTGCTACTTTGGATTATGAACAAACAGTTTTTGATTCCTTAAAAAATGCCTCAGCCGAAGAAATGGATATTCCAACTATGCGTTCAATTGCGGCGGGCTTTTTGATCACTGGCGAACTCATGGGACACAAAATTTCCCATTTGTCAGAAGGCCAAAAGGGCTTATTGTCTTTTGCCCGTTTGGTATTGATGCGGCCTGGCCTTTTGATATTAGATGAGCCAACCAATCATATTAATTTTCGTCATATCCCAATAATTGCTCAAGCTATCAATAACTACGAAGGCGCCATTATTTTGATTAGTCATATGCCAGATTTTGTCAAAGAAATAAAATTTAACCACCAGCTTGATTTGGGGAAATTATAAAAAAATAACAAATTAAATTTTTAAAATATGAGCGAGAAAAATTTGGAACAAAAAAAAATAACGATTGATGAGAATAAGTGTATAATCTGCTGTCTTTGTACTCAATTATACCCCGAAATATTTGAACTGAAAGATAATAAAATTAGTGTTATAAATTCAAACTTAGATCAGATTGATGAGATAATAGCTTCCTGTCCGCAAGGCGCGATTGGCGTTGAAAAGGATGGGTAGATTGAAAAATTATAAAAAATAAGGGGGCTGAACAATTTCTTGTCCAAGCCCCCCGTGAACTAGCCGCTGTGGGCTAGTCGTCGGTCTCCAGGCCGGCGTCCCAGCCCTCGGACATGCCGTCCGTGTCATCGTCGCCACAGGCGGAGAAAACCCTCCTCTTCATTGAACTCACCTCCCTTAGCTAAATGATGGGTACCCTACGTTCATCGTCTACGTCTTCGGGACAGCCGGGAATTACGCTCTGTTCGTCAAAGTCGAAATTCTCCGGAGTCTCATTACTTTCCATACTGCACCTCCTTATCACGAAAGAACAAATATATTTGAAAATATAATTAATAAATTGAGTCGGGAGCCAGCCAGTGATCTGACTGGCTCCCTGAATTGAGGCGTTACTCCGGCATCTTCCTACGCGGTGACGGATGGGGCAAGGGTGGCAACCACGGCCCCGGTTCCGTTGAGGGATCATTCTCCGGCAACGGAATCGGATCCGGCATCTTATAGCCCAACATGACACTCACCTCCCCCCAGATACTACTTACCTCGCAAAAAAGGATTGCTTTTGATACGGATCCTCATCAAGTCCATTTCGATATTGCGAGCTCTTGAATCAAGCTCGCGCATCCTAGATTCACGCTCACGATCACGCCATTCTTTACATGAGCAATCATCGTAACTTCTGTTCTGGTAGGGATGCAAACGCCTCATAACATCTTTCAATGCTTGATCACCCTGCTTCTGCCACCATTTTTCCAACCGCGCCTTTTCAACTTCGGCCTGCTGATCAGTCTGCTCATACAATCTAAACTGCGGAATTTGCAAATCCGGAGTCCTCGATGGCCTATAGGTATACAAGCTACTACCAAGACCTTCATCATCACCCGATTTATCCTCGGGTGACTTATCGTGAAAGTTGGCGCTACTGCTATTATCAACCGACTTACCCCCAAACATCAAACCAATGCCCATAATGATCAGCACGAAGATAAACCCTTCCATGACACACCTCCCGTAGTTTTAATGAACAAATATATTTGAAAATATAATTAATAAATTGAGTTGGGAGCCAGCCAGTGATCTGATTGGCTCCCGAGTGGAAGTGAGGCGCTACTTGCCGTTGTCCCACGGCAAGTGGACGGTATCACCGCCAGGCACCCGCACGGTGGTGTGGCCACCTTCGGGATCGCCCTTGGGGTTGATACGGAACGTCTCGTGAACATCGCCGCCATCCGGCAACGGCGTGACAGGCTGGATGACCCAACCGTCGGGACGAATGATAGGATCAGCCATGACAATGCCTCCTGCTAATTGTAACAAACAACCGAAACCAGCTAAGCCATAGACGCTACCACCTCCCATTGTTTTGCCTTTTTTGGGCAAAACAAAATCAGGGTTTGAATGAAGCTGCCATCCTCCCTTACTTGGAGTGATTTATTTTGCCCCACTAACGCAGGACTCTGTAGTTCAACAAAAATAAGCAAACTTGCGGCTTGCTTATTTTATTTCATTAATTTGAAATCTCGGTAACCTGCTTGGAATTCTCTTGATCAATACCTAACTATGCCCGAAATGATGTGTTCATTTTGTCAAGAGTCGGGATCTCCAAGGTTTTATTAAGCCGCTAACACCTCACTTCCTTATTGTAAAGGACGCAAGGTCAAAAGGCTTAAATTGCTAGTAATTATAGCTCAAATACAAGAAATGTCAATGAGTTATGCACAGGATAAAAATCACTTCAACAATTTTTTAATCACCTCCACATAATTTTCTATTGCCTGTTTTGGAAATAAATTATGCAGATTGGAAGCCAAACCATTTCGCAAATCATTATTGTTTAATAATTTTTCCAAATATCTAGCCATGATCTGATGCTGGCCTTGCTTCACTAGATAGGCGGCATTGTGCTTGGCTAGAAAAACAGCATTTTGCTCTTGGTGACTATTGGGCATGGGCACTAGTACCAGCGCTTTTGATAATCTGGCAACTTCCGTAATAGTCTGCATACCAGCGCGAGAAATTATCAATTCTGCTCGACTCATCAAGTCTAGCATTTCGGATGTCACAAACTGATGAGCCGTATAATTTTCTTGACGCGCTCGCTGATCCCAATTTTCCTGACCCAAAATATGATGTACCGGGTAATAACTACTTAAATAAGGAATAAATTCTTTAACAAACTCATTCAAGCCCCGCGCTCCCAATCCTCCACCGGTAATCAAAATTATTTTGGCAGGATTTTCGCTAGCGACAATTTTACGTACCGGATTGCCAGTTACTACAATTTTATTTTTGTTATGAAAACTATTTTTTTGTTCTGGAAAAGTGACAGTAATTACTTTGGCTAGTGGCGCCATTATTTTATTGGCCAGACCCACTAAAATATCTTGCTGATGTACAACCACTGGCACGCGACAAAACCAACCGCTAAAAGCCACAGGCACAGCCACAAAACTACCAGCCGTCAATATTAAGTCTGGTTTAAACTTTCTAATAATACCCAAACTGCGCCAAAAACTTATTTTAAACCAAAAAATATCAGCTAGATTTTGCCAAGAAAAATAGCGTCGCCACTTGCCGGCGCGGAGAGTCACTAGTGGAATGTTATTGGCTTCTATCAATTTTCTTTCTGGACCATGGGGACTACAGACAAACAAATACTCAGCTGGAAATTCTAAAGCCACAGCCAAAAGCGGACTGACTGAGCCCAGCGTCCCTCCACCGACTAATAATATTTTTGGCTTCTTATCACTCATATATTTAGCGGGTTGTGTATTTTGATATATTAGCCAAAATACCGATAGCTATCAAGCTGACCATCAAATTGGACCCACCCAATGAAATAAATGGCAAAGGCACGCCAGTCAAAGGCATGATTTGCAAAAGTCCAGCAATGTTGACAAAAACCTGAGCGGTCAGCCACACCACAATGCCTACTGCCAAAAAACGAGCATAATTATCCGGAGCGTTTTTGGCAATAAGCAATCCACGCCACAAAACTATCAAAAACAAAAATATGATACCCAGAGAAAAAATCAAGCCAACCTCTTCGGACATAATAGCAAAAATAGAATCATTGGCCGGCATGGGCACATAGGATTTTTGCTTGGAGTTGCCCAAACCCACTCCTAGCCAGCCACCCGAGCCAATAGCAATCAAAGATTGCTTTAGTTGCCAGCCAATACCTCTGGGATCTATGTCTGGATTCCACCAAGCAATAAAGCGGTTCATGCGATAGGGAGCGGCTTTTATTAACACAAAAAAAGCTACTAGGCCAGTGGAAATTATATAAACCAAATGTTTTAAAGAAGCGCCAGCCACAAAAAACATACTCAAAGCAATGCACAAAATAATAAACAAAGTGCCAAAATCTGGTTGTTTGATAAGCAGTAAACTAATAATGCCCAAAATAATTAAAAAAGGAATGGTGCCTCGAGACCAAGTATTGATTTCATTATAACGGCCACTAAGCCAAGCCGCTAAATAGGCAATATAAAATAATTTTACTAATTCACTGGGCTGGAAAGATAGACCATTCCAGACAATCCAAGATTGCGCCGAACCATATTGATTACTAAAACTAGTCACAAACACTAAACCCAACAAAATAAAACATAAAATAAGAAAAAATTTAGAAAATTTTTGCAGTTTAAAATAATCCGTGCGCAAAGCAATGTAAAATAAAAATAAACCCGGCAAGATACCATGCAATAATTGCTGTTTGACCAAGCGGTAAGTATCATGATAGCGATAAAATGACAAAGTAGCTGAAGCGGAAGACAAAAATAAAAGTCCTAAAAATAACAAAACACCAACCGCCATTAACAAAATGGTATCGGGCTGATGACCGGCTCCCCGCTTGGCATAAAGCGGCTCCAAGAGCCAATAAATTAAATTAAATCTTGCTCTTCTGACCATTGATTTTACTCACTAATTTACTAAATTGCCTGGCGCGATCAAATTCATTGTCAAACATATTGAAGCTAGCTCCAGCCGGTGAAAACAAAATAGCTGTGGCTTTGATTTTCTTGGCTTGATTAAGAGCCAATGTCCAAGCTTTGTTTAAATTATTAATATTAGAGTGAATTTGTTTTTGGGGATAATTTATTTTAGCTAACTCACGCAATATTTTATCGCTGGCACTGCCCTCAAGCAACACTACTTCGCTAACTTGCTTTTTGATTGTTTTGGCTAATATTTTAAAATCCAAAACTTTGTCCACGCCGCCAGCAATCAAAACTATTTTTTCATGACCCAAGGCCTTGATGGCGGCAATAGTCGCATCAGGTGTGGTGGAAGTAGAATCATTATAAATTTTTATTCCAGCCAATTGCCTAATCAGTTGCATCCTATATTCTATACCTCGAAAATTATTAACGGCTAGTGCAATCTTTGGGTTGGCAATGCCCAAGGTCTTGGCCACGCAGATAGCCGCTAAAATATTGGCTAAATTATGCTGACCAAGTATTTTTATTTTGGAAGTATCCATCACCAACTCATTTTTTCGGCCATCAAAAAAATAAATATTATTGCCTTGCGAATAAACTCCTTTAACTTTTTTTTGCAAAGAAAAATAATAAACTTTTGATTTAACTTTTTTGGCAAAAGATTTGGTGTGAATATTATCAGCGTTGAGCACCACTAGGTCACTAGCTTTTTGGTGTTTACAAATAAAATATTTAGCATTTTTGTAAGCCGCAAAAGAACGGTAACGGTTTAAGTGGTCAACCATGACATTGGTCACTACAGCCACCTGCGGTGAGATGTGATACTGGTCCAAACCCTCCAACTGCCAACTAGACAATTCCAGCACCGGATAGCTATTTTTTGGCAACTTATCCACTATTGACATCATGGCCGTGGTGGCAATATTACCAGCCAAAACACTGTTTTTATATTGTTTTTTTACAATAGCACTAAGAACCGAAGCTGTAGTTGATTTGCCCCTAGTGCCAGTCACCCCAATAATCGGGCTTTGGTAAGCCCTAAAAAACAACACCGCCTCATTGACAATAGGTATGTTGTTATATTTCGCAATTTTTAAATACGGCGACTCTTGAGGCACTCCGGGATTTTGAATAATCAAATCCTGATTTTGAAAATCTTTTTTATCATGCGCCCCCAAAGTATATTTTATGTTTTTACTACCAGGCAATTTTTTTATTTTATCCAAAGTTGTTTGCAAAGCTTTGGCATTTTTGGTATCTGTCACAGTGACAGAAGCCCCCCGCTTCAACAGCCACTGCACCACTGCCAAGCCACCGCCATGCAAGCCCAGACCCATGACTAATACTTTTTTGTGGCGATAATCTACCATAAACGCAAATCAATAATGGCAATGATCAAACCCAAAACCGCAAAGATACCAGACAAAAGCCAGAAACGCATAACGATTTTGGTCTCCGGCCAGCCCTTGGCCTCAAAGTGATGATGCAAGGGCGCTGACAAAAATACTTTCTTTTTACGAAATTTTTTGGATAAAAGCTGGATAATTACTGACAATGACTCCAGTAGAAACAAAAAGCCAATGATTGGCAAAAGTAAGGGATAACCGGTCAACATGGCGACAATACCCAAAACAATCCCCAAAGACATAGCGCCAGAATCACCCATGAAAAATCTGGCTGGATTTATGTTGAACCACAAAAATGAAATCAAAGCACCAACAATGACCCCACAAAAAGCTGCCAAATTATAATTACCCTGTACAAAAGCAATGGTGGCAAAAGCGCCAAAAGAAGCTAGTGATAATCCCCCAGCCAAACCATCGAGACCATCAGTAGCGTTGACGGAAAAAGACGTGGCCACCAAAATAAAAATAAAAAAAGGAATAAACCACCAACCAAAATTATATAAGCCAACAAAAGGAATGCGCACCACATCCCAATCCAGTTTGAAATAAAACCACCAGGCGCCAAAAATGGCAATAGCCGTATACATCAACAAACGATGTTTGATGGTTAAGCCACCACCCTTACCGCCACCTTGGCGTTTGATATTAAACCAATCATCAAGTAAACCTACCAAGGCCGAAGCCACCAGTGCTCCTAGTGGCAAATAGGTTTCTCGGCGATTAATAAAATTTAATTTAGCCAAGATTGAATCTGGCCACCAAGTGGCAATTAGCAAAAACAAAAGTCCCAAAAGCAAGACCGTGAACCAAATCAAAACACCGCCCATAGTAGGTGTGCCGGATTTGGCTTTGTGCAGACTGGAAAAAATTGGTGTAGTTCCATCATCACGAATACTTTTGCCCAGCTTGTACTTATACATGATGTTGGTCCAAACTGGCGTCAATAAAATTGCCAAAATAAAAGACACAGTAGTTAAGGAAAAAATTTTAATTATTTCTTGCTCAGGCATTGAGGTTGTATTTTAAAATATAAAAAAAGTAAGTAAAAAACATAATATTGGAACACAATACATAAGTCAAAATCAAATGACTAAAAACTGGCTTTTTGGTAAAAATAAGAGTAGCAATAATAAAATTAATAATACTTAATACCAACATAATAACTGGCAAATAAATTAACCAACGCCAATCACCCAACAAGTCAATGCCCGAATAAATATTGTAATGTAAAGAAGCTATGGGGCTTAAAACTATCTTGGTAGTAAAATACAAAAACCATACTCCTACTGTAAACAAAATAGAAGCGTTGGTCAGCCAAAATGACCAGCGATCCTTATAGATAACCTTGATTTTCATCCACAGTGATCGAAACATACTGCTTATTTTACCAGAATTAACAATTATTGTAAAAATATGGCTTTATTAGAATATAATTAAGAAAATAAAGCAAATTTAAACTACTTTTATTTGTTTGACACTAGGTAGCTTGCTCCTGATCTCATGCTCAACCAAAAATTTGACCGTAATGTCAGACAGCTGGCAATGAGCGCAAGCGCCTTGCAAAGAAATGGTGACAATCCCCTTTTTTTGATCATAATCTACTAATTGCAAACCGCCATTATGCTGAGCCAAAGAAATCCTGATATTTTCTATTATATCTAAAAGCTTTTGTTTGTTATTTAATTTGGGCATTTATTTTTTTTAATGTTTCATCTAATTTACTTTTGGCTTCTTCGCTGTGAGCAAAGTGCAACAAACCATCATTTTCATAGCGAGGGATAATGTGCCAGTGTACATGATTTATTATCTGCCCAGCGGCTTGGCCGTTATTGATTGTGATATTGAAACCATCAGCTCCCAAAATATTTTGAAGTTGACCGGCAATTTGGTGTACCACCTTGATGTGTTCGGCTGCCTCTTCACTACTCTGCTCCACAAAATTATTTATATGTTTTTTGGGGATTACCAAGGCATGACCAATGGTGTTGGGAGTAATGTCTAAAAAAGATAAATATTTTTCGTTTTCAAAAATAATTTTAGCTGGAATTTCTTTTTTTATAATTTTACAAAAAATGCAGTCCATATTCACCCCGTTAAATAAGATTTTAAATTTTTAATTTAAAATCTTAAATTTAATTATTAACAACTAATAAATTTATTTTAATTTTTATATGCTTTTATCCAATGCTCATGCCCCGAAAATTAAATTTATTTAACGGGGTAAACTTTATATAAATTCAAATTATCACTAATGACAATTGGCTCAGACAAATCAAGATTGCTTTGAGCCATTATTTTTTTGGTAGCCATAATTTGCTCCGCATCATTGCTGGAGTAATAATAAATATCCACACTGCCATAAATTGCCTTGATCCTCGGCCATAAAGGCAAATCACCCTGCGATACCACGACTCTATAGTAGGGATACAAGTATTTATCACTCCGTTCAGAAATAATGACTGATTTGGCTGGAGCTATTTTTTTGATCATTTGCCACTCTTGATAATAGTCACGCACATATTGACTCTGTGCCAGCCAGCCGTCATTCTTTGTAAAATAAACTTGGTAAAAAGAAAACAAAATTAAAATACAGACAATGAGCACTTGCCAAAAATTTTTGTTTTTTATTTTATTTAATAAAAAATTTATTCCTAATACTATAAGCGGAACGGACATAATAAATATTGGCAGAAAATAACGCACATAAGAAATACTGATAGTGTTTAAATTTTTGACCAAAGGATCGGCAAAATTCCAAGAACCATAATACAAAACTAGCAAGGCGCTGACAATCGCATAGGACAACAAATATTTTCTTTCTGTCTTATTTTTTTTGTCACGCAGTATTGCCCCAGCGCCCAAGAGGATAAAAATACTATAGGGCCAAATCAATAAGCAAAAATATTTTATATAATTTTTTAGGGCAAGTATTATGTTTAGACCAAAGGGAAATAGCCAGGAAATAATGTTGCTGTTTGAGGCACTAACTTCACTAGGCAGACTATTGCCCTGCAAGTTGGAATAACCAGTCATTAAATAACCACCAAAAACTTGCTTATTAAGATACAAGGCCCAAAGCGCAATGGCCACGAAAATTATAAAACTGCTTATAGTACTTATTTTCCCGACTTTTGGTCGCCAAAAATAAAAAAATAAAAATAAAATCGGTAACAACCAGATGATTTCTGGCGGTCGACAAACAATGGCTAAGGCCAAAAATAAACTACCGGCCAAAAATTTGTAATCCAAAAAAGAATAAATTGCTAAAGAGGCCAAAAATATCACAATAATATTAGGCAATAAGGGCTGACTAGCAAAATAAAACCAAGGTGCTAAAGTAGCTAATAATATCGTACTAATTAGGCCAAATTTTTCATCCTTAAATAATTTTAAATTAATAAATGAAAAATATACAAAAACCCAGCTGAAAGTAGGGCTACCAAGAGCATAGAAGCAAATTGACCAAAAAACCAAGCCGGAATAGCTAAAACAAATAAGCTGGGCAAAAAAGTCATGGGCAGAGTTACATTGTCAATCACATTTTGACTACGAGTATGTAATAAATTATTACTGGGGATATTGAGCAGATCAAACTCGCCAATACTAAAGTTGTCAACAATTGTGGAGACAGCCCAAAAATTGGCATTGGCATCAGGCCAATTAAAAGCCAAGTGCCTAGCATTTTGCCATTGTGGCCACCACAAAAACAAAATCGTTCCAGCGTAAAAAATAAAAGCCCCAAGAGAAATAATAAGACCAGCTAATTTGTAATTAATTTTTTTCTTCATTGACTAAAGCAATAATTTTCTGACAATAATTGGCCAAAGTAAAATCTGCCACACTGGCCTGACAATTATCTTTTAACTTTGACAAAATATCACGATGGGCATAAAGATGAGAAATAATTTTCTGCAAAGCTAAACCATCACCAGCCGGAAACTTCCAGCCATTGTAATCATCTTTGATTAATTCGCCTGCTCCGCCGATGTCAGCGCAAACTACTGGCAAGCCCAAGGCCAGTGCTTCATAAATTACTGTTGGCGAATTTTCATAACACAGTGAAGGAAAAACCAAAGCGTCCATCCTACTCAATAGCGGCCAAAGTTTGGCGTGATTGAGCCAGCCATGAAAAATAATCCGCTGATCGTTGTTGGCGGCTACTTTGGCTTTTTTGGCATCGGGCCCACCACCAATGATATGCAAACGCGCGTGCTGGAGCGGTAACTGACTAAATAATTTTATCAATTGCACCACGCCCTTGGCTTCGTGTATCTGTCCTAAATAAACTAATTCTAACTTTTCACTAATTATTTTTTTGAGCTTGGGCGCTTCATCGGCTGGATTGTAAATAACTTTTTTTTGGGACTGTGGGAAAAAACCGTGCTTAGTATAAAAATCCAATAAATATTGGGAAGGTGATATGACAAAATCCGGCGAAGCAAATAATTTCTTCATGACCCAAGGGTAGCCAAGATATTGAAAAAAACGGTGTTGCCAATTATTTTCTTGGCCTTTGATGATCAGCCCTGAAGGAGTGACTAATTGCACATCATGCACTGTGTGAATATGCTTGATACCCAAACGGCGTATCAACCAGGGAATCAAAAAACCCAAACCCATCAAATTGTGCGTAATGACTACATCTGGTTTTTCTTTGATCAAAATCTTCTTGACTTGCCAATAAGAAAAAATATTAAACGTGTCAATAATATGCCAAATTAAGCGCCAAGGAGCGGCGTGTAAAAAGTCATTGATGTAATAATAAATATTGATTGGCACAAAACGATAGACAGCCACACCATCCTCTTCCTCCAACCAAAAATTATGATTATCGGCGCGAATAGTTTGATCATTTACCTTAATGCTCCGCGGTTTGGTGCTAACAACAAAAACATGTTGCCAGGCATTTTTCAAACCCTTAGCTTCTTGAGCAGCTATTATTTCAGCTCCGCCACGAATAAGCGGCGGATACAAATTGCTAATAATCGCGAATTTCATCCAGTTAGAAATTTAGATAATTAAATCTTTGGTAACCAAAGTAAAATTTTAATAAATAACCCATACTATATACTATAAATATTATTCGTGAATTTCTAACTGGATTCATCCTTGGTGTATAGAAATTTAGATAATTAAATCTTTGGTAAGCAAAGTAAAATTTTAACAAATATTTTTTACACATATTACTAAACGTTATTTTGTGAATTTCTAACTGGATTCATCAGTTCAAATTATTTATAATTTCATTTAATTTTTTGCCTACTATCTCCCAAGTATAATTATCCAAAACTTTTTGTCGACCAGCTTGACCCAAGGTTCTGGCTAGCTTGGAATTTTTCAACAAAGTGTGGATCATATCAGTCAGATTTTGCACACTGCCCGGTTTGACCAACAAGCCAGTTTCTTTTTTGCTTACCACTGACCGGACACCAGCCAAATCCGAAGCAATGACTGGTAAGCCACAAGCCATGGCTTCAAGAGCCACAATGCCAAAAGCTTCCGAACGGTCAATAGAGGGAAAAACTAGCATATCAGCCAAGCTATAATACTTTAATAATTCTTGATCATCGACTAAACCCGTAAAAATAATTTTTTTGCTCAAGCCCAAATTGTCGGCTAAACTTTTGTAGCTGTCCAGCATATCGCCACCACCAACAATCAAAACTCGAAAATCATCACTATCATTTATTTTAAAAATTGCTTGGATCAAAATATTAACCCCTTTGAAATAATGTGGCCGATCCAGGGCACCCACAAAAAGAACTACTTGTTTGTCATAAAGATCGTAGCGCTCGGTCAATACTTTGTCCCTAAAACGCGGTTTGAAAAGCAAATGATTTACGCCAATCGGTAATTCTACAAACTTTTCCGGCTCGGCTTCAATCCAATCTCGCAAAGCTGAACTTCTGGCATAGTCCCAAGAAGTAACCAAAACCTTATCAGCCCGATCAATGATGCGTGGCAAAACATGCTCCGTATGCCAGCGAAAAAAACTGGACAAAATGCCAGTACCCACCACATCCATATGATAAGTAATAACCAATTTTATATCTTTAATTTTATCCAAAAAATATATAATTTCCGCCCCACCAAAAAATGGATAATGCAAATGAATAATGTCAAACTTCCATAGTTTCCAAATCAATTGTGGTAAAAATCCCGAATTACCATATTTGAACCACGGATAAAGACGCACCACCCTAAATGGATATTCATCTTTAACATTTTTGAGGCGCTTATAAAATGGCGTGAACACCGTCACTTGATGACCCTGAGTAGCCAAATACCAAGCATTATAATAGGCGACGTTACCCATGCCTCCTCTATATGGCGGAAAAGTTGAACAAACGACAGCGATTTTCATCCAGTTAGAAATTTAAATAATTAAATCTTTGACTACCAAGGTAAAATTTTACTAAATATTTTTTACACATATTACTAAACATTATTTTATGAATTTCTAACTGGAATCATTACCAAATTATAATTAATTTAATTAAATTCCAGTATATATTAAAGAAAAAATTGGCCATCTGCAAGGCCGGACTATTTAAGGGCTGAAACATAATTTTACCCGAAAAATTGCCCACTACTTGCCTATCACTACGTTGTCTATTCTTCTGTATCAAGCCCCTATAGTATAGTAATTTTTGCCACTGATTAAATGAAAAAATAAAACCATAGGCCTTAATTTTTTTTATTAAATATTGGTTTTTCCAAGCAAAAAATAATTGTCCGATTTCCATCACTAGCCAAGCTGGGGAAATAAAAATCAAAGTCAAAATATGATAATTTTTGAGCATGACCCACAAGCGATTGCGTTCAAACCAATTCACTGACTGCATGCTCCGCTTAAATTCATATTTGTGATAAATCTGGCTAGCGGGCACTAGATAATTGTCATAACCCAATAATTGCAAGGACCAACCCAAATCCAGATCTTCCAAATAAACAAACATAGTGTCATCAAACAAATAACCCACTTTCTCTAGGGCCGACATGTTGATAAAAACCCCAGCACCAGAACAGTAGTTAATTTTTCTAATACTATAGTGCTGTAAATCCTGTTGTCCACTCTTCAATCCATAGCCAAAACCCAAAAAATGTATTTGATTGCCCAAAGTGTTGAGCTTGTCTTTCTGTGGCCAGAGATTAATTTTGGATTGCAGACTGCCAAATTTATTCTTTTCAGCAAAATCATAAAGTGGCTGTAAGAAATTATTGGTAATGACTGTATCTTGGTTTAATAAATAAATATATTTGGCGTTTACTTCTTTGGCATAAAAATAGCCAGCGTTATTAGCGCCGACAAATCCTTCATTTTTTGATAATTTTATTAGCTTGAAATCGAGAAAATTATTTTGAATATACTCAGCGCTATTATCACTAGAATTGTTGTCAACTACCACAATTTCCAAATCAAAGTCAGCATAGTGCTCATCGGCCAAAGCCGGCAACAAATCCGGCCAATACTTTTGACCGTTAAAACTGGCGATAATTAAAACTACTTTATTTTTGCTCATTAATATTTTTATCTTCCAAAGCTCTTTGTCTAACTATTTTGGTGATAGCTTCATCTGTTTTATTTAAGCGTATAAATATTTTGAACAGCAAATAAAATATCAATAAAACTGAAGCATAAATCATCAGGTCAGCTCCGCGTGTAATACCCAAGAGTTGCGCTAAATAGCCCGTGCTATCAGGCACCCAAAATACCACCAAGACTATTAGCCACAATATTAGCCACCAACCAAAACTAGAGGCGTTAATCTTTTGAGATTTTAACTGACTGACAATCCGCCAAATATTGCTAGCCACAAAAATAGAAACGACAATTTGTAAAATCAACATATTATTTTTTTGTAAACCAATCAACTAATATTTTTAAACCGCCACCAAAACCTTGACCAAATCTGTGATAAATTACAGCCACTGGCACTTCTTGATAACGCAATTTTAATTTCTTGGTCTGGGCTACTATTTCAGTGGCGTGAGCCATGGCGTCTTGCTTGATGGTAATTTTTTCCGCGGCCAGTCTATTTAAAGCCCGAAAGCCATTGTGCACATCCGATAATTTCAAGCCGGTTAAAAAATTATTAAGCCAGATAGCTGGTTTAATAATTAGGTATTTTTTTTGCCAAGGAATTTTATTATTTTGCAAAAATTTGGAGCCAAAAACAATATCCGCTTGATTGCTAATAATAGGCGCGATGACCTTGGCTATTTCTTCGGCTAAAAGCTGTCCGTCAGAATCAAAATGAACTATTATGTCAGCTCCCTGCTTCAGGGCATACAAAGTGCCAGTGTATAATGCCGCCCCTTGACCACGATTTATTTCGTGTTGCAATACCGTCACACCCATGTCTCGAGCTATTTGAGCAGTTTGATCAGCTGACCCATCATCCACTACTACTATTTGATAATCATATTTTTTCAATGATTCTAAAACAGCACCAATATTTTTGGCTTCGTTCCAGCTGGGGATTACTACAAAAACATTCATATTTTTTAGCAAACAAAATCAGATTTTTTAAATTTATTTATTTTATTCCTCAGTATCAGAGTAGGCCTGACCCTGAATTGTCTCGTGCAATACAGATATGGCTCGGTAATAATCAATGGCTAGTTTTAGTCCTTCATCAAGATCAACCAAGGGAAACCAATTTAATTCATTTTTAGCAAAAGTAATATCCGGAATAGTCGGCTGATTAGAGTGGGCATATTGATCACCGTAGTTAATCTTGGAAGTGGAATTGGTGAATTTAATTATCTTTTCAGCCACTTGGGTCAGGGTATAGGGCTTTTCACTACCCATATTGACTGGCTTAGTAATTTCTGAGGCCATCAAATTAATCAGGCCGTCAACAATATCTTTGACATAGCAAAAAGTCATAGTCAGGTCTTTACTACCAGCAATGGTAACATCTTGATTGGCCACTGCTTGACGGATAAAATCAGCCACCTGCCGACCGCTGTGTAACAACATTTTCGGACCATAGGTGCTAAAAATTCTAGCAATTTTGGCGTCCACCTTACAATTATCCCGATAAACAATTGTGGCCATTTCGGCAAATCTTTTGCCCTCATTGTAACAAGCGCGTGGTCCCAAGAAATCCAACAAGCCAATGTAGTCCTCGGGCACTGGCTCGCTGTTGACTGGTGGCTGTCCATAAACCGCCGAAGATGAGGCCAGCAAATACTTGGCCTTGTGTCTTTTGGCTAATTCCAAACTCTTGATCACACCAACTGAATTGGCGGTAGTAGTCTGTACCGGAAACTTAAGAAAATCTTTGGGCGCCGTTGGACAAGCTAAGTTATAAATTTCTTGAAAACCTTGAATATCAACTTTGAAACGCTTGAGCTCTGGCAATTCTTCATAGTCAATGTGTTTGGTAATATTGTGGCGAACAAATTCAAAGTTTGGGTATTCAAGTAGTGTTCGAATATTTTCAACATCGCTAGATACAAAATTATCAACGCAAATTACATTGTCTCCTTTTTTGACCAGCTCCTCACAAAGATGCGAACCAATGAAACCAGCCCCCCCCAGCACTAAAACATTTTTATTTTCCATTAAAATTTTTGTGGACATATTACAGTTTAAAGTTAAAAGTTAAAAGTTTCGCCCATAGGGCGACCGCCCTTCTTGTCCTCCTCTGGAGGGTGGGCGGTAAAGTTAAAAAAGTTTATTTTTTATTAATATATTTTATAATACCATATATTATTTTTGACACCTCCACTGATTGTTCATAAACTATGTAAAAATTTTTTTCAGAAATATATTTTAAATCTTTAGCCAAATAAATCATAGACCTCACCTCGCCACATGAACCCTTAGCTATAAATAAAAATTTAGCATAATCTTTATTAGTCCCTTTTTCATAACCCTCTGCTATATTATTACTTATAGATATTGCCGCTCTACAAATTTGGTCTCTAAAAGAATAGTCCTTACAATTTCTAAATAGTCTGTAAATATTCCTGGCTAGTAATTGACTTTTTTGCCAGGCAATAATATCTTCAAATCTTTTACCTTTATTACTCATGATGTGTATTTGACCTTTTAACTTGAAACTTGCTACTTTTAACTTATTTATACTTTCCTAATAAATTATTAATTCTTACGGCCAACACTTCAAGCAATACTTTGGGATAATGCCACCATTTGACACTAGAAGTAAAATTATTGACCCAAGTCACCGGCACTTCCTTGATACGCAAATTATTTTTTTTAATTAACCACACCAGTTCAAAGTCAAAACCAAATCCCTTAATTGTTATTTTATTAAAAAGTGCTTGTACTTTTTTATTAAACAATTTAAAGCCACACTGAGTATCTTTGATGCGAGGATCGATAAGCAAACGAATTATCAAGTTGCCAGCTCGTCCTAAGGTTACTTTAATAATATTTTGTTTCACAACAACATTTGATTCTACCAAAGCGCGTGAGGCAATCAAGGCATCATAATCAGCTAAATATTTCCTAAATTTATCCAGCTCGGAAATATCAGTAGAATTATCAGCGTCCATGAACAAAATCCAATCTTGACTGGCTACTAAAACTCCTTTGCGCACTGAATAACCTTTACCATGATTTTTCAAATTTTTAAGAACTTTGATATCGCTAATATTTTTTAAAATTGCCAAAGTATTATCTGTGGAACAATCGTCTACTACAATTATCTCACCGACAATATTATTTATTTTAAAATATTTTTTTATTTTTTTTATGGTCTCAGCAATCACCGTGCTCTCATTGAAAGCTGGAATAACAACAGAAATATTCATAATTTAATCAACTAAAATATCAACATTATAGCCATTTTTGTCCTGTGGATTTCGCAAATACACATTATCTTTTTCCAAACCATTGTAATCGTATATTCGCAGTAAAGCCGATGATCCTTTGTTGGGCAAAGCCAATATTTCTGGCCAGGCGTCGCCAGACAAGTCGCGAGCTTGTAACCTAATGCCAGTAGTCAAATACTGACTATAGGCCATAAAATCATAAAGTGGCGTGCCATTGAAATTAAAAGCTTTTACTTGTGGCGCGCTGTTTTTGGCTGGCACAACTATAATATCTTGCCAACCATCAAAATCAACATCACCGACCGTCAACCAAACTCCTTTGGTCATTTTTTTATCATAGGCAAAAAATTGATACAAAAGCAATCCTTCGCTGTTGAATACTTTGATATGCGGACCGCCACTAGCGGCCGGAGCAGTGATGATTTCCGCCTTGCCGTCATTATCAACATCACCGACAGCTATATTGACGCCGCCTTTGAACTTGGCATCATAAGCCAAAAAACTGCGCAATAATGCGTCGTTAGCATTAAAAACTTTTATTTCTGAACCACCAGTCACTGGTGCTGTAACTATTTGTTTATTTTTATCACCATACAAATCACCCAAAGCCAAATTGACTCCCCCTGAATACTTGGCGTCATAAGCAAAAAATTCATTAAGCAGTGATCCTTGATTGGAAAAAATCCTGACATGCGGTCCGCCTTTTGATAATGGCGCGGTCACTATTTCATAAGAACCATTGTTGTCTAAATCGCCAGTTGCAATATTGACTCCGCCTTTAAATTTTTTGTCATAAGCCAAAAACGAAGACAATAAATTGCCTTTATCATTCATGATCAAAATTTCTGGGCTTAAATTTGCTTGTGGTGCCAAAACTAATTTTATAGTTTGATTATAATATTTATCAGCCGCATCTAAAGCCGCTCCGATATTGAGCAGTCCTTTGCCTAATTTTTTGTATATCAAGGGACTGGCCGCTTGCAAACTATCTGAGCTAGATAATAGAATTGAATATATGTCGGCCGGACGCAAATTAGGATAATTCATTTTGATCAAAGACAGTGCGCCACTGACCATGGGAGCGGCCACCGAAGTGCCAGACCAACCGCCACGATAATAACTACTGAAATTAATATCTGTCAAATCATGATAGACCGTAGAATAAATATTTACACCCGGTGCTGATATGTCTATACATTTTTCACCATAGTTGGAAAAAACCGATAATTTATTTTGACTATCCACAGCGGCCACACCCAATACTCTGTTGACATTGTCAAAATCACAAACCGGATAAGCTGGTTCAGTGTCCAAGTCAATACCACTCTTACTCTCGTTACCTGAGGCAGCCACAATCATCACACCACTGTTATAGGCATTGGTGATGGATTTTTTTAATGACTCATCGATAGACTTGCCTACTAAGCTAAGATTGATAATTGAAGCGCCATTTTCTACAGCATAATCAATAGCTTGCGACAAAACCAAGGTATTACCCGTACCCTTGGCATCCAAAATTCTCAAATCCATTATTTTTACTCTGGGGTTGATGCCCACAATACCTTCATCATTGGCTGAGGCAGCAATAATGCCAGCAATTACTGTGCCGTGATTTACCGCTGTATAATCATAGCCCTCAATCAAAACTGGTGTTGGTTCATTGTCGCTGTCCACAAAATCCCAACCATTAATATCATCAATGTAACTATTACCATCATTATCCAGTCCGTCACCAGGAATTTCATCGCTATTAATCCAAATATTATTAATCAAGTCTGGGTGACTAATATCAATGCCAGAATCCAAAACAGCCACAATCACTTCTTTGTTTTCTTTGGATTGATAAGACCAGGAACTTTGAGTATTGATAGCCCGCAAATAACTCTGTTGCAAAAGATAGGGGTCAGTTGGGGTATAGTCCTGACGAAAAGCTGCTGTTGGTATAGCAACACTAACAACAACTAGCCAAATAAATAATTTTATTGCTCTATTCACTAGATTTAAATTAATATTGCCGTAATTATAACAAAATAGTCTCAAAAAAACAAATAAATCCTCACCTTGAGGATTTATTATATTAGGACACAATATTTTATTAATGTAAATAGCTAACGTTCATAACGAGCATTTTTCAAAATTTGCTTCATAAAATCCCAATAACTATGGTCGCCTTGCTGATATTTGGCATACCAATATTCCACTCCCCATAAATAGGCCTGATTAAGGTCAGTATCTATAGCATACTGTAAATTAGCCGACAATTGTTTGATTGACAATGATTTTTGTATTTCTTTATTTTTTAAAGTAACAAGGGATCCGTGTGGCACCCAGGGCTCGGCCTGCAATTCACTGATTATCACCTTTTGCTTTGGCAAGCCAACTAAATTAGCTTTGAATCCATAAAACCAAGCTGGCCAGGGATAGCGAAAATAACCAAACCAATTATTCCACACTACCCGATACATAGTCGTACCAAACATATCGCCAATTTTGGCCTCTTGACGCCAAGTACTCAACTCGCCAGAAGCCGAAATTATTATTGGCCTACTACTATCCAAACTTTTTACCAAAGCCACCTCTTGTTCCAAAAATTCCTTGTCGCCTTGGGGACATTCGCCAAACCAATCAAAAAGCGGTTCGTTCTCAACCTGCCAAGCAACAATTTCTGGTCTATCCTTATAACGCTCCACGACAACTTTCAACATTTTTAAAATTTCCGCTTTTCTGACTGCTTCATCATTTTTATCCAGCCAAGCTGGTGAATGACACTCTGGCCAACGCGGGAGTCGCCAACCAATGTTGGCCACAAAATCAACATTCCTCTGCTGGCCCTGATCCAGCAGGTAGTCAAAAGCATAAAAATCATATTCATTTTTTTCATTTTCAATCCAGTCCCAGTAAATAGGCATCCTAACATTTTTTACTCCCAAATCATCAATGATGTGGATAAATGTATCACCCCAATCCAAGCCCAGGTTGACCGCCAGCTTGGAAGAATAAGTGACACCCCAAAAATCCGGCTTGGCTTCAAGTGTAATTTTGCTTGGGTAATGATTAGCAAATTTTAGCCACCAAAAAAACCAGGCCAGAAACAAAACCCAAATAATTATTTTAATTTTTTTGGAAACTCGACGCATAATTTATTGAGACATATAAAATAAGCCCATAGCTACCAGCACTGCGGCCACAATTTTGTAAGCCATAATTTTCCTGGAACGCTTTTCTTTGATAATTTTGGGATAAAAAATAGTTATAAAATAAGTAAAAGCCAAAATCAAACCATATTGCAGACCTTGCAAGGAAGTAACCAAAGCCACTGAGCCCAAAGCCACAGCATAGTTCTGTAAGACCGAACCAATAGCGCCGCCAACTTGGGTACCAAGAAAAATAAATTTGTTCTGCTTCTTGCCTTTTGACTTTTTAAGATCGGCTAATATACCCTGACGGTTGCGCGGACTAAACAACAAACACAATACTGCAAAAAAAGTACCCAAGCGTATCCAAATAAAAGCGCTTAAAAATTCCTGGCCATTGTAAGCCACTTTACTGCCAAACCAGAATAGCGCAAAAAATAAAGCCGAGATAAAAGAAAACAAAATACTATGCCACCTCTTATCAAAATCAATATGCAAAAAATGCTTAACCTCATACCAGATGCTGTGCCGAGGCGAAATAGCCGAGATGATCATAGTGCCTAATATCAGATAAACAATCGCCAGCCACTGGTTAAGTGTAAATATTTCTTTGAAAAAAATTATTGATAAAATAACTGTAAAGATTGGCACTGTGCCACCGACCAAAGTAAATATCTGCGAAGCATCATGACCTTTGAGCGCTGAATAAAGAAAAAATATACCAGCTGCAAAAAAAGAGCCCACCAAAACATCAAACAAAAATAATCCTAAGCCCGGCCACTGCAAAAACCACGGCGCCAGTACTATCACAGCCGCACCAGAAGCGCCAACCAGAAAAGTATAGGTGCGTGGCCCTGAAACCACGTTTTCCAAGACAAATTTGTCAGCCACATTGACTGCGGCCATGACTATATAAGCAATTATAGCAACTATTAACCAAGTCATAATTTTTTATATTTACTTTTTGGCTAATTTTAGCCAAAATTTATTATATTTTATTTAAACCCCTTGACAAATATTTAATAGTGTGATATCCTACAGTCAACATCAAATATCCACACTAACCCTGCGATACGCGGGGAGAAGGAGGACAGATGTTTATGCTGGCGCTCAGGAACACCCCCCATGGGGTATTGGAGACGACGTCAACGACGTCCACCACGGCGACGGGAAGCGACGCCCACATCGGCGACGCAGCCGCCTGCTGACGAACTCGGCGCTGGCGAGGCAAACACCTACTCGGTTGAGTAGCGATGCGACGCCTCGCGAGACCTGCCACCCCACATGGGAGGCGCCAAATGGCTCGAGACCAGCCGTAACTGCTAACTTAGCAGGGCTGAACTGAACGACGCCTTCGAACCTTCATTGTATGAGGGGGGCTGACGACAATACCGTTGGCCTCCCTCCCTTTTTTTCTAGCCACACGCTAGATTTTTTTTAATTTACAAACTATTTACTATTTCCCGCAAATTACTCATGCTATTTGACAGAAAATCTTCTGGAGATATCCTATTGACAGCTCGCAAAGCATTGAGTGATTTACTTTTATCTTTTTGGTATTTTCTTGGATAGTTGGCTTCTAGATCGCCATTAGGGAAAATATAAACATTACTTTTTTTCAACTCTTGAATAAGCTCATCTTGAGACATCTTGGGCAAATGAATTTTCAAGTGAGCAAGTAACTCAAACAAATCATCGTGATTGAAAACATCTCTGTCCATGATAATGCGATAAGGTATTTCAAACATTCTCAAAAGATCAATGTAAACTTTCATATTCCCCTTGCCGTGAGTCTGCACTACTTTTATATCTTTGTCTCCCTCATAAAAATGATCAATCAAACCACGCAATAATAATTTATCAGACATGCCCTCTACCATAACGACTTCATCCGCAAAAAACATTTGTAAATTGTCAGCATTGAGTTCTTGCAGTAAGCGTTGAGGATCATAGTAGCCGTGAGTGCCACCAACATGAGAAATGCCAAAAGCTTTGGTTGATTTTTCATCTTTGATTGTGCGCACAACCTGTGGCAAAGTCATGGGTGTCAAAAAAAGCGGCGAATGCGTGGTAAAAATAATTTGTCCAGCATCACTATTTTGCATAGCCCACAAAAGTCGCTCCTGCAAAGCTGGGTGCAAATGTGTTTCTGGTTCATCTATCAGCACTATCTGATAGCTGGGATGAAAAATATAAAGCAACATGATAAATATCCGCCTAAAACCAGAACCCAAGCGATCAATCGTCACTCGCCTTTCCCCCTCATAAAGACCATCGCTCTCATAATTTATGTCCAGGGCATTATGTGAGGCCAAAATTTTGGGAAAATGTTTTTTCAAATTTTCCTGAAAGCGCATATAGAAACCAGGGAAGTGTTGTAGACTGCGGTAGTCAGTCTCAATCTGACGATAATTAGCAAAGGCCTCCTCATCCAATCTCTTGACTTGCGGACTCAGTATTTTGCTCAAAGCGTTATTGTAAGGCAAAGTCTGCCTAGTAAATTTTAATTCGCGATCACTTTTTTTTTGGACAAAAATACCGCTTGGCTCGGGCAATTGCCACCTATTTTGCTCATCCGGATTAAAAAAAACTTTTAGCTCCAAATCAGTTTTTTCGTAAAAAATATTACTGGCCTGACCCGGGGCTTGCAAAGCAAACTGGATAGCATCCAAAATATTACTTTTACCAGAATTGTTTTGACCAATAATAATGTTAATTTTATGAAGATTAAGCAGCATGGGCTGCTTAATACTTTTGTAACAATTAATTTTGGCTTGTTCAATAATCATATTTTAGAGCAAATGCACCTCGTCTATTTCCGTGATTTTGTTGCGTAAAACTATGTTTTCAATATTATAGGTACCATGCTTTGGCGCATCCAAAAAGCCCTCCATAGCGGCTTCGGCTAGCCAGCCTGAGTCCAAAAAATCAAACAGCCACTCATCAACATAGCGAGGATCGGGACTATCAATACCAGCACCGATATTGAACAGCCACTCCCTGTTGTACTGCTCTTGGGAGCCCACTGGTTCAGAAATAATGATCGGTATACCCAAGCCACAATAAAAAGTCAGCTCCGATGGTTTGGTCCACAAAACATCAGTGGTGCGTAGAGCTTCATTAAAAATTTTGAAATATTCTACTTTATCTTCAGCGTAAATAATACGCACGTTTTTGTTATTGTAAAGACCGTTGTATTTCAAGGCCTTTTCAAAATATAAATAAACATCATTGCGAGCGCCAGCTACCAAATTTAACCTGATCTGACCTTTTTTCAAATGCTTTTTCAGACGCTGAAGTATCATTACCCCAATATCTCTTTGGGCGCCAGCGCCACCAACCGCAAAAGTAATAGTCAGTGGATGTTTCTTTTTGATTTCTCTGACTGGACACAAATAGTCTTCTATGACTTTGGCGTATTTTTTGCGATAGACGCCCCTAGGATCAAGATTATAAAGTCGAGCTTTCAAATCATGTCTTAAAATATTAGATTTGTAGCCACCGATATTTTCCTTGGGCAAAGGAAAACCAGTCACATAAATATGACTCTCTCTGACACCATAAAGTCTCAATCTGTTTTTTACTCTTTTGTTTGGCGCTAAATATATTATGCGGCTTTTACTAGGATTGACCGGAGCCCAAGCACGAGCCACATCAGCATCACAAACCGCTAAATATATTTTATCCTTGTAACCATGATATTCCGCAAAATAAGCAGCCACAAAAAAAGTAGTCAAAAATGGCAGGGGTTTTTTGTTCAGCTCATCAATTAATGCTTTACCTAAACCATCTTTGACTTTTTTATAAAACCAAATCAATTGTTGAGAGGTCTTTGATAAATCACGCTTAGGATAAAAAGGATCAATCTCCTGAAAATGATCCATAATCTTGAAGGAAAGACTACCAATCAGGGGAATATTTTTAAAACGAGAAATCAATTCATACCAAAAACGACCACCCTCCCAAGAGTGCTCTTCGCTCCGACTGATACCCGCGTAATGATTAGCGTTAATAACACCGTTTTGACTGGTAGCTATAAACGGATAGGCCGCACGCTGATGGCCATACCCCATATCGACGGCCACCACGTACATTTTTTGTTTTTGTTTTTCCATGTTTAGTTTTAACGATAACGCACGTTAGAAACTTTTTTTCCCTTAGTTTTTCTCTGCTTCTTCAAAGCAACTTTTGTCTTTTTATACATACTTATATTATACCACAAAACGCAAGATTAATTAAAATTTTAATATTTGCCGAAACACAAAAATTAATAACAAAAAATAAAAATAAAATTCTAGGTTTATATAACGCTGTACTGCTCCGGGGCTTAGTAATTCATAAACCACTAGCAATAACCAAGTGATAAACGCTATATTAAAAAAATCTTTGATTATTATTTTTCTGGTATTCATTTTTTAAATTCTATCTGCCAATTATTATCCAAATATATATTTTGTTCTGCTTTATAATCGGGAATGGAAATCATTAGCTCTATTTGCTTGCGGTATATTTTGGCTTGCTGTAAATCAAAATTAGCCGACCAAGCGCTTTGATCCATATCCTTATAAAACCAAGAATCATCGGCCTGTTTCAAACCAAGTCGTACAGTAGAGCTAGACATACTCCACGAGCCCTTGATGGACATAAGGTCAAATTTGGTTGGCAAATATACCTTGAGATAGACGGGCTCACCTTGGATATAGAGCTTTTGGTCGTCAAAATCATAGCTAGTCCTAGAACTTGGATACCAGCCACGATAATTGGGTGTGCTATTGTCCTCAAAATCAATTTTGTAAACTAAGAGACGACCAGTATAAATGTTGCGGGAAATGACAAAAAGCATCAAGCCCATAGCCAGAATTACCCACAAGCCACGAAACAATAAAACAATGGAAATTTTCCTTAATTTCATAGCTATATTTTAGCAGAAGTTCTTGGTTTACAGAAGGGCTAAAAAAGACTAAAATATACCTGTCAAGAAAATTAAACTTTTTTATAGGCCGCTATCCTTCCCTAAGTGTCAAGCATTGAGACTTGACGCGGCGGCGTGTCAATTTCCAATCAATTTCCAAGATGCTTACCTTCAGCCGACCACAACACAATGCCTGGCAAATACTATTGTTGATCTTAATTTTGGTCAATATTTTTTTATTCAAATCAGCAATTTTGGGAATTATAGTAGGAGTGATTTTTTTGTGGTACAACAGCAAAAAAGCGGCTGATATATTTTTTCCCCAAGTCCACCAAGGATTAAAAAATCTTTTTGGCCTGCTATTGATCATGGCTGTAATTTGCGCCACCTATACTATCGCTTACCATCTTTACAAAATAAATCTAGCTGTTTTTTTACTGACTCTACTTACTATACCGCTAGTTATTGAACTGCTTTCCTTTTTTGGTAAAAAAGAACATTATTTTCTAGAAAATTTTAGTCTCAAAAACTGGAAACCAAATAATTGGAAAAATTTACTTCTCCCCTGTCTGGTTTTACTTATTGATGCTTTGCTGGTCTACTATCTGTTTCACAAGGCCAGCTCCGGGCTCATCCGCTCTCCCTGGGAGCTAGTTAGCTTCAAATTCTGGTGCTTGCTAGGCCTGAGTAATTTGGCCTTGGTCTGGACTATTTTAAACAAAAAAAGTAGCAAAAATATTTATTTGATTGTGGCGCACTTTTTGCTACTGAGCAGTATAACGCTTATTCTGTATCGTTTGGGCTATGGCTATGACTCTTTTATACATGGTGCCACTTTAAAAATCATTGAAAATACTGGCACCATACAGCCCCGCCTCTATATCTATGTCGGTCAATATGGTTTGAGTTTATTTTTTAGTAAACTATGGCAAGTCGATGTCTTGATGGTGAACAAACTATTACTGCCGGTGTTATTTTCTTTGCTTTGGCCAAGTAGTATATTTTATGGTCTGCGCCACAGCTTCAAGTGGTCCTACCGCATGAGCTACCTAGGTGTTCTGCTAAGCTCGTTGGTTGGCTTTAGTTATTTTATTATGACCAGCCCGCAAAGCTTGTCATTTCTTTTTGTGGTTTTGGTGGTATTTATTGCTCCGGAACTTAGAAAAAACGAAATACCGTTTTGGCTGAGCTTCATTTTAGCCCTCATGACCATGACTATTCATCCTATTTCTGGCATTCCTCTATTTTTTATGGCTTTTATTCTCTCTTTTGATTATTTATTAAAATCAAGAAACTTAAAAAAAGTAATCAATATTATTATTTACTCTTTTTCCGCAATTACCCTGCCTATTTTCTTAGGAGTTTATCAGTGGGTCAATGGTGTGTCAGCCAATAATATCATCAATCGACCCTTAAAATGGCCCTGGCCCAATTTGAATGCTACTTGGGTAGAAAATTACGACTTTCCTTTTGACTGGCTACACAATATAGGACAAAATCTGTCTTTGATATACTTTATGGTCGCCATTATTGGCCTCTATCTCATACTAGCCAATCATAAAATTACTTTTTTTAGAAATCAATTGATCCTGCTGGGCATCTTACTCAGCAATTATATTTTGACCAAAAGTTTTATTAATTTTAATCTACAAATTTCTTACCAAAAAGACGACTACCCCAATCGCATTCTTTTTTTAATTGCTTTGTGCGCTTTACCGATTTTTTTAACTAGCTTTTATTATTTATTCCATCATTACATAAAAAAACAACCCACCATAATCAACGGCATTTGGATTTCAGTTATTGTCACCATAGCACTCTTGGTCAGTACTTATTTTTCTTATCCAGTCTATGATCGCTATTTAAACACCAAAAGCGCTAATGTGACCTCAGCTGATCTACAAACTGTCCAATATATTGAAGAGGACGCTCACGGTGAGCCCTATGTGGTGCTAGCCAATCAAATGGTTGGCGCGGCCGCTATCCATGAGCTTGGCTTTGCCAATTATTATAATGACAATTTTTTCTATTCCATGCCCTTGGGTAACAACAATATTTATCAAGAATTTTTGACCATGATTGAAAGTGATGCTAGTCGCCAAACAGCCAACCAAGCCATGGACAAAGCCCAAGTGAAGCGCCTATATCTGGTAGTAAACAACTATTGGCACTCCAGTAAATCTGCCAACCAGCAAGCTAGTGCCAGTGCTGATGAAGTAATACCCATAGCCAATGGCACTAACATGGTCTATCTCTATCTAAAATAAAAAACCCCAGCAATGCTGGAGTTTTTTAATAAGTCTCAAAATACTTTATAAGATTGCATCCTTGGCAGCTTTGGCAACTCTGAATTTCACCACAGTCTTAGCTGGAATGCTGATAGTAGCGCCGGTCGCAGGGTTCCTGCCTTGTCTGGCTGCTCTATGCTTCTTAACTAGTTTACCCATACCAGGCATGGAAAATTCTCCGTTGGTTTTGACTTCTTTGTAAGCCAACTCCACGAGAACATCCAAAACAATTTTTGCCTGCTTTTTTGACAATTCGCTCTTATTGGCTAATGCCTCGAGCAATTGTGATTTAGTCATCTTGGCCATCTATTTATTGGTTAATTATTAATTACCACTAGAAATATAGCATATTTTCTGGGAAATGTGAAGAATTGCTTAAACACCCGACTTATCCACAGGGTAAATGCTAACAAAATCGCCAAAAAATTATTTTTAAAAAATATTTTAGCACAAAAATAAACACCTTAATAATAAAATAAAAAACTTAAATTAACATTACAAATCTATTTATATAATTCGATGTGCCTTATAACTTATTTGCTAAATTATGCAGAAGTGCCATAATACTTATATATATTACGACTATGCCCCTTTCTCCCTTACAAAAATACATTATTAAGCAAACTGGTGAAAATACTAAAAATCGTTTAAGCCGCAATGTGCTGGCTCAATATTATAGCAATAAAAAAAAGGCTCCCAGCACAAAACTGCAAGCCAATATCATTACCAAAAGCTTGGAGCGCTTAATCAATCAGGGTTACTTGGTGGGTTTTGGTCAAAAGACCCAATACAAATTATTTATTACCCACATCAAGTTAACGCCACGTGGTAAAAAAATAGCCAGAAAATTTCTGGGCCAACAAGCTGAATTACCAATATTTAAAACTTCTCGAATTAAAACAAAAAAATAATCTACTCAATAACAATTGGCGTACCAACTTGCGCCCACCAATAAAGCTGTTCCATATTTTCGTAAGCCACATTAACACAACCATGGCTCATGGGTTGGCCAAATTTGTTGTGCCAGTAAGCACCGTGGATATAATAGCCATTTTTGAATGACAAATTCCATTTGGTATTGGGATAGTTATAATTAGCTCCGACATAGCGTTTGACTGGCACCTTGGTCAGCACTGCAAAATTTCCCTTAGGTGTGGGCAAATTTTTTACACCTGAAGAAATAGGAAACGAGCCCAATGTTTTCTCCCCAAAGGTGTATGTTAAATTTTGTTTAGCTAAATTTACTTTTATCAATTTTGGCAGTTTGTTGAGTTGCGGATCCAGCGGATCATAGCCAGCAGCTACTTCTGTGCCATCAAGAAATTTGTCACCATCAGAGTCTGGATTCATCAGCCCAGTGCCCAAAATAATTTCCCAAGCGTCGTTAAGGTAATCCTTGTCTGAATCAACTTGGATTAATTTTTTTTTGTCAGCAAAAAGTGGCGAATAACCATTTTTTATTTCTTCACCGTCTAAATATCCGTCACCATCTGTGTCGGGATTTTTGGGATCAGTAAAATAAATACTCAGCTCTTGCTCATCAGTCAAACTATCATTATCAGTGTCCACAACTAACACTTGAGCTTGAACCATGATTGGAAAAATAAATATAGCAATATATAAAATAAAATAGAAAAAACGCATAACATTATTATAGCATATTTTTTTCATACCTGGTGTATTTTTTTGTTGCTATTGACATTTTGTAGATAATTGTATATAATATTTTTTTCTTGTTCATCAAAAACCCCCGCCCCAAAACCTTAAAGGATAAGGTAAGAAAGGAGGAGTTTCCGCTTTTTCACGGAGGAATTGATCCCCACGGATCAAACGAACCCGCCAATGTTTGTCTCGAAAGGCCTTTAGTCATGTCGAAACCCGCCAACTATGCCCTAGCAGAAACCAGGCACCCCAGTGCCTACTACAGCGACCTCTGCAATGCTCTGGGCATCAATGTTCCGCCCAGATCTGCCAACACAGCGGTACTACTGGGTCGGAGCGTCCTCCTCACTTGGTCCAAGTTCCCCAGAACGCTTCGGCAGGCCTCCCAGAGTTTGACATCCATGACAAGTGCCCTGATGGCATTGTCAGCCGATTCGTCCGAATTCACACTGGCTCGACAGCTGGTGCTGAGCATGATGAATGATGTCCCTGAAAATCTCGCGATGAGCGAGACCTACGATGAAATCATCATCAGCCTCCGCTGCTGCTTGACGCGCACTCCGGAAGAACACTTCGCTCTGGCCTGTAACGAGCTTGGGCTCGCTGGTGCTCCCAATACGGTCAAGGAGGCCAGAAGCTCAGGCGCGCACGTGATCAACGGACTGAAAAACCTACCTGGTCACAGCCAGCATCTGAAGGGACGCCTCCCGTGCATCACTGCCTCCCTGAGGTCCCTGCCAAACGACAGCCATGAATTCCGAATGGCCACTTCGCTGGTGTCTCGCATCACCAACCCCAAGAGGGTTCCCAAGGTAGTGCGGGATGACAAGGGCTTCCAGCTGGTGGCCACACGCCTGCGTCGGGCCATGATGCGCACGATCCCGCAGGGATCGTAAGCACTCTGCCTGAAGAGGCACACTAAAAACCGCCAAGCGGTGTACAGCAACCAGACTTAACAATGAGTCGTACACTGCTTGGCGGTTTTCCTTTTGTTAAAAAAATATTTATTTCTTTTCAACGACAATGGTGCAGTTAGTCATCAATGCTGCCAAAGCACCAAGGGCTGCCAACACCGGCGCAAACAAAGCACCCACCGCGCCAATGGTAAGCGGTATTTCCATTACTATTTCGTCATGCTCGTTTTTTATAATAATACGCCGAGCATTTCCTTCTTTGATCAGCTGTTTGACTTTTTTTACAATCTGATCACCAGATACCTTATACTCCTCTGTTTTGCTATTTTTTTTCTTTTTTTTCGTAGCCATATATATAAGTTAAAAGTTACAAGTACAAAGTATAAAGCTATAGACTTATGCTTAAAATCTTTCTACTTTTTACTTTCTACTTTTTGCTAATTAATTATGGTTGTAAAGCTTGCTCCACATCTCCGTTAACGGAAATAATTACACTTTTTACTGTGGGAAACTGCAATAGTGTTTGGTTGATCTGCTCACGAATTGTTGACACCTTGCAAGAACCGCCAACTTGATATTGTAACTGTTCATTAAAATCAACTTTAGCCACTCCCTCATCAATAGTCAGTGAATTTATTTTTACATTGGAATTGATGGCCGTATAAAAACCATCCGCCTTGTCCTTGATGCTAGGCCCAGTCAACAAAGCCGTCAGCGCTGCCCTAGCTACGGCTGTTGATTTGGGCACTTCTTTATTGACTGATTCTAAATACTTATAATCAAAATCATCTTGGCCAGCTGTTTTGCTGGTCGCAAAATAAACCTTGACTGACATTGTGTCTTGGTTGAAACTGACGGGTATAATTAGCTGATCATCATACTGAGCATCGCCTGATGGATTATCTTTTTTCAAAACCAAAAATCCGGTCTTTGACAAAGGACGCGCAAAATCAATAGTAGCTTCAAAGGGCACAAAATCCTCAGTCATCCAATCACCCGTGCTTTTGGCAATACCCGTTCCAACAACAAACTGGCTGTCATCCAAAACTTCCACTGGAAATGAGGCCTCAAAAAACCAAGTGCCTCTGGCTTGGCCTTTAATAAAGACTGGGGTAGATATTTCTTGATTAGCTTGTGGTTCAAGTACTTGAATCAAATCATTTTTTTCAACTTGATTGCCAATATACTCTGTAAAAATACGTCCATCAGGTGTCCGGCAAGCGCGAGGCCACGACTCCATTATGGCGTAACGAGCATTAAGACAATCTTGAAAATTGTTAATGTAATTAGTGATTGGAGATTTTTTTGAATCCTGCAAAAGAAAATAAAAACCAATTGCTACCAAAATAAGCACTAGTAATAAAGTTAAATTTTTTTTCAACATAATTTTCAATATAATGATTATTGATTTATAGAAGCCATAAATAAATCCTCATAAGGCCGATGTGGCAAATGGCCAATATTATTAATATAATTTATTTTGACATAGCCATCAGTGTCAATGACCAACTTGGATATAGATGACTGATATATTTCCATGGACAAAAAGCCAATGACATCGGCATTGAGAATGCCGGTGAGTATAGAACGAATCAAATTGCCGTGGCAAAAAACAGCTATTTTTTTATTCTGATTTTTTTCATAAATATCAGCTAATAATCTTCTGGCTAAAACTTGAGTTTTATCTAGTCCTTTTTCCATTTGGCGATAATTTTTGATGCGCCTGACTCTAGTTTTGTCACTCATGTTGAAATACTTAATCTTGTACCAATTTTCCCAGTTGATTTCATTGAGACGGCGATCAATGATTGGGTGTAGCTTCAAGGCTTCGGCCAAAGGTTGAGCAGTCATTCTTGAACGCCTAAATTGACTAACATATATTTTGTCTATACCTAGAGTCAACAATTTTTTACTCAAAAAACCACGCTGGTGCAAGCCAATGCTGGATAAGGGCATTTTCAGATCGCCAAGTTGTTCCTGCAATTCATAAGCTGGATGACAATGACGAATCAGATAAATACTGGTGTAGGGCCCGGTAACTTTTGGCCTTTTAAAAGAATAGGGATTTATCAAAATATTTTCTGTAATGTTTTTTAGATCGTTAATTTTTTTACCAATAATTTTTTTCTTCATAAAATTAACCTTATTTTTTCTTGTCTTTGGGTGATAAATTTTTTAATAATTCTTCGGCCTCTTGGCTTTGGGGATTTTTTTGTTTTTTAGCTTTTTTGATAATTTTTTTTAAATCATCTTTGACGCTCAAGATCATGCCAGCTATGGAATAGGACTTTATCGCTAGTAGGAGGTCGCCATTTTTGGCGGCCGAAGCCGCAAAACCACAAAGACGACTTACTTTACCGTGGTCCATAATGCCACCGAACTTTAATTTTTCAGCAATTATTGCTAAATAATTTTCATTATTATCTACTACACTGCCTTCAAAATCCACACCAAGATTTATTTGATTTAATAATTCTTGAGTATATTGACCTTGATTTTTTTTGGCTTGCTTGATGGCCTCTAGCTCCAGGCGATATCTTGTCAATTTATCACTATGACGATTAACAGCCGTCAAATCACTGGTATCAGGCACGCCAGTCAAACTAGCAAAAATAATATTTTTTTCTAACAACTCGCTTTTTTTATTTAATAAACTATCAAGGAAGTTCATTTTTCCAGCTCTAATCTGTAAAGTCAAGTAATCGCACTCGCCTTGACTAATCATCATAGACTGCAAGAGTTCCTCTCTTTTCAAAACATGATCGTGGTGTCTGGCAGCCAGACTTGAAGATAAATTAATCAGGCCAGTGTTTGACTTCGGACTAGCTTGGCTTTCTTTATTTTTTAATAAATCCTCAAAGGCCATAATTGTTTATATTATAGCATAAATTCAATGATATTGACAAAATTTTAATAATATGCTATTATATAATGTTTAATTCGCGCAAGAAAGCTTCGGCAATCTTGCTGATGTAGTTCTTCGACAAGGGGGAAAATCATGCCTTGGAACTGGGAGTTCCACCAATCCAAGTAGAAACCGCAACTACTACCGAGCGAAGAAGAAGAAGAATCCGCTCCTTCTGGATACTCGGTAGCCACCGAGATTCCAGAGGGAACAACCATGAATACTAACTATCTTCCTGACTACGAGCAGGCCAGAAAATTCCTCGAGAAGTATCGAGAAGAAGGCCAGGTCCTAATAACCCTTCAGGAAGCATACAATTCTGGCCCAGTCACGGTGAATACTGTGGCCCGAACTAAGATTCGGGATAGGTATCATCCCTACATGCTCCACGATCTTCTTCTGTGCGACTGCTCAGCCAATGGCGTGCTCGGACAGCGATTCGATAGTGCCACCGGAGAATGGTGGTCATACGACTTCCCTGTCGACTACCCCTGCCTGATCGAGAGCTCGTGTTTCAGACAGCGTTCTTAATCAGACTATCGGCCGGAGCCCCGCCACGCGGGACTCCGGCCTTCTTTTTTATTATATTAACACCAATCATTGACATTTAAGTCGTTTTTGCTTATAATTTACCCCGTTGTGCCGGGATAGCTCAGCTGGTAGAGCAACGGTTTTGTAAACCGTAGGTCGGGGGTTCAAATCCTCTTCCCGGCTCCATTCGACTCCGCCCTTCGCAGGCTCAGGGCGTCGCTCATGGTCTCCATCCTCGGCTTTGCCTCGGATTACGACCACCCTAGGAGTCGAATGCCTCGAGCGAACGGAGTGAGCCGAGAGGCACGAAATTTAAATATAAAAAAATAACCAATATTATATAATTAATTCATAATTAACTGAACCATATGCCACAAGACAACCTAATAAAACTAGAGTGCGCTGATTGCCATAAAATAAACTATCATAGCAACCGCAATAAAAAAACTATCAAGGCAAAATTAGAATTGCAAAAATATTGCCGTCATTGCAAAAAGCACACCCATCACAAAGAGACCAAATAACTTGGTCTTCTAAGGGGGCGTAGTATAGTGGTAGTACAAGGGTCTCCCCGCCTGCCACGACTACAGCATGAACAATTAACTTTTGCATTAACTTACAATACTCGCGATATAATTAAATATCATCGCTTTATGGGGGCGTAGTATAGTGGTAGTACACCCAGCTGCTCGCGAGCGACTGGGTACAGGGTCTCCATCCCGCTCCTCGCGAGGAGCGGGATCCAAAACCTCCAAGGTTAATACTAAAATCAATTAAGAAAAACGATTAATGTATTATGTTTATCTTTTAAAATTAAATAGTGGAAAATTTTATATAGGCTATACCAAAGATTTAAGACGTAGACTTACAGAACACAAAGCTCATAAAACTTATTTTGTAGGCAGAGAAAAATCTTTTGATTTAATATATTACGAAGCTTTTAATAATATTGATCTAGCCAAAGAAAGAGAAAGAAAACTAAAAAATTACGGAGCTGCTTATAAAGAATTATTAAAAAGAATACAACTTAGCTAACATCAAGGGGGAGTAGTATAGTGGTAGTACAGGGGTCTCCAAAACCTCTAGCGAGGGTTCGATTCCTTCCTCCCCTGCCAAAAGCACAAGATATTACTTATCTTGTTTTTTTGTATCAAAAAAAAGACCGCACATTGCAAGCAAGAGGTGCGGTCCGTTCGATGCGAATCGGACGAACAGGTACTGCTAGAACCTGAGCTCGCCCAGACGACGGAACTCCTTCTGGAGAGAGGCCGGAAGCTGCTCGGGCTGGAACACCTGGTAGTGCCAGTAGGTCGGCCGCGGGCACAGCTCCCTGATGATGCCCCGCTTCTCCAAACCTTCCAGCAGGGACGCCTTTTTCATATTCATCGGATTTCCTCGCTTTCTATCATGTACAATGCCACATAATTATGGCAATATAATATAATATCATATTTATCTAATTTTGTCAAGTACAGTGCCTTGACAAAAACATTTTTTCCTGCTATACTCATCTATTCTAATTAAGTATAGCTTTATTTACAGCTTAGGACTCGAATCTTTTGTGTCATAGTGTGGCCCAGTAGAAACTCGGGTCACATATTTTTTATGACAAACAACAAACAAATCGCGCCTAATTTTAACGGATTAGGCATCACTCCAGAATTGCTTGCGGTCTTGAACCAATTGCAATTCACCGCTCCTACACCCATCCAACACCAATGTATACCAGCGGCTTTGGAAGGCAAAGATATTGTAGGTATTGCCCAAACTGGCACCGGTAAAACTCTGGCCTTTGGCGTACCCATGATCCAATTACTGGCCCAAAACAAAGGTCAGGGTTTGATTTTGCTACCTACCCGCGAATTAGCCCAACAGGTAGACGAAGTACTGCGCAAAATTGGCCAAAAATTTGGCCTGCGAACTGTAGTACTTATTGGTGGCGCTTCTTCTTATCAGCAAGTTCAAGCTATACGCCGCAATCCACACATCCTAGTGTCCACTCCCGGCCGCTTGATTGATCACCTACAACAAAAAAATCTTTCCTTAGAAAGAGTAAAAATGATTGTTTTGGATGAGGCCGACAGAATGTTTGACATTGGTTTTGTGCCACAGATCAGACAAATTTTGGCTCTTGCTCCCAAAGAGCGTCAGACCTTGATGTTTTCGGCTACTATGCCCAAAGCTATTGCTGAAATGGCTGCTCATTTTATGAAAATGCCTTGGCGCATCGAAGTAGCTCCAGCTGGCACTACTCTAGCCCAGATAGAACAAGAAATATTTATCGCGCCCAAAGATGTGCGCATTCAGCTTTTGGACAAACTTTTGACTGATAATAAGGGCACTGTTTTGATCTTTTCTCGCACCAAGCATGGCGCTACAAAAATATCCACCCTAATCAGAAACATGGGGCATTCGGCTATTGAAATTCATTCCAATAGATCACTGCCTCAAAGACAGGCCGCCATGGCTGGATTCAAAGCTGGTAAATTTCGTATCTTGGTAGCCACTGATATTGCTGCTCGCGGTATTGATGTCAAAGACATTTCCTTGGTAATCAACTATGACCTGCCAGACAACAAAGATGACTATGTACATCGTATCGGCCGTACTGGCCGTGCTGGCAAAGCCGGCAAGGCCATATCTTTTGCTGGCCCAGACGAAAGAATGGCTATCAAGCAAATTGAAAGATTAATCAAAAAAACTATCCCCATTATAGCCCTCCCGATTTTGCCACCAAAACGCGCTGTGCGTTTTGTGCCTAGAGTAATTCCAAGCAAAGGACAATATCACAGCCGTAGTCCAAAACCTTTTCCAAGCAGAGCAAAAAAATTTAAGCGCTATTAATAAATAAAAAAGCATCGCCATATTTAAAAATAACCAAGCGGTGTTTTTTTATTTATCTTAATAATGTTATAATTAATATAGTGACTTCTATAAAAAATTAAACACAACCCTATGTTCAAAACTTTAATTCTCGCGTCATTACTATTAACATTATTGTTAAGTTTGTTGGGATTTTTATTTTCAAAAATAAAAAGACCGTACTGGATAAATATTTTACCTGCTTTAGCACTATTCTTTATAGTGATCCATTTAATATTCATAAAATATCAATGGCAAATGATACCCTTATATATCTTAACCATTATTTTATCTACAATCATGCTGGTAAACATAATCAAGGTTAAACAAGCAAAAACAAAAATATCCAAACAAAATGACATAAGTAAACCAAGCTTTGAAAAACCTATTTTAGATAAGTCAGAATCACGTAAATTTAAAATATCCCGATATATTTTAACTATCCTTGGTTTATTATATCTGATAATTTCCGCTTTTATTTTGTTTTTGTTTCCGATAGTAAACTTACCAAAACCAACCGGTGATTATGCGGTAGGAACAACTTTTATGACTTTTGTTGATCCAAATCGTCCTGAAATATTTACCGAAGATACCGCAGATCATCGTGAGTTTATAGCTAGAGTGTGGTATCCAACTGACGCCGCCATTGGAAGTCCTATGATTTATAGAAAAAATATCCCACAAATTGGTTTGATTGAGTCTGGAGGAGCGCCTAATTTTATTTTTGGACATTATAATTTGATAAAAACTAATTCCTACTTAGATGCACCAATTTCAAACCAACAATCCATGTATCCAGTCCTTATTTTTTCCAATGGATTTTTAGCCGCTTACGATGATTATCAATTATTAATGGAAGAATTAGCTAGTCATGGTTATATAGTTTTTTCCTTAAATCAACCCTACGAATCTCAATCTGTTATTTATTCTAACAAAAAAATAGTCCCCTTTAGCGAGGAACATTTAAAAAATTACCAGCAAGAGCAAAAAATCACCTTACCGCTTTGGACAAAATTTTGGGCAAGCACAAATGAGAATGAAAAAAATGAAATTGCCAAACAAATATTAGACAATGCTGTTTTTATGGATACTATTTTGCGCGAACGTACTAGTGACATCCAATTTGCAATCAATGAAATGGAAAAAATAAATTCCGGCCAAAGAAATGATATTTTTACTAATAGACTTGATTTATCTAGTTTGGGAATTTTGGGCCACTCAATGGGCGGAGCAGTGGCTGGCCAAGTTTGTTTAATAGACAATCGTTTTAAGGCGGGTGTCAATATGGATGGATTTCAGTTTGGTGATGTTATTCATGAAAAAATTCAGCAACCATTTATGATAATGTACAGTGAACAATTTTCTGGCGTAAATAATTTTGTTTTTAATCAATTCAAAAATAAACTTTATACTGTCACTATCAAAGACAGTAAACACATGAATTTTGATGATAATCAAATAATAATGCCAAGCACAAAATTTATTGGCATGACTGGAAAAATTGATGCCAATAAAATGAGGACGATAACTAATAGCTATATTTTATCATTTTTTGATAAATATCTTAAAAATAACGACGCCCCCTTCCCTGACGATGTTTTATCTAATTATCCTGAAGTAGTAGTAAAAATAAATTAAACCGAAACGCTCTAAAATTTCAATTATTTTTTTATTTGTTCTTAGCCGCTAGCTGACCACAAGCCGCTTTGATATCGCGACCAAAACTATAGCGCTGAACAACACCTATGCCAGCTTTGTCCAAAATATTTTTAAAATTTTGAATTGTCGTGCTATCTGAGGAGTGATAAATGCCCGTGGGATTATAAATAATCAAATTAACCATATAGAGTGGCTTAGCCATTATTTTGGCTAATTCCCGAGCGTGTTCGGCTCTGTCATTTACTCCCTTGATCATCAGATATTCAAACATAACCTTACGGCCGGTTTTGGCAATATACTTATCAATGGCCTTGAATAGCTTGTCCAAAGGATAGCGCTTATTGATGGGCATCAATTCACTGCGCAATTCATCATTTGGCGCGTGCAAAGAAATAGCCAAATTAACCTGCATTTTTTCATCGGCTAGTTTATCAATGCCTGGTAAAATTCCACAAGTGGAAATAGATATATGGCGAGCGCCGATATTAAAAGCATCTTTATCATTAAAATATTTTATGGCCTTGATAACGTTGTCATAATTTAAAAATGGCTCGCCCATGCCCATGAAAACGACATTGGATACTCGATCATTATTTTTATGTAAAATCCTGGAAAAAAGTAAAACTTGCTCGACCATTTCACTGGCAGTCAAATTTCTTTTCAAGCCCATCTGACCAGTAGCGCAAAATGTGCAGCCCATAGGACAACCAACTTGAGTAGAGACGCAAACTGAGTGTCGGCCATCACGATGCGCCAATAAAACACTTTCTATCTGCAAGCCGTCTTCCAAAGTAATCAAAACCTTAGTGGTTTTGTTGTCTTTGGATTCAAATATTTTTGCTTCAATTTTGAGTGAGCACTCTTTGTTCAACTGTTCAATTAGCGCTTTGGGCAAATTCGAAGCTTCAGCCCAATCACTCAAAAAATTTTTGAAGATAGCTTCTTGACACTGCTTGACTCGATATTTTGGCTGATCAGCCAAAACTTTGTATAACTTATCTAGATTCATTAGCTAAAAAATTATAATTATAAGCGCTGATTTATTACCACCAAGATTTTGACTCTTGCCCAAGTTCATGATGCAATTCTTCAATCAACTGTTTTTGTTTCTTGGATAATTTGGTGGGCACGGCCACTTGAATAGACACCACTTGGTCTCCCCTGTTCTTGGAATTTATCTTAGTCAGGCCTTTGTTGCGTAAAATAAACTTCTTGCCACTCGGTGTGCCACTGGGAATTTTTAATTTTACTTGGCCATCAATGGTGTGAATATCAATCTCACCTCCTAAAGTGGCAATGGCAAAGGGTATTCTTTGCTCGCTAAACAAATCAAAGCCCTGGCGCTCAAAATGTTCATCGGGCAAAACATGGGCCGTGATGTACAAATCGCCAGCTGGCGCTTTGTTTGGTCCGCTGTTGCCTTGGCTAGATAGTTTGATAGACTGGCCATCGTCAATGCCCGCCGGAATCTCTACGCGCAAACTTTGTTCTCGCCAGACATTACCCACACCTCCACAATTAGAACACTTTTCCTTGATCACTTGGCCTGCTCCTTGGCAACTAGGACAAATAGTTTGGGTGCGAAATTGACCCAAAATAGTCGTTGATATTTGGCCACTGCCTTTGCATTGCTGACAAGAGCTAAATGACTTAGCATCCTTGGCTCCAGTGCCTTGGCAATCCTGACAAACATCTTGTTTTCTTATCTTAATGTTTTTAGCTACGCCAAAAGCGGCATCTTTGAGGGTAATCTCAATATCCATCTGGATATCAGAACCCCGGCGACGCCGTGACCGGCCTTGAGTAGCACCACCGAAAAAACTGCTAAAAATATCCCCTAAATCAAAGTCAAAATTAGCGCCTTGGACATTAGCATTTTGAAAGCCACTAAAATCAAAACCTCCACCTTGAAAAGGCCCCTGATTAAAACCACCATTTTCAAAAGCACTGCCGAATTGATCGTACTGAGATTTTTTTTCTTTATTACTAAGCACCTGGTAGGCCTCGTTTATTTCTTTAAACTTTTCGGCATTACCATTGCTTTTGTCTGGATGGTGTACGTGGGCTAATTTTCTAAAAGCTTTTTTGATATCAGCTTCTGAGGCCGAGCGTTCAACTCCCAATACTTTGTAATAGTCTTTGGGCATTTATTTAGATTGATGACTGATAATTTTGTATTTAATAAGTTTTACAGCGTGAGGCACCCAGGCTTCCCACATAGTTCCACTTAAATCATGCTCGCTGCTATAATAGTCTGTGGAACCATAGTATGGTACTTGGTCGTTTTTATAAACATATTCCCTGGATCTACCACTCAATTCACTTTCAAAAGCTCGTTCTATGTGCGAATGATCTCTTAAAATAATTTCTTTCTTCGGCACAATAAACACGATGGCATTTTCCAGCGAACCTCGGTCTGTTAATTTTACCCATGATTTTGTTTGCGTCCATTGTGAAAAAGACTTCAAAGGAACAGCCACTAAACTATTTGGAGAACCAAATTTTTCTTGAAAAGATTCATAATCAAAACCTTGACTAATCAAACGACTAGGATCGCAATCATAAAAAGAAGAATTATTAGCTAAAGTTTTTTGTTCACCTAATATAGACGGTAAATTTTTAGTGGAAGTAAAGTGCACTAATACTTCTTCATCTGGTCCAACCTCCAAAGAAAGAGATTGAAACTCTTTGGTGTAAAAATCCGCCAATTCTCTCGCTCGTTCTAATAAATTTTCGTCTTCCAGTCGGGTTGCAAAAGAATTTGGTTTAATTCCGTCTAGATCAGGAGATTTTAATTTTTCAAAGTCTGACATTCAAAAAGTATTATTATTTTTTATCCTGATCATTAACTTCTTTAAAATCACCTTCTACTGGCTCGTCTTTTTTGGTATCAGAACTATTTTGCTCTGGAGTAGCAGTGTTTTGTTCTTGAGCAGCTGCCTGATAGAGAGCGGCGCCAATTTTTTGGACAACTTCCTCCAGATCGGCAATGGCTTTCTTGATGGTCTCTACATCACCGGCTTCCTTGACTTTGCGCAAGGGCTCCAATTTATCTTCAATGGCTTTTTTATCTTCTTCCTTGATTTTTTCCTTCATGTCTTTCAGGAATTTTTCGGTGGAGAAAATAATCTGCTCAGCGTGATTTTTGGTCTCTACTACCTCTTTTTTCTTTTTATCTTCATCAGCGTGCACTTCGGCATCTTGTTGCATTTTTTTTATTTCTTCTTCAGAAAGCCCAGAAGATGATTGAATGGTGATAGATTGTTTTTTGCTGGTAGCCCGATCAATAGCCGAAACATTCAAAATACCATTGGCATCAATATCAAAAGTCACCTCAATCTGTGGCACGCCACGAGGAGCTGGTGGAATACCAGACAAAGTAAAGCGTCCTAGTGTCTTATTGTCAGCGGCCATTTCTCTTTCACCTTGCAAAACGTGAATCTCCACACTGTCTTGACTATCAGCGGCTGTAGAGAATACCTGACTCTTGGAAGTAGGAATAGTTGTGTTGCGAGAAATCAAAGGAGTGCGGATGCCACCTAAGGTCTCAATACCAAAGGTCAGTGGCGTCACATCAAGCAATAAGACATCCTTGACGTCCCCCTGCAAAACTCCGGCTTGTACCGCAGCACCCAAAGCCACTACTTCATCCGGATTGACTGAAATGTTTGGTTTTTTGCCAAAAAATTCCTCGACTGTTTTTTGCACCAGTGGCATCCTAGTCATACCACCGACTAAAATAATTTCTTCAATATCACTGGTTTTCAAATTAGCGTCAGCCAAGGCCTTACGACAGGGCTCCAGAGTCTTGTCTACCAAATCACGAATCAACTCTTCCAACTTAGTCCGAGTCATTTTTAGAATCAAATGTTTGGGACCAGAAGCATCAGTGGTAATAAATGGCTGGTTGATCTCAGTTTCCAGACTAGATGATAATTCAATCTTAGCTTTTTCGGCTGATTCTTTCAGGCGTTGCAAGGCCAATTTATCATTAGACAAATCAATGCCTTCTTGTTTTTTGTATTCTGACAAGATCCAAGCTATAATTTTTTGATCAAAATCATCACCACCTAAGTGAGTATCACCATTGGTTGATTTTACTTCTACTGTATCTTTGGAAACATCCAAAACAGACACATCAAAAGTACCACCACCCAAATCATAAACCACGATTTGCTGATCTTTTTTCTTATCAAAACCATAAGCCAAAGCGGCGGCTGTCGGCTCATTGATTATTCTTTTGACATCAAGGCCAGCAATGCGACCAGCGTCCTTGGTTGCCTGACGCTGAGCGTCATCAAAATAAGCTGGTACAGTAATTACGGCTTCGGTGATTGTTTGACCCAAGCGCTCTTCAGCATCAGCTTTTATTTTTTGCAAAATCATCGCTGATACTTCTTGCGGTGAATAATCTTTGTCACCAATAACCACCTTGACGCCTTCGCCGGCTTGCTTGATTTGGTAAGGCATGATTTTCAAATCACGCTGTACTTCATTATCAGAAAAACGCCGACCAATCAAACGCTTGACGGAAAATATTGTATTAGCCGCATTAGTCACGGCCTGACGCTTGGCCACAATACCGACCAAACGCTCGTTATTTTTGGAAATCGCTACCACCGAAGGTGTGGTTCGATTGCCTTCTTTATTTTCCAAAATTTTTGGTTGACCACCTTCTATTACCGCGACAGCGGAATTGGTGGTACCCAAATCTATTCCTATAATTTTTGCCATATTATTTTTACCCTGTTAAATAAAATTTTAAATCCCGATTTAAAATTTTAAATTTAATTAATTAATATTTAATACAAATTATCTTATTTTTAATATTTAACTTATAAATTTTATAGCCCTGTAAATTAAATTTATTTAACAGGGTAAAATTTATTTATTAATTCTTTGCTATCCAATAGTTGATGAACGCGCAAGACATCATCGGCTGATATTTCATCAAAAGTTATAAAACCCATAACCTCATCGGCCTGCAGATCAGTCAAAATAGAATTGCCAATCACGCCTTGAGGCATGCTAGCCAGTCGTGTCAAAAGATGAGCCCCACAATGAGCGCAAGTGACGTGGGTCAATAAACCAAATTCATTTTCACTCAATATTTGTACCAAGGTTTGCTGATACTCCCGCTGACACACTGGGCAGTGCTTAATCAAACGCAAATTAAGCGGTAAATTATCCATTATTTTTTTATATTAATTTTAATATTTTTAGATTTTGCTTGGGCCTCTTTGGGCAAAACTATTCGCAGTAAGCCATTTTCAAAATTGGCTTCAGCTTTGTCACTATGCACAGAAACTGGCAATAAAACACTGCGATGAAAAGAACCAGTTCTGACTTCTTTGCGATAATAATTTTTTTCATCAACCTCACTAGTGCTTTGGCGACGGCCCTCAATGGTCAAGACATCGTCATTGACGCCGATGCTGACATCTTCTGGCTTAATACCAGCCAAAGTCGCTTCTACTACCACATTATCCTTGTCTTCGTAGACATCGACGGCTGGCAAAAAATTGTCCAAACTTTTTTCGATGTTGTCAAAAGTGTCGATAAATGGTGTCCATGGTATTAATGACATATGTTTTTTGTTAACCCTGTTAAATAAGATTTTAAATTAAAATTTAAAATCTTAAATTTAATTATTAGTAGTTAATAAGCTTATTTTAATTTTTATATATCTATATTTAATGTTCATGCCCCGAAAATTAAATTTATTTAACGGGGTTAATTATGATTATTAATTATTACTTTAGCGGGTCGCAGTACTAACTGCTGACATAAGTAACCGCTTTGGACTTCTTGCACTACTATTTGATCGGCTTGCTGGCTATCGTTGATATGACCCACCGCTTCCTGCTCACGCGGATCAAAATTTTTACCCAAAGTGACAATTTTCTGTATATTATGATCGCGTAAAAAATTCTCCCACAGCTTCATGGTCTGCTCCAAGCCCTTGACCCAAGATTCATTTTTTTGCTCAGGTGGCACATGACTTAAAGCCATTTCATAATTATCAAACACCGGCAACAATTCCAGCACCACGGAAGACAAGACAAAGTCATTTAACTGCGACATCCGCTTGTCAGTTTCTTTTTGCAAATTATGGTAATCAGCCAAAGCTTTTTTCCAACCCTCAAGATTGATGGTTGCCTCATCTTTTGTGTCTACCACTGCTTCTGTGTTTTCATCAGCCAGCGGCAATTTTATTTTTGCTTTCTTATCTTCTGACATACTATTTTACAATTTTAGTTACTGAATCCATCAAACCCAAAGCTTGATTATAATTCATGCGCAAAGGTCCTAAAAAAGCCAGCAAACATTTTTCCTTGGTATTAAGCGGAGCAATCACTACTGAGCAATATTCTGACCAAGGATTTTCTGGTCCCAATAATACTTGGGGCTTATCAATTTTATGAAACATATTGGACATGGCTTTTTCCAATGAATCAACCACCTGACCCATGGACAAAACCATTTTATAATCTTCAAACTCTGGTTGAGAAAAAAGATTGAACAGACCAGTAATATAAATATTGTTTGACTCTCTGCTCAAAATAATCGCTAAATTTGTTTTGTCAGACAATATTTTTATCAAATGACGAATATCGGATTTGTAGGCATTCTCCAACTCTCCAAAATCTTTGTGACTAGCATTTTCGATTGACAACAAATTATCCAAATAATACCGGTAGCCACTAGCCGTTGGTATACGACCAGCCGAGGTATAGGGCTGAGCAATAAAACCACGCTCTTCCAAATCAGCCATTTCATTACGAATTGTGGCTGAGCTAAGATCAAAACCGCTGTCTTCAGCCAATGATTTGGAGCCCACTGGTTTGGCGGTAATAATATACTGCTCAATAATGGCTTTTAATAATTTGTTGTGCCTAGCTTCCATGTTTAGTATTATAAAGCAAATTAGCACTCACTGTCAAGGAGTGCTAAAAATACCCAATTTTCGCTTATTTTATTCACGTCTTAGAGCGGTAATAGGGTCGAGTTCGGCCGCTTTTTTGGCTGGATATGAGCCGAATATCAAACCAACCAAAGTGGCAAAAACTAGGGATATCAATATGCCTATATAAGAGATACTAAAAGGCCAAGCAAAGCCATAGCTGTTGGCGATAATATATATCAAGTAAGTTACTATTACCCCCACAATCACACCACCTATTCCGCCAATAATGGTGACTATCACGGCTTCAGTCAAAAATTGGCGCAGAATATTTTTTTTGGTAGAGCCAACTGCTTTACGCAAGCCAATTTCAAAAGTTCTTTCTGCTACAGTAGCATACATGATATTCATAATACCGACACCACCCACAATCAATGAAACCATGGCCAAAGCAATCAATAATAATGTCACTCCACCAATAATAGTATTTAATATATCCATCGCGTCAGCCATAGTAGAGACCTCAAAATCATCACGCTTGGGATCATCGATGTCATGACGTTCACGCAATAAAGACGTTATTTCTGCCTTAGTGTCTTCTCCTTTTGTAATATCAATCATCTCGGCGCTGATGGATTGTATGTAGTTTATGCCCAATAATAATTTCTGCGTAGTCTGCAGTGGGACATAAGCCAAAGTATCATAATCAAAGAAAAGCATTGTGCCCTGCGATTCCATCACACCAACTACTTTATAATTCATTTTGTTGATCTTGATGTTTTGTCCCAAGGCCGAGCTATTACCAAAAATTTGTTCTTTGACTTTGCTACCCAAGACTATGACTCTAGCCATATTGTCATCTTCTTCTTTGGTATAAAAACGACCCTCAGCTACTTTGGCACTACCCATTTCAATATATTCCGGACTAACTCCAAAGATTATTGTTTTTTTGATATTACCCTCCCAAGACAACAAGTCTTGAGCCATGACATGGCCGTAGCTACGGGCAATATTTGGCAAACGATTGACGGCCTCGCGATCATCTAGGGTCATAGAAGTAATGACCACACCAGAAGCTTGGGAGCTGACCCCACCACTCTGCTCAGGCACGCGTGTTTCTGTTTGGATCAAACTGGAGCCAAAAGATTCCAACTGACCGTTGACTAATTTTTTCATACTATCACCAGCTGATACTATGATCATGACCGAAGAAATACCAATAATAACTCCCAAAACAGTCAAAAGAGTGCGAATTTTATTTATCCGCAAAGTTCTCACTGACATTTTAATAATTTCTCTGTAGGTCATTTATTCGTATCTTAAAGCATCTATGGGATTAAGCTCGGCTGCTTTTTTGGCTGGATACCAGCCAGACAAAAGACCAACAATAAATGTAAAACCAACCGCCAAAATTACTGACTGCCAGGTCACTACAAAATCCCAAGAATAGCCCAAATAATTGGCCACTGCGCTAACCAACCAAGAAATAAGCACCCCAAATAATATACCAAGCACACCACCCACCATACTTAAGGCAACAGTTTGGACTAAATACTGAATACTAATATCTCTTTTTTTAGCACCAACGGCTTTGCGCAAGCCAGTTTCACGAGTACTTTCAGTAATTGACACAAGCATAATATTCATAATGCCTATACCACCGACAATCAATGAAATACCAGCCACCATGGCCAAAAAATAACTCAGAGCATCAGTCAATGATTTCAGGGTATCTAGGGTCTGCACTTGCGAACGCACACTAAAATCATCCTGCTCTGGATCAGATACACCGTGCCTATCCCTAATAACACTTTTTATGTTTTCAATAGTAAAATCCAAATCAGCGCCAGGTGCCATCTTAAAACGCAATAAATTAACATAATTAATACCCAACATTATTTTCTGGGCGGTGTTTAGTGGAATAAAAACTTGATTATCCTGACTTTGAAAAAAAGTGCTACCCCGAACTTTCATTACTCCAATGACTTCAAAATTTTCCTTATTAATCTTGACCCGAGCATTGAGTGGGTCACTGCTTCCGAACAAAGCTTCAGCCACCTCACTGCCAAGCACTACCACTCTAGCGGATGAATTCTCTTCTTCTTCGGTAAAAAAATGACCTTTTTCTACATCAGCAGCTTCGACAAATATATAGCTATGATTGACTCCAGCAAAGCTAGTGTCTTTGGTCTTATTTTGCCAACTGACAGTAGCCGCACCACTTACATAGGCCGTAAAATCCTCCAAAGCCGGCACCTGAGACATAACTGCCTCTCCATCGGAGTATTTGAGAGTAGTAATATTTATACCCATCACTGAAGCTGGCGGACCATCGGCCTCACTGGCGCCCGGTAATACCCCAATTAAATCAGAACCCATACCCTTGATTTGATTGACTATCAAACTCTGAGCACCAGCACCCAAAGAAATAATAATAATGACCGAAGAAATACCAATAATAATACCCAAGGAAGTCAAAAAAGAGCGCATCTTATTACGCTTGATCATCTGCCAAGTAGTGATTACTGGATGCCAATCAAAATACATACTGTTAGAAATTAATGGATCCCTGCTTTTCCCTCGACCCTGAAGTCTCGGGACTGAAGGGCGCGGGATGACTTCGTCATTTTACTAACTCCGTTTTTTCAGCAATTATTTGATCATCATTTTTCTCATCACTGACAATCTCACCATCTCTGATACGGACAATACGCTTGGCGTGCTTGGCGGTATTAGTTTCGTGAGTGACCAAAATAATAGTATGCCCCTCGGCATTTAGCTTCTGTAAAATTGCCATAATCTGCGTACCGGATCTGGAATCTAAATTTCCAGTCGGTTCATCAGCAAAAATAATATCTGGATTGTTGACCAAGGCGCGCGCAATAGCCACTCTTTGTTTTTCGCCACCAGACAATTGATTGGATAAATATTTGGAACGATGAGTAAGCTCAACACTAGCAATGGCTTGGTCAACTTTTTTTTCATCAGCATCTTGCGCATAAAGCAAGGGCAAACGCACATTTTCCCAGACTGATGTTTTGGGTAACAAGTTAAAACTTTGAAAAACAAAACCAACTTTTTGGTTGCGATAGACAGCCAAAGTATCATCGTCCAAAGATGAAACATCTTTGTCTTGAAAAATATATTTACCAGTGGTCAAGGTGTCTAAAAAACCCAAGATATGCATAAGGGTTGACTTGCCAGAACCAGAAGGACCCATGATAGCCAAAAAATCTCCTTTGGCAATCTTCAAATTAATATCATGCAAAACAGGTGTAACTACTTCTTCGTTAGTATAATCTTTGTTAAGATTAATAAGTTCTATCATCTTTTATTTTTTACCGTTTTTGGTGGAAATAATTACTTTTTCACCGGCATTGAGGCCAGAAGTGATTTCCCACAGACCATCATCGCCTTTTAAGCCAACCTGAACTTCTTTTTCTACTGCTTTGTCATCAATCAAAACCTGAACATATCTAGTATCGCCTCTGGCTGATACAGCCCTAGAAGGCACTACCAATACATTGTCTTTATTGTTGGTCAGGATAGTCAAATTGGCAGTCATGCCTGATTTTATTTTTTCATCTTTAACATTAAAACCAACTGTCACTTTATAATATATTACTTCGCTAATTACAGTAGATGCTGGATCAATAAATGTCACCGTACCATTGAATACCTGATCATTACCAAAAGCATCCAAGGTAATATCAACCGTATTGCCAACTTTAATTTTGGTAATATCTGATTCAGGCACATCTACTTTTATCTGAGTATTACTCAGACCAATCATAGAAATAGCCGCTTGTGAAGCGCTAGATTGTTCACCTACATCCACATTGATTTTGGTTACAATGCCATCAACTGGCGCTTTGATCATGGTGTCAGACATCATGCTGTAATACCTGGCCACCGTGGCTTGCGCTCGTCTAATATTGGCTTGAGCTACGTCAATTTCAAATGATCTGGCTGGCGCTTTTTTTAAATCAAGACGCGCTTGCGCTAAATTCAAGCTATTCAAAGCAGATGTTACGCTGTTATTAGCGGCCGTTATTTGTCCCTGATAATATGTTTCTTTATTTGTAATGTTACTAGCCGCAGTTTGCACCGAAGTAATCGCTGTATTCAAAGTAGAACTTTGAGTGTTGAGACTGGATTTGAAAGAATTGACTATGGTCGGAGTATAAACATCAGTGGTCACGGTCACCAGCATCAAGTCATAAGTATCTGAAACCAAATTTGAGGTCATTTCTAAAGTTTGTTTTAACACATCCAATGCTGTCAAAATATCTGCCTGATCTTTAGTAGTTTTAGCTTTTTCTATATAGGGCGCTAAAGTAGTGTTTTGTTTAAGCACCTGAGTATATAAATCTTTACTATTATTCAACAACTGAACATTGGTGACAAACAAATAGGTATCAGCGTCATTATCCATGATAGCATCTTCCACAATATCCAAAGCATACGAAATAGTAAATAATTTATCGCTCAGAGTATTGATACCCACAGTGCGATAATTGGTCATTTCTTCGTCGCTGGTCTGTTGTAAATTGGCCAGAGAATCAAGAGCTGTTTGATAAGTGGTTTTAGCATTTTCCAACTCTCTCTGTGTGACGTTTATATCCTCAGAACTGGCACCGGCCATTAGTTGCGCTAAATTGCTTTTGGCCACATCAAGGGCAGCTTGAGCATCAGCTACCTGTGAAGCCACATCCCCGGCTGACAATCTGGCTAGTATTTGATTGGCTTTGACTTGGTCACCAATCTTGACTAGTGTAGCCCCGACCCGTCCGCTGGCCGCAAAATTAAGATTAATATCATCGGCCGACTCGACAGTGCCAGTCACTTCTACGGTTTGTTTGAGATTTTTGAGCACTGCGTCTTCAGTGGTGTAAACCACTTTATTTTTATTGATAGCCCCCCAAACAAGCGAAGCCACAATAAGGCCAACAATAACTAGAGGGATCCAATATCTTTTTTTCTTGAGCTGTAAAAAGAATGTTTTCATCAGGTTAGAAATTTAAATAATTAAATATTTGATTACTAAAGTAAAATTTTGCTAAATAATTTATACACATATTACTAAACATTATACGTTGAATTTCTAACCGGATTCATAAATATTTGTAAAGTTTAATATAACATATTAGCACTCCATATTATAGAGTGCTAATTATTTTTTGTCAATTTAATTGATGTACCCCTATAATAAACACTAAACTTTTATTCATTGCCCCCCAAAGATAATCAAGCACCATATCTTGCCATCCGAACCATAAACCAGAGCGTAAGTGATCGGTTTAGGGGAAGGAGGGTCAACATAATAATACCCCGCCAGATAAACCACAAAACTACTAAATAAACGAATTTACCAATAAACTACAACTACCTAACCACCTCAATGTTTGTAGTGTTGTAAGTATCGCAGGCTCCCACTATCATTTTGCCAGTGGATTCTCTATAAAAATAATAACCAGTATTATACAAATCACCAACAACATAACTAGGGTCAGTTGGAATTTGGCCAATATAGCCAGCTGTCACTAAAGCTGATAAGTCAATCAAAGCTGTGGTAGTCGTGGGATTACCATTGGCAACTGCCTCACAAGTAGCAAAAACAAGACCACCAGTGGTAGAAGCTATCGAATAGGTGACACCCGCTGTTGGTGCTGGAGTAGTGGTGGGGTTGGTACCAGAATTATCAGCCAAATAAGCATTATAAGCATCGGCAATAGCCGTAATGTCAGACCAACGCTTGGCATTGTTGGCATCACCTACTCTTTTGGCTGGATTGATAGCCACAAAGGTCGCGGCTGCCAGCAAGGCAATAACGGCAATCACGATTATTAACTCAATTAAAGTAAAACCTTTAATTAATTTTTTTAGCATATTTTTATTATTAAAATTATTACTTATATTTTTATTTTACCTACCCACTATTTAACTTAAACTATATTATAGCACTTTTTGACTTTTTTTGAAAATTTTTAACTTATCCACAAGCTCTATTTATTAGAAATTGTCATATTTACCTGCAAATTGGCAGTTTGGCTATTGGCGTCAATGCTCTGAATATTATAATTAAAAGCTTTAATATCTAAATTAGCGGCTTTTGATTTATCGCTAGCTTCTAATTGATTAACCAAAACGTTTTTGATATCAAACTGATTGATAGCCAAAACCTGAAAAGTGGCCTTGATAGTCATGGCTTGGCCAAGCACAAAACTTTCTTGACTGGGCTGTATGCTGTCAATAGTAGTGCTGACCACGGCTGGTATAAGGTAAAAAGCTCCTTTGGTATATTCCTTGTTCAAGCCATCAATCAGTTGTTTGCTCATATCAGCCAAAATATTACTTTTGACCTGATCGTAGTTTAGGTCTTTGTAGTCACGCTGTTGAGTCAAAGTAAAAGGCGCTAGTTGAGCATAAACAAAATCTTTAACCCCGCTCTTATTGGCCACGCCGACTATCACTGCTTTGTTAGTAAAATCAAAACTTACTTTGGGATTAAGCAGTGCTTTGATAGGCGCGCGTAAAAACCAAACAGCGCCAGCCAAGCCCACCAAAATAATAGCAATAATAAAATAAACGTTGGTTAATATTTTTTTCCAAACGGGCTTCTTAAGCACCTCGTCCTGATCTGAAATATTTCCTGATTTAGCGTCTTCTTGGATTTTAAACGCTGACTGGTCGGAGACCACACCCAGCTTATCTTTATTTTTGTCGTTATAAAAATTTAGCTCATTTCTGGTACTGGCTAATCTGGCCAAACCCAAAGCATTAATGTATTTGGTAAATACCACTTGATCTTTGTCTTGATGATCAACTAAAAAACTTTCACCAATAAAAACTGGCACGGCTAAATTGGCGCTAAAATAATCCACCAAACCACGCATCTGAGTCAAGCCACCAACCAGCACCACTTGTTCAATTTTAATATTAGCCATCTCTTGCCAATAAGCTACAAAGTGTTTTATTTCATCCGTCAGCGGCTGGAGCTGTCCTTGCAACAACAGCATCACTTCACCATCACCGGGAGCCGAGGTCAGGCCAACATCGCGCAATCTGTTTTCGGCATCAGCGTAGCTGATATTGAATCTTTCTTGGACAGCCACCAGCATAGCGTTGCCACCAATGTCAATATTGATTGAAGCTTTGATCCCGCGCGAATCATAAATGCTGGCAATAGTCACCTTGGAGCCCAAGTCCAAAAGTAAGGTGGTATTTTTTTTAAATTTATCATTCAAGCCCGCAATGGCGGCAATTGACTCCGTGGTAATACCAGCCACTTCTATACCCAAATCCTTGAATAATTTTAAATATGATCTGACTATATCAGCTTGAGCGGCAATATAAGTAAATTCCCGGTGATTATTATTGACCGACAATTCTTGATAAGCCGTCAATAAATTATCAAAAGCTTCGGGTATGGTCTCTTCAGCTTGATGCTGTATGGCTTCCGGTATTTCCTTAGACTTCAAAACTTTAGGAACGCTGATATTGCGGATAAAAGCCCTAGACTCGGGAATAGAAAAATATACTTTATCGGGATTGATGGGCTTTGGCTGACCATTTTTGAACATACCCAAAAGAGCTTCTTTCAAGCGGTCCTCTTTGATAATGCGCCCAGCTTCTATAATGTCTGGGGAAATTTTGTACCTGGAATAGCTAGTTACGCTAAAACCAGTACCGCGTTTATTCAGTACTATGACCTCTATCGAGGCATCTGACATATCTAGACCTATAATATCTTTGGCCATTTTAATATAAAATTAATAAATTTATTTTGCGTTATATCTTGTTAACAACCTGTGCAGAGGAATCTATTGGATACACACTGGTGACAAAAATAAGCACTGTCTTCTCTGCTAGGACAAACCACTGGACTATCCACGCAGTTTCCACACCAATCCTCAGCTCGTGGCTCGCAATAATAAGATTCATCCGTAAATTCACAAGTTTCATGACCAGCCCAAATAAAGGTATCGCCACAAGAGGGGCTAACACAAGTGTTAAGGCAATCATCTGTATTGATCGCATTACCATCATCACAAGCTTCATGTCCAGCCCAAGTAAAAGTATCACCACAAGAAGGGCTAACACAAGTATCAAGGCAATCATCGGTGTTGATGGCATTGCCATCGTCGCAGTCCTCTCCTGTTTCTGGGGTGCCATTGCCACAGACCGGACAAGTCCCACAATCAGCCGAGCAGGTGCTACAAGTTTCCGTAGCATTGCAGACGCCATCATCACAACAGGAATTGTTCAAACACGTTCCGGCCAAATAATCCTTGTGCGATTGAATAAAAAACGGCGAGCTAGAAACATTGACTCTCATTACTACCGAACGATTCCAAGAGCCAACATCAGAGGTAGTAGTAGCTGTGGAAGTGACTGTTTTTAAACCAGAGGCCGTAGCAGAAATCTGATAAACGCAAGTTATGCCCCCGACATTACTGATAGAATAATCGCCTGAAGCACTAGTGCTAGAAGCAATCTGCCACATGGCATCGCTCAGGCAAGCATCAATATTATACATGACATCGTCTGATTCTGCCACGTGATAATTGGCCATGTTGTTGGAAGTATTGACCATAGCGATAATAACACTAGAAACAATAAAAAGCGACGTAACCATGATCACAAATATCAGAGCCACAAAACCAGAATTTAATTTTTTTGTTTTACTCAACATATTAATTTGCTCCTTGGGATTGTAGAGCCCAAACCTCTGAATTTGATAAAGCACGATTATATGCTCTTAGTTCATCAATAACCCCATCAAAATAAGCATTTTTACTAACTTGAAAAACCTGACTAAAATTTACTAAATAATTTACTGTTGTGGGTGAGGTGGAAGTTGACACTCCACCAACGGCTTTTTTATAAACATGAACTTGGAAAATACCAGCCACTCTATCATAAACGCAAGCTACGTGATAGGTATTGCCAGCCACTATATCGCCGGAAACTGAGCTGATGGTCTGATCGGTCGTGCCATTGTAGACGCGGCAATTCAATGTGCCATCAGCATTAACCCACATTTCATAGCCCTTATAATTACTAGCCCCGTCACCTTTGTCAATAATTCGATAATTGTCGCCCAGAGATTCTGGCTTGATCCAAGCCGCCAAAGTAAAGGCATTGTTAAAATTCAGATTAGCTGGATCAGAACTAGTATAACATGAATTGCTATTACTGAATTCAAAATCAAAGGATCCCGTAGAACCAGTAACTAGGCCCGGTGTAACTGGTCCAATAGCTGGCGAACCATCGCAAGTCAGGGTATTGCCATTGACATTGTCTACTGATGCCGTGGTAACTAAATCATCAAATTTGTACCAAGAAATAAGACCATTGGGTTGTTCATTGCGCATCACAGCCGTACTGGTTGCTTCCGAGCTAGCGCGTAAGCTTATTTGGTCAGCCGAGGGCAAGGTAGCTTTCAGGTGCGTGGTGACTGTGCTATAGCTATTGGCTGTTGTAGAAGCTGTGCTAGTTGTAAAGTCTAAATTATTATTAGTGACTAGCACTTCCGGACCAGTCAAAAAATAAGTGGCATCAGCCGTAGCCGCGCAAGCGTTATATTGGCCGTTGTTAGTAATGTTGGGGTAACAAGTCAGCTTCAACCTGTTATTAACAACTGTAATTTTTACTCCTCCGCCTTTTTCGACACAGGTACCCGGCAGATAATTATCATTATCAAAATACAAAGCTAGTATTGGCGGATTGACACTCAAATTGGAACAATCACCATTAACATCTTTCAATAGTCCATCAGCATTTCTAATCAAATAATTGACCGTGGTCAAAGCAAAGCGACGATTGCGCGAAGCATCAATATTGGCACTCATCTTGGCCGTGGTGTTGCCCATAGTAATTGCAAAATCAACTACCGCTGAGATGATAATGCCAACTATAGCTAGATAAATTATAGCCTCCAATAGAGTGAACCCAGTTAGAGAAACACCTAAATTCTTATTTTTAAAATTAAATATTTTTTTGCTAAATTTTTCCACTTTTAAATAAAAATTAAAATTAACTAATTTCTCTAACTTGGTAAACCCGGCAGCTGATTTTGATTTAACAAATTTCATTTAACGAAAATTTAAACGCAAAGAATATAAAGTGGAAGTTTGCGTATTATTATTGCAGGATGTAAGAGCCAAGCGATATCTTACATATCTAAAATTATTCAGAGTAGCCGGAGTGCTAGTGGTAAAATTAGCTACACTATTATCAGTCACTTCTTTGCTGGTATAAGTAGCAAATGAAGCATCATTGGATCCTTCCAAAGTTACTGACAGTGAGCAACCACTTGGCACATTTTGATTAACATTCAAACTAGTCAATACTTTGTCAGTAGAACCAAGATCATAAATGGAAGAATAAATATAACCCGAGGGCTCATAGCCGTTGGCTATGCTCTCTGTGTCAATACTATAAAAAGTAGAAGTGGCATTCATGTTATTATAGCCAGTGGTAATCCAGCCCTGAGCACGCTTGGTCAAAGATACTCTAAACTCATCCAAATCACCCTTAAAAAAATAATCCGTAGCTGACCACCATCTACCAAGATATCCGGAATATACTTCTCCAATTGAATAAGCAATAGTATCATTACACGGAGCAACTAAACAACTACTATCTGTATTGCTATTTATATACGCTTGATAACCAAGATCTCTATCTACAGTCAAGGCCACATGGGTCCAAATATCACTAGTCAAAGCGGTCGTATATAAACCACTTAAATTAGTAACATTATTGTCGCCCATGGCAAAACGCAGTCTTTTAGTGCTAGCAGGATCATAAGCAAACATCCAACCATCTTGCTTACCCAGATCTCCACAACCAAAATAAACCGGTGCTTCATTGGCAATAGTATAAGTAGAAGATGGATTGATCCAAAACTCTACTGTAAAATCACTGGTACCTTGTATCTTATTTGGCGAATTATCTATAGTAATCCAATCATAGGGCGTAGTGATCTTGTCGCCATCAAAAGCTTGACCGCGTCCAATTTTACCAGTGGACTGAATAGGAGAGTTGACGCCATTCTTATAGGCCGAATTGCCCCCATAAATACTTGTTTTTGTGCCAGTTGTTGAATCATCAACCATGTGATTGACAATTTGATAGCTATTACTCCAAACACCAGACACATCTTCCTGACTAGCAGTAACGCTGGTATTGCCATAAAACATATAAATTTCTGTGTTGCTGGCTAGTGAAGGAATTTTTACCCAGGCCGTAAATTCACCAGTAACCGGATCATAATACTCTACTTCGTGATCCAGGAGCGTGTTGCCATCCACATCAGAAGTAAAAATAATATCATAGCCATTAGCGCTTTCCACTTTGCCCCCATTGGCCACTGACTTTAGATAATCTTGAGTTTCCGAAATCACTACTGGAAAATCAGTGTGTGGCCCAGCAGAAACTTTATCAGTAAGACCCAAAGTAATCTTTCGTTTATAATTATAAGTACCGCCTGTAGCTCTGGTCAGTGGTTTTCCTACATAATATAAATTAACCGTATTATCGGTAGTATTGTGTTCCAATAAAAACAAACCATGCGCTGTTGAACTATAAGCCAAGCCAGAATAAGGATAGTCATTTGCTCGGCGAGCAAAACTTTTTACTAAACCGCCGTCAATTGGATTGGATCTATTGGTTATATCTACCGTATACAACCCAGCCGGACTATAATAATAAATAAAAGCCGTATTAGCTCCGTCATAATCAACTACCGCCGAACTTTGACTAGTTGATAAATTATAGCTACCCAATTGTGTCAAAGAGCTCCCCTGATCTTCGACTATCAATAATTCAGCTGAAGAATTTTCTGTGCCAAAAATAAATCTATTCTTACTAGACACTGCTTCTAAAAATTTTAGGCTAGTAATATCAGTAGTATAGGTGCTATCAACATAAGCGGAGGTAGAAGTAGAACTAAAATAAAAGCCAACATTGACCCCCATTTTCCTAAATTCCCCAGAATTATCATCACTCACTATATAAATATATGGACTAGCCCCCGATTCATCCAAATAAACACCATTGATACTATTACCTCCAGCTGACGCTATAAGCTGAGCATCATTAACCAGAGTCAAGGTGGCACCTCCATTTGATATAGCAAAAGAATAAGCATAGCCCTGATTATCAAACATGTATAACCAATCACCAGCCGCCGTAACCACCATATCCATAATAAAAACACCTGTGTAAGCCGATGTAACATTCACACAATCTCCCGAGACAATAGTATTAGTATTGGTCAAATCGGCCACACAAACCGCGCCAACACCATAAGCATGCGCCCTACGACCAAGGTAGGCATAATTACCATTGGGATTTAAAACCATTTGACTCATGTGCCAAGGCAATACTTTTTTTAATTGGATGGACACAATACCAGCATAGGCCTTAGAAATATCATATTTTAATAATTGATGATTTGTTGTGCCCACAACATACATGCTGTTGTTGTCGCTTGACATATGAATATCATAGGCATCACGATAAGCAATATAGTTGGTGGTTGTGTCTGGCTCTAGATCAGCCCAAGCATTCCAACTCATAGAAGTGCCAGATCGCGAAGTAAGAGTCAGTTGACCAGCAGTAGTGGTGCTTATATCACTATAGGAAGATGAAGCCGTAATCATACTCGCCCAGAACTCATTTGAGCCAGTGCCAGACCAGTCAGACTGCTCCCAAGTTTTGGCTGACCAATTGGTAAAATAAGTAACCAAAACATAATCGGCTATGCCTGTGCCAGATACAGTGACCGTAACTTTTTTTGTATCTGGGTCATCAGTACCACCTGAATCTACGATAGAACCAGTACTATTGCGCTCGACAGCGCTGACTACTATCACTCTAGTCAAATCACCTAAAGTATTATCAACGCCACTAAACTGCCAAAGGCCATTGGTTTTTTGCACGCCCTTGGGATCACCATCGGCATTTTCTACTATAGTTTGCCAGCCATTATCTCTGATGCTACGCGCCGCTTCCATACCTTCTTGGGCAAACTGGACTACGACTTGTTTATCGCCAACACCAAAAAAATTTTTGTAAGAGGTGACAAAAACATAAACCACGCCCGAAGCTAAAATAGAAAAAATGCCAATAGCCACTATTAATTCTACCAGAGAAAAGCCCGACAATTTTTTTAAAATTTTTATTTTAATTCTTTTTGGCATAACTTAATCGCCATAATAAACTAAGCCAGCCGGTGTGGTGCTGACTATTTTTTGTTGACTAACCGTATTGACCAAAATTATTCGCTGTTCGGTCATTTCATAAGCAACTGTCGTAGTACTCAGCCAACCAGCTACTTGGGAAAAATAAAATTCGTTTTGTTGATTGCTAGATAACGAAACGCCATTTTTTAAATCAAAAATACTATCATAAACGCTATCACGGGTAGTATAATTTTTACCCTTAAAAACTACCACGCAATCTCCGCTATTGAAACAGGCTGAATTGTTGTCCAGTATTTTTACACCCCAAGCATCAGAAAAATAACCAGTAGCCGCGTAATTCCTAGCTTTACTAATATGTTCCACTACTGCTCGGGCGCTAGCATCCAAACCCTTTTCTTGAGTACGACTACCCAAGAGTGAGGCACTTGAGGATAATAAAATCAGCATAATTGCTATAACCAACAAAACCTCAAGCAAAGTAAAACCAGCCCTAGAAAAATCAAAGTCGTTATTTTCAACAATAAATAATTTTTTTATACTTTTGTTCACTGGAAAATTCAAATTAAAATTAATCAACTTCTCTAATGGGGTAAATTATTTTTTTGAAATATTATTGACCCCCAGACAATTCCATTAACTTAAATATTGGTTGGATAATACCAAGAGCCACCACACCAACTGTCAAACCAATCATAATCAACAATACCGGCTCTAAGGTGCTTGAAAAATTTTTAGCAGCATTGTCAACACCTTCCTCATAAAAATCAGCCAAGTAGTCCAGCACTTCGCTTAAGTTGCCAGAATTTTCTCCAACTTTGATCATACGAAAAAGCATTGGCGGAAAATAATGGCGATTAGCCATGGCATCAGACAGAGCATTACCTTTCAAAATATTGTGATAAACAATGAGTAATTGTTCGCGATAAACGGCGTTGGTCAAAGTATCAGAAACAATTTTTAACGACTGGTCAATCGTGATGCCACTATTCAATAATGAAGCCATGGTCCGACAATACAAAGCTAGATTCATTTGACGAATAATGTGCCCGACTATTGGTATTTTTAAATAAAAATAGTGTAGCCAAAGACGAGTGTTATAAAAACGCTCTAGCACTTGGGCTAGCACAGTGATACCAACAACACAGGCAATAATTAGCCACCAATAGCTACTTAAGAAACTAGAAGCCGCCTGCAAAAATCTAGTTAAGGGCGGCATATTATCACCTAAGGCCGTAAAAAAAGTTTTGAGTTTTGGCAAAACCAGCGTGGACACCATGGTCATCAAGCCCAAGACCGCAATCAAAACTATTATGGGATAAATTGAAGCGGCTTTTATCTTACTGCGCAACTCATAAGTTTTGTGTTGCTGAACAGCCAAAATTTCCAAATTTTTGGCCAAAGTGCCTGATGACTCCCCGACCGCCACCATGTTGACAAACAATTTATTAAAATCTTTGGGATATTTTTTTAAAGCATTAGCAAAAGAATTACCCTTGCGCACTTCATTGAGTAGGCCAATCATACGATCACGAATCAGGGGCGAAGAACCATCGCCTAAGACTTCCAAAGCACTATCAATAGACATGCCAGATTTTATCATGACTGACAAATGCTTGGACATCATGACTCGATCTACCAAGCGCATATTGCCAATAATAAACTGCTTCTTTAAAGCACCTTCTTTTTCTTGACCGCGCTGTTCCAAAGAAACCAAAGTCCCCTCTTGCAAAGCCAAGCGATTGCGAGCTTCCTGAATATTAGCAGCTTCTAATTTGCCTTTGCTAATTTTTCCTTTGTTATCAGTTAATTTATAATTAAACTGCATATTTATTGTTTGGTCACTCTAAATATTTCCTCAATAGTTGTTTTGCCAGAAAAAGCTTTGGTGAAACCGTCTTCCAGCATGGTAGTCATGCCATTGCTAATGGCTACTTTACTTAGTTGATCAGAATCAGCTCTGGCTACAATCAACTCTCTGATATTTTCTTCAATTTTTAAAACTTCAAAAATACCAATACGACCAGTATAGCCGGTGTGGTTGCAGGCATCACATCCTTTGCCGCGATACAGACGAATTTCTTTGACTTGGGCAGTGTTGACAAATTTATCAATATTGATTTCTCTTTTTATATCGGCAATTTCTTGAGCTGAAAGTGTATAGCTATAAATGCATTTCATACAAATTTTCCTGATCAATCTTTGCCCAATGATAATATTAACAGTCGAGGCCACCAAAAATGGCTCAATCTGCATATCAAGGAACCTGGGTAGGGCTGTGGCGGCGTCATTGGTGTGTAAGGTAGACAAAACCAAATGACCGGTCATGGCCGAGTTGATGGCAATACCAGCTGTTTCATTGTCGCGAATTTCACCAACCATTATAATGTCTGGATCTTGTCTAAGCAAGGAACGCAAGCCAGCCGCAAAAGTCAAATTAGTGGCGGGATTGACCTGCACTTGATTGACACCATCCAAACTATACTCTACTGGATCCTCAATAGTACAGATGTTTATATCGCGTTTGTTAAGTATTTTTATTAGTGAATATAAGGTGGTAGTTTTACCAGAACCAGTCGGACCAGTGGACAAGACCATGCCATAGGGCTTACTAATTGCTTCATTGATCGCTGTTAAATCCTTTTCATTCATACCTAATTCTTCCAAAGTAAAATATTTTCCCTGGGAAGACAAAAGACGCATAACTATTTTTTCACCATGCACGATGGGCAAAACTGAAACTCTGACATCTAGCTTACTGCCCTCTACCTCCGTCATTATTTTTCCATCTTGCGAAGCTCTGGTTTCATCAGTGCGCAACTTGGCCAAAATCTTGACTCTAGTGACAATCATGTCCAAAATGTTTTTTGGCAAATTCATGATGTCATAAAGCAAGCCATCAATTCGGAATCTAATCACAATTTCTTTTTCTGTTGGTTCAATATGAATATCCGAAGCATGATTCATAAAACCGTAATTGATAATATCATCAACCAATCTAATGACCGAAACATCCTCCTTGGAAGCCCCTTGGGCCTTGATGGCATTTTTTTGGATATTACTGACATATTCAGTCTGTATACTTTTTTTGTACAAACGTAATCCTTCTTCTAGCTCATGCTCCGTAGAATAATAAGGAATTACTTTGTCACCCAATTTTTTCTCCAAGGCCTTGACCATTGGGTAGTCAAAAGGATCGGCCATGGCTACATGAGTGCCTTCAGCATCACGCTTAAAAATAAGCATCTTCTGCTTACGAGCCACAATTTCTGGCAATTGCGTCAGAATTTCGGCTTTTATATTTTCCTTAGCCAAATTTACATATTTGACGTGTAAATTATTAGCAATCAGCTGGCCAATTTCCAGGGCTTTTATCAATTCCTGATCAATCAAAAAACTAACAAAATCCAATTTTTGGGCCTGAGCGGTTTTTAAGGCCGTATCCAAAACATCAGGCTTAATCAAACCGTATTTATTAATAATTTGATAAACTTTTTCATCAGTAACTATGGCCATGGCTTATATTTTTACTGAATTAATTTTGGCTTGTTTGCTCTGCGTACGCGAGTTTAAATACTGATTTATTTTATCAACCAGTATGCCGAGAGTTATATTGTCCTTAATCAAATAATCAACTGCCCCCAAATCAATTCCCTTTTTCTTGTCGTCTTCCTGACCAAGATTGGATAAAATAATCACCGGAATGTTTCTGGTTTTTGGATTGCGTTGTAATTCGGTCAACACTTCAAAACCGCTTTTCTTGGGCATGATCATGTCCAAAATTATCAAATCGGGATCTTCCAGTTGGGCTTTTTCCAAACCCTCTTCGCCATCAGACGCTAGAACAACCTCAAAATTCTTTTCCTTCAATTCGGCTTCATAGACCTTGCGCAAAAAATTGTCATCATCCACAAATAGTATCTTTGGATTTGGCATAGCTATAGCAAATTATTAATATCTAAAATCAAGTTGACTTTACCAGAAGAAGAAATTGCTAGGCCCCTAAATTTTGGCAAGAGCTTCATAATAGAAGGATTTTTTTTCATTACTAATTCACTTTCTTTGATATTACTGGATATTGGTAAAGCAAAAATATTTTTTTGGATATTCAAAAATAAAATATATTTAGCTGGCGCTTTGATATCTAGCGGCAATATTGATCTTAAGTTTAGCAATTTTATCTTTTTTTTATTATAAACAAAATATTTATCATTGCTGACATCCTTTACTTCCGGCAGTTTGATCACCCGCTCAACATAAGACAGTGGTATAGCCATTGGCCAATCGCCTACTTGCCAGGCAATACTGCGAAAAATTGATAAAGGTAAAGGCAAATGCAAAATAAACTTGGTGCCTTTGTTTAGGGCGCTGACTACTTCCACCTGGCCGTTTAATTTTTTCAAGCGATCTTTGACCACGCTCAAACCCACTCCTCGGCCAGCATGAATATCCATGTTTTTTTTGCTGGACATGCCAGTATGAAAAAGCAGGCTAGGAATATCAGACAATTTTATTTTACGACTTTCCTCGACACTGATGACGCGTTTATTGACAGCTAGAGCCAGAACTTTTGACCAATCAATGCCTCGGCCATTATCACTGACCGTCACCACTAGCTCATCAGATTCTATATTGGCGCTCAATAATATTTGCCCGGCTGATGGCTTGGATTTGATACCATGAACAACCGAATTCTTGATCAACTGCACGATAATTTCTACCAACTCATCCAAAATTGATTTATCAAGCGATATATTATTGTGTTCAATGACTAAATTGACATTTTTGCGCTCATCATGAGCTATAGAGCGCACCAAATAAGGCAGATTGGAAAACACCTGCTCCAAAGGCACGATGCGCATCCTTTCTAGTTCGCGCCGTAAGTTGTTGGCCAAGGTATCCGCCGTCATGGTGCTGGACAAAATTTGGCTCTGGCCACTTTTGACAGCCGCCCCCTTGATACCCATGATATTTACCAACAAATCATCGAGTATATTTTGTATCTTATCAAGCTGTTTGGCAGCCACAATCATCTCTGTGTTTTCATGGGGAGCCACCAAATCAACTGGCTCTTGCTTGCTTACAGTCTTATCTGTTTTTTTTATTTTTACAGGAGATTTTAATATTTTTTCTAGTTCAGCAATAAATGTCTGAAAATCAAGTTCTTGGCTATGATGATTTATGTTTTGCAAATTGGCCTGCAAGGTATCACAAGCTCTAAAAATAAGATCCAAATTATCTTTGCCAACTGGCAAAGTGCCATTAATCATAGCTTGAATCACGGACTCTACCTGATGTAAATAAACAATAGTGCCTTTGTAACCCATGGTGGCCGCCGAGCCCTTCATGGCATGCAAACTGATAAATAAAGTTTTTAAATACTCTTGATTTTTAGGATTTTTTTCTAACAAAAGCAAAACATCGGCCATTTCTTTGAGCTTGGCTTGGGTAGTGGACAAATACAAATCTTTGTACTTTTCGCTAAACATAGATTTTTAATTCAGAAAATATCTTCTCTACATCCACAATATAAACTTTTTGCTTATTTATTTTTATATATTTATTAAAAATATTTCTGCTTTTTTCTTGAAAAATTTGAGTGACCGAAATAGTGTCCAAGCCCTGATCAACTGCCAAACCATAAAAATCCTCACGGTAACTAAAATGCAAACACTGCGGATTGCTAGGCATCTTCCAATTTAAGCCAAAAAATTTATCTGTTCGTAAGATTGTCACTAATTGACCATTGAGATAAGAAATCCCGGCTAAATATTTATTATTTATAGGCAGTGGCAACAAATATTCACAACTAAAAAATTGACTGTCTTTATTCAAAGGAGCGGCCAAAATCTGTCCGGCTATCTTGAAAGTAATAAATTGTTGTTTTTTGACCGGCATATCAATTCTTTCCCACTAAATCATTCAAGGTATCAGTCACTTTATTTAAAGCCACCGAGGATTTATTAAGCGATCTCGTGACCACCAACTGTTCCTGTATGACTTTGGTAATATCGTCCGTCTGCTTGACTAGCAATTTTGACTGTTGGGAAATATTAGAAATGACTTTATTGACCTGATCAGCATCTTGAGATGTTTTGGTAGTTTCAGTATTTACCACTTGAATATCGTGAGCAATGCTTGAAATATTACTGATAATTTTTGTTAAAAAACTCAAGGTTTGACTAACGACATTGATGCTTTTGTTGGTTTCCTGCCATTCATAAACGGCTGACTTTTTGGACTGATCAATTTGACGATGCATATCTTGAGCCAGTGTTTGGATGCTACTAGCCGCTTGTTCGCTAATATTGTTAAGATCTCTTATCTGAGCCACCAGACCGGTAAATTCCTCGCTGTATGGGGCTTTTTTGGCCTCTATAGACATATTCAAGCTAAAGAACTTGGTTGTTTCAGCTACGGCCTCAACTCTTTTGGCAATCTCGGCTACTTGTTGGGCATACTGATCAAGGGCTTGGCTCAACTTTTGGGTATCAGTCAAAAGATTTTTCACAGCCACCAAGCTAGCCAAAGCATTCTCCGACTGCGCCTTGCCCTCTTCAGCCAACTTATTGGCCTTGTTCACGCTAGTAGTTGCTGCTCCGGTCTTATGAGTAATCTCTACTAAAGAGCGCACCATTTTGGATAATGACTGACTGCCTGATTTCAAGCCACTTTGTTGTTGTTGAGAGGAAGTTGTTAAAAACTGAGAAATCTGATTATTGGTTTGGCTAATATCTGATAAGCCCTGAATTGAATTAAGAAGCAAATTCACCACTTTACTTAATTCTTTGACCGAGCTTTGGACTGGTGCTGTAATACTTTTACTCAAACGCCTAGTGGCCATCATAGAAAGTCCCAAAACCATAGCCAAAGAAACAAAGATACCAATCAAAACATTAGCTGGTAAATTGCCCATTTGGAAAAAACCGCGGTACTGCTCAGAAATAGAAAAAGCACCTAATAAAACTGCTAGTGGCAAAAGAGCCACAGCCAAAAACCAGAGAATAAACTTGAGGTATATTTTTGTTTCTACTAACTTCACTTTTTTATTTTTGTTGATTAAATTATAACATATTTTGACTCAAAAACAAAGAGAGCTTTGTGTGCATAAAGCTCTCTAGTGTTCATTATAAAAACCTGGCTTTATTACCGCAAAAAATCCTCTAGCATATCAACTAATTCTTTTTGCTTGGCGGATTTGGCCTGCTGTAAATAATTATTTAAATCAGATTTCTGTGTTTGGTCAAATTTACCCATGTTTGTTTCGCCATTCCAATCGCGTACTTTTTGTACAGTCACATCAAATTCTTGATATTCTTGAGTCCGCCAATATATTTCCACTAACTTCCAATAAACATCTCTGGACTTTGGCGCCAAATCTATGGCCAACAAAACTTGCTCTTTGGCTTTCACTAAATCACCTTTCTTTATATAATCATTTTCCAAAGCGAATTTTATCTCTAATCTTTGTGGCGCAAGCTTGGCCATGCGCTCCAGTAAGACAATATCTTGATCAATAAAGGAATTATCAAAAGTGCCTAAAAACTGATAAAAATTAGACAGAAACATGCCCGACCGAATATCCATGGGATATTTTTCATAATTGGCTTCCAAATATTGCCCAGTTAAATTAATAAATTCAAATCTGACATCGTTAGTAGCATAAGGATTAGCAATTATCAAGCCCAATAGATCATTCAAACCAGCGATTTTTTCCTTATCACCCAAGGGTACAGTATAGTAGGCGCGCAACCAATCATTTTTTACTTTGGCAAAATCTTCGGCTGTCTTGGCTTGCGAAGCCGAAGAAAGTGTTTTTACAAAAATTGTGTTACTTTGCCAGGGTTTCCAAATCATAAAATAAACCAAAGAAATACTTAATAGTACTAGTAGTATTCCCCTGATAAGTAAGTTTGTCCGTCTTTGATTTAATTTATCTCGCCAAGCTAAAAACCAGTTATAAAATCGAGAATTAAATTGGCCGGCTGGCACTACCAATGAAAATAAATAGGCCAATATTAGGTAAAAAACAACATTAACATTAAGATTGTCAAAAATAAAAAAATCTTGCGCCAAAAAGCCAAACAAAAATGCCGCCCACAGCACTGGCACCGGCCAGCTATTATTTTGCTTGATCAATTTTTTTAAATATAAAAGCAAATAAATAAAAATTGCCAAATAAAGACCAAAACCCACTAAGCCGCCCTGCACTAGATGTTGCACCAAAATATTATGTGGCCGGTCATACCAGATCTCACTGCCCATACTCACAAAAATCTCGGAAGGAAAATATTTATTAAAAGCATCGGCAAAATTTTCCTCACCCCAGCCCAACAATGGCTTTTCTTTAAAAGAATACAAAACACTGTTTTTCCAAATCATTAATCGCGATTGAGTAGTGGTGTCAGTCAAAGATATGTTGGCTAAACGAGAAAAAGTTGGTACTGATTTTACCCAAGCACTATTTTTTTGGGTAAAAATAGAACTGATAAAAATAAGCCCCAAGACCATAAGCCCGACAACAACATAATAAAAAATATTTCTTTTGCGCCGCTCATAATATAAATAAGCCAACAAAAATAAAAAAACAAACAAAAATAAACCTAAGAAAGCGCCCCTGGTCTCGGTGGCTAACAAAATAGCCACAAACAAAATAATACCTAAAGCGTAATAAAAAACTCCCCAAGAAAAAAAGTCTTTATTTTGAATTTTCTTGACTATCAAATAGACGGCTATCACGATATTCAAGAATAAATAGGAGCCAACATAGGCCGCATTGCCTAATAAGCTGGCCAAACGCTGACCACCAGACGAAGGCATTACAAAGCTCAAATTCATGGCTTGACCAAGAGCATAAAAAGCCACAATCCAAGCCACAAATATTGAGGTCTTAAACAAAACATGCCAATCTTTTTCACTGCGATTGACACCTAATAAAACAATGACATACATCAAAATGTGATACCAGTTGACCAGGCCATCCATTCTCTCAAAAGTGCTCCAAAAACTAAAAAGAAAATGTCCGCCAAAAATACTTGATATAGTAAGCGTCAAAATAAATAAGACAAAGAAGATTAGACCCTTATTAAACTTTGGCCACTGGTAGGTGTTTTTAATTACTAGCCACAAATAAAGCGGAAAAATAATATCGATAATCAGGCGAAAATAAATATTGCGCGGAAATATAAAAGGAAAATAAGAGCCATTATAAATAACCAGCGGTGCAAAAAGTACCAACACCAAACCTAAACGAATAATTAATTTCCAAATCGCATCTTTTTCAGAAAAATAACTGGAAAATTTTAACATATTTTAATTAAAAACTAATGAATTAATATTTGACAAAAAGGGGTATTTGTTATTATAATATAAACTAAGTATAAATACAAATTCATGAAAAAAGGACTATTACTACTAGGCGATATATTCGTACTCTATTTCAGCTTAGCCCTAACTCTCTGGATACGCTATGGTTATCTTAACCAGAATTTATGGAATAGGCACTTATGGCCGTTCAGCATTATTTTTGCTATCTGGCTGATTGTCTTTTTTATCAACGGGCTGTACGAATTCAAAAAAGTCCGTGTTGATTTTAGTTTCTACAGCAACCTATTACAAAACCTTGGCATCAACGCCGCTTTGGCTGTTGTTTTTTTCTACATTTTTTCCGATGATTTTGGCCAGATGAGACCACAAACCATACTCTTAATTCTCCTGGCTGTTTATGCAAGCTTATTTTTTGTTTGGCGAAAATCTTTTTACAAACTAATATCCAGCCGATCTTTGGGTAGTAATTTAGCGCTGATCGGCCTCAATGATGAATCGCTAGCCCTAGCCGAAGAAATAATTAATAAACCACAACTGGGCTACCAATTAAAATTGATTATCAACCCGGATTTTGTCACTGTACCGGAAAAATTCCAAATTATTCCGATCAGTAAAAACTTAAATGATCTGAAAAATGAATTTTTGAAACACAAGATTCAAACAGTGGTAGTGGTTAATAATCCTAAATATGCTGCCGAAGTGTCCCGCTACTTATTTGAAAATATCAATCTAAAAATCCAGTACTACAACCTAACCAATTTTTATGAAAAAATAATTGGCAAAATCCCCTTGATGCTCTTGGAGAAAAATTGGTTTTTGGAAAACTTCAATAGCCGAAGTAAAAATGGTTTTGAAATTGCTAAAAGATTTATTGATTTATTTTTTGCCTGGTTCTTTGGCTTGATATCGCTTATTTTGATTCCTTTTATCGCCATAGCTATAAAGCTAGAATCCAAAGGAAAAATAATTTACCAACAAGAACGAGTTGGCTTAAACAACAAAAAATTCAAAGTATATAAATTCCGCACTATGCAGGAAAATGCTGAGCAAAACGGCGCTGTCTGGGCCTCAATCAATGATGCCCGCATCACTCGAATTGGCAAGCTTTTGCGACGCACTCGCTTGGATGAAATACCACAATTTCTTAATATTATTATTGGCAATATGAGTTTTGTGGGCCCTAGGCCCGAAAGACCGGAGTTTGTGGAGCAACTCAGACAAGAAATACCATTTTATAACGAACGGCATTTGATCAAGCCGGGACTCACTGGCTGGGCACAGATAAATTACCCCTACGGAGCATCTGTGGCTGACGCCAAAGAAAAATTGCAATACGATTTATTTTATATCAAAAATCAATCCGTGGCCTTGGATGTCTCTATTATCCTCAAAACTATCAACGCCATGTTTAATATTGCTTTAGGAAGATAAAATATCTATTCACTTAAAATATCTTCTTTGTAATAATCTTAAATAAATCTTTAGGTGCGAAGAATAAAGTAAGAAAGAAATAGGGAATAATCATTATTTTTCTACCTGATTTATAACGATAACGAAATACTTTATACCAATTAAAGGCGTATTGTTGCCGAGTCATTATACTTTTATATTTTTTAATAAATTGATAGGTGCCCTCGGCCATCTTATCATTATCACGTAGTCCGGGTAGTCCCAAACTAACGTCAACTATCGCTCGATTTTCTGACAACACTGTTATTGGTATTCTTTTTTTAATTGTTTCAATGGCTAACGACTTGTCTTCTGATGTTATTAAGTTTTTATCATAGCCGCCAATTTCTAAAAATAATTTTCTAGCGATAACAACATTAGAACCACCAACCCCTGGATTTTCCACTAAAAGATTTTTTAAATTTACCTGACCGCTGGGATTTTTAAATATTTTTACTTTACCATTTTCCAAGATATCCATTCGACTGACGATAAATTTAGCTCCCCTGGCAATAGCTACTGTCACATTTTTTAAATAATTATTGTCCCAAACATCATCATCGTCTAAAAAAGCCAGAAAATCTCCCCGAGCTATTTCAACGCCTAGATTTCTAGCCTGAGCTGCCCCAATATAAGGCGGAGTATTGCTTATGGTAATTTTTTTAAAAATATCTTCTGGTAACTCCAATTTTTTCTGGCCATTATTAATAACAATAATTTCAAAGGGCAAAACTGTTTGATTGAAAACAGATTCTAGCGCTTTGATTAAATAACTACTGCGATCACAAGTTGGGATAATACAGCTAATTTTCATAAAATTATTTTTCCGCTTTTATCAAACCAGCTAGACTATTAAATTCTGTTTTTTCAATTTTAAAACCTATTTTTTTTAAAAACTCCTCCAAATCAACCACTGTTTTCTGATTAGTTAAATCTTGATGATATTCAAAAAAAATGACTTTAATTTTCTGAAAAATATCTATTGGCGCTGACATTAAAACTTCATACTCAGCTCCTTCAATATCAATTTTTAATAAATCACAAAAATTAATATTATTAAAACTAAAAATATCAACCAAAGAAATTGTCTTAACTTCCATTTTACCATCTCTATTTATTGCATATTCACCTGTTTGTGCTGTTTCTGTGTCATCTAAATAAACAATTTCATCAGATTTTGACCAAACCGCTAAATTAAATAATGACACATTGGAAATATTAAGATTAACTATATTTTTTTTGGCCAAATCAAAATTTTTCCTGTGCGCTTCATAAGCAAATACTTGCTGACAACGACCAGCGCAATAAATCGAAAACATGCCTATATGCGCACCCAAATCAATTACAGTACTTTCTTTGGACAATGCCGCAACACAGTTTTCATAAGACTTATCAATAAATATTTCTTTATAAACAAAAGTATCTGAAGTTCCTTGTCGTAAATATATATTATCTTGAATGATAAAATCTTCACCCGACACCTCAACTTCACTACCATTTAAAACTTTATCGAGCAACCAATTATCACCTGAACGAGCCACCCAAAAAGCCGGGCCCAATCTAGGTAAAATTTTTATTTTCCTACCCTTAGGAAAAAAACCTCGCTTAAACATTAAAACAACTAGGGGATTTTTAAAATAACGAAAATATTTAACTATTTTTTTAATCTTGTTCATAAATATTAATATAATTTTATATTCTCAAAAAACTCAATGATTTCCAAATTCGCCTCTCCAGCCACATTATAACTGGATTAGCTGGTATGAAAAAAATAATACTTCTTATCATTTTGAATAACTTGGGTTGATTTTTTAATTTTTTATTTAACTTAATGAAAATAGGAAGGAGTTTCTCCCATCTTCTCAGGGTAATTATACTTACATCTGATAAATTTAATATATAGCGCTCATATGATTCTTTTTCCTGCTCTATATAAGGGGCGCAATTTTCTAAATATTCTTCCTCATTTTTTATTTTTCCACTCTTTAGACAGTTGTCATAAATACGAGTTCCTGGTAAAGCGATTGTGTAAGCTGGCGACACGCTCTCAGGTGATAAACCTGCGTCTAAAATCAAAGAAAGGGTCTCGCTCAAGGTTTTTTTATCCTCCCCCTCATAACCAAGCATCATATAAGCCATTGTTTGTATTCCGTGATCAAGTGTCTGTTTTAAAGTAAATAAATTCTGAGCAACGGTGGTTCTTTTATTCATTTTATCTAATATTTTTTGTGAACCAGATTCTATGCCGTAATTAATACCAATACAACCTACCTCTTTAAGCGATTTTAATTGTTCACCATTTATTAAATCTACTCGTAATCCTCCAACGCGAAAAAGAATATCACCCTTCAAGTCTTTTAATTTTTCACAAAAATTATCAAGCCACACCGGATTATTGGTAAAAAGTTCGTCATCTATCCGAAAATATTTAATGCCATACTTTTCGCGCAAAAGTAGTAGATGGTTCCAGCTCCACTCAACTGATTCCTGTCGAAAACCTGGCAAATGACGGTAACAAAAAGTACAAGCACCCACACAACCACGAGAAAACATTATTACTCCTAATTTATCATCGGGCCTTTGATGAGAGCCATACTCAGCTGACCTTTGAAAAAATTTGTCCTGACTCGGGTGAATAACATACCTATTAACATCAACGAGGTCATAGTTCGGTATTAAAAAATTTTTTAAAAACTGTCGACGACCAGTTTTAATAATATTTTCATTTACCTTGTAAGCCAACCCTAGAATATCGTCAAGTGATCCACTTCTATTTATTTTTTCAATCAGCTCGGGAAATAATTCCTCCCCCTCGCCCAAACAAACGAAGTCAGTACCCGTTTTTTTAAGTAAAATATTATGAATAACTGAAATATGTCCGCCGACTAAAATTTTGGTTTTAGGTGAGGCCTCTTTTAATCTAAGTGTAAAATTTTTTAACCAGCGATAATGTAAAGACAAAGCACTGATACCAAGCATGGTATTTTCCGAATTGGATAAAATATCAATAATTTTATTCTCAGCAGAAGGATCATCTTGTAAATCAATTATTTTTACCTTATAACCACTTTTTTCAAGAGCCGTGCCAACATAAAGCAAGCCAACTGGAAATTCTTTTTTTCCAATACCCCATGGTCTGATTAATAAAACAGAATCTATCATGTTTTTTATTTGAAAAGATAAAATAAGTTAGGCATTTTTGGATTTATTAATAACCTCCGCTATTTTTCCAATTAGTTTATCGATTAAAAAATCATCCGACATTTTTTTTCCTTTTTCCCATATTCTACTGTAATTAATATCAAAACCTGTGTCAAAAATTGCTGTCACGTAATTTTCAAGTTTTCTCTCATAATCATCGCTAATCAAATTTAAAGAAAGCCTTTCTTTGATTTTTGAAGATAGGGTTGTAAAATCGGTGTGTTTAATAACATTTGGTAACTCTAGAGTTGTACCCATGTTACCAAACTGAATGGCTGGTTTATTCAAAAAAGCTGCTTCTAGAAGAGTAGTGCTATTGGGGCTCAACACTAAATCAGCTTTTTTCAAAATAAGTTCTGTTGGTATTCGATAATCTATTAATTTAATATTAGGAGTTCTAAAAATTTTTTCCAAATATGAAGGAGAGCGATAGCCAAGCATGCCCGGATGATCTTTTACCATCAAAGTATAGTCCCCAGGTAATGACATGGCTATCAATCTGGCAACCTCTATTTGGTTGCTAAAAAATGTCGCCATATAGTCGATCGCTCCTTCTGGCTGAAACTGTAGAGGAAAATAAACACATTTACCTATTTTTTCCAAAGGATAGTACTTAAAATTTTCCATCGCCTTCCTGTATCGCTTATAGCCGTAAAAATCCCTCAAAATAACCCGTGGCGTTCTATAGTCAAGAGTAGAGCCAATGCTTTTTATATAATTTTTGGACGAATCTTGAAAATACCACATCAAAGAATGATAATATGGAGATAATTCATGACGAATTATTTTTTTCCAGCTTTTTTTGGTGTTAACTTGTTTTAGATGATCAACTAAATCCCATGGTTTTTTAAAATTTGCCCTAAATTCATCAATATACTTTCGAGCGCGATCTTTATTTTTACCTTCTATTTTACTATTATTTAAACTTTTTAAATAATCAAAAAACTCACCAGATTCATTATAACAACTTCCGGTAAATACATGAAAATCATCAATTCTAGTATTAATGATAGAAACTGTGGGTATGCCGTACTTCTTGGCTAGTAGATTTAAAATGGCATGAATATCGGAAATAAAAGCAGCTAAAAAAACAACGTCTGGTTTAAATTTTTCAAACAAATCACGTAGACTTTTGTAATATGCCTTAACGTAGTTAACCATGAACTCATCTGAAACGTTCTGCCGATAACTATAATAATATTTCTCCCGGTAGGAATAAACCAGAAGTCGATTACTATAAATAAACGGCCAGATCGTATCAATTCCCAAGTCACTACATATTTTCTCCAAAGAAATATCCTCTCCCGCCAAGACTTTCTCTGGATCCTCCATAATATCATCAATGCTAACAATGGCTTCATAATTTACGTCCTTCTGATTAACAATAAAATCATAAGTATCGCGTTTTAACGTCACTGCAATAAGCTCGCAACCCTCTTGCTTTAATTTTTTAGCCAGATTATGACCAATAGTAATAGCCCAACCCCGCTGCTGTAAAATTAGAACTTTTTTTCCTCTTAAATCTTTATTCATAAAAAAACATTATTTTAACTTAATCTCCTTATTTCCCAGATCCGCACTTTTTTTAAAGGCTAAAAGAATTTTTAAAATTACCATGGCATCCTGACCCGTGCTTATCTGTTTTGACTTTCCATCCAGAACAGAAACTGCCCGATTTATTGAAATTTGAATTGGGCTTCTTAATTTTCCTTCTTTCTTGGGTTCTGATAAATCATAATAGCCAGAATAAAATTTGTTTTTTATCTTTTTCTGATATTCAATTTTTGTCGACCCAAAAGCCTTAAAAGTTACTCTGCCTTTTTCACCCAATAAATCCAAGTCAAAAAAACCATAATCTTTAGTCAAGGAATGAATAGAAACAAGTGTTCCTTTTTTAAATTTTATCCAACCATCAATATTTACATCACTATCTTCACTTGAAGTAATTTTATTATACCAACCACAAACGGAATCAGCTTCACCCAAAACCATTCGCATTAAATCAAGCATATGGGTCATATAGTTAAAAAAACCATTGTGATAATAAGCGGTTCCTTGATATATTGGCCCAATCAAACCATCGTCTATTTTCTTTTTCCATTTATTAACAAGCGGATCAAAATGACGATGATGATTAATTAATAATTTACTACCCCGCTTTTGACAATACTTAACTGCCTCTTCCGCTTCATTTATTGACAAAGAAATGGGCTTTTCACAAAAAATAAGTCGACAACCACTTTTGGCTGCTAGACAAATCAACTTAGAATGAGATTTTGGCGCAGTAGTAATAGAAACAATGTCTGGTTTAATTTTTTCGAGCATCTCAATAGGATCGGTAAAAATGGGCACACCCGGATAAAATTTTTTTACCAACTTTAATTTATTTTTATCGGTATCAACCAAACCAGCCAGTTGAATTTTACTATTTAACTGATAAGCCTCAGCGTGAGTTTTGGGACGATTGCTTTTTTTTAAACTAACTGGCAATGCTCCAATTCTACCGCACCCAATAACTGCTGCTTTGTATAATTTTTTCATAAATATTTCTCTATTTTACTTAAAGAAGTTATTATTTTTATCTTTCTAAAAGGAATGGCTGAAAGCCCGTTGGGCTTATAATTTAGAGCCGTCTTGCTCAATAACATCGCCACAACTAGTGCCATAGTCTCTTGACCAATAACTAAATCCGCTTTATTTATTTCCTGGACCAAATTTTGACTTTTTGATTGATTTATCTTTAATTCTGGATATTTTTTAATCAACTTATTATATTTACCAATTTTCTCACTGGGGTGTAGCTTGATGGTAATTTCTATTTTTTTACCAGATGATTTTAAAATTTTTAAAAATTCCTCTAAAAAATCAAACTCATTAAAATTATTTTCCGAAAAAATTGACGACAGAAAAAGAATTTTTTTTCTTTGAGCAATTTTGCCACTGTTTTGTATATTTTGTTTAATTTTTCTTACTTCCTGAAAATAAGGATTGGGTATTAATTTAAGCTTATTTCTAGTAAAGCCCTCTTCTAAAGCCATTTTTAAGGCAAATCTATCACCTACCCAAATTTCATCGGGAAGAAAATTTTGTACTTTCCCCTCATGGCCTAATGGTAAAAATCTTTTACGATAATTAACCCAATGATCAATAAAAGAAGCACTTTTAATCTTTTTCTTTTTTGCTTGAGCAATTAACAATCTTTCTAAATCAGCCGGATAACTTGTACCAGTCAATATAAAATCAATTTTATCCCATACGAAATTTAAATTTTTATATTTAATATTTTTAAATACTATTTTCTTATCCTGAAAAATTTTTAAAGCTGGATTTTCTAAACAAAATAAAAAATTATATTTTTTAAAATTTTTGACTACCCAGGCCGCTAAAATATTAGCTCCTCCAGCGTCATGCGCCACTATCAATAAATTTTTATTTCTGCTTTTCATAAAGGGCCAGGGCTTTACGATTTTTATCAATCTTTAATATAGCTTTAAAAAAATTATCAATATCTTTCTTTGTTCTAGGGTAATGGCAAATACTAGTTATTAAAAGATTTTCTTCCCATAATTTTTCAGCTACAGGACAAATTCCTTTATTATAACTTACGTTTGTTTTAAAATCTTTTGAAACAAAAGGATATTGCGAATTAATAAAAATTTTCTTTTTTTGATAAATTGGTAGGAGATAAAGGGGCTTAACGTAGCCTTCTCTAACTAAAAATCCCTCGGCAACCATGGCTTTAACAAAAGTCGATCTTTTAATTCCTGCTTTATTATTTATCTTAAAAGGATAAAAATAATAAACATGAGTACTGTGAGTAGTGACCTTGACTGGCTCTAGCCAATCTATCTTAGATAAAAGAGAGTTCAAATAATTAGCCAAACTAACTCGAGCACCATTTAAAACTTTAATTTTTTTTAACTGCTCAATGGCTACAGCCGCGTGAAGCTCGCTTAAACGATAGTTACTGCCAATAAGTGGTTCAAAAATTTTTCTATTCCGATAATAATCATCGTCTAAAACTGCTTCTCCGTGATTTCTAATAAGTTGTGCTCGAAAAGCTATTTTATCGTTATTGGTCGTTAGTACACCACCCTCACCACACTGCAAATTTTTATGGACATTAAAACTAAAAACCCCAGCATCTCCTATGGTTCCTAAAAACTTATTTTTATACTTAGCACCAATTGCCTGGGCGTTATCTTCCACTACTTTTAGTTTATATTTTTTAGCCAAACTTAATATTTTTGAAAAATTTCCTGTACCACCAAAAATATTAACCAAAAAAATGGCTTTTGTTCTCTTGGTAATTTTTGCTTCAATGGATTTTGGGTCTAAACAATAATTATTCCAATCAATATCGGCAAAAACTGGAATAGCATTGTTTAATAAAATGGCCGATGGAGTGGCCGACATACTATAAGGAGAGGTAATAACCTCGTCTCCTGGGCCCATACCAATAGCTCCCATTGCCCCTTGTAGGGCCGTGGTAGCCGAATTAAAGCTTATCGCATGTTTAACCTTGAATAAATCACAAATACGACCCTCAAACTCTCTAACATATTTCCCGCCCAAAAATTTTTCACCAGCCGAACCCAAAAAATCAGAAATAATTCTTTCGTCCATAACTTTTATCACCGCTTTTTTTTCTTCCGCACCCAAAGAATTATAAGTAGCAAAAGGTTTTTTTAAAATAGGAGCTCCTCCCAACAGTGCTAGTTTCTGCTCTTTCATAAATTAAATTATTTCGTTTATTTTTTTATTATCTAAATAGAGATTAGAAGAATAAGTACAAACTTTTACTTCTTTAAAGCCGGGATAATTTTTAATTTTCTTTTCTTCTAAACCATAAATCTTTACCTTTGGTAAAATGATAAACATTCGGTGGTTAGACAAAATTTTCAAATCCTCACTGGCATTAAGCAACTCCTCGTGCATTTTTTCTCCTGCTCGACTTCCGACATTTTTAATTTTTATGTTTTTATTGAAAAAATATTTTTTAATAAACAAATTAGCCAAATCACCTAATTTAATAGCTGGCATTTTTAAAACAAAAATCTCTTTACCTCTAGCCAGCTCAATAGCTTTAAGAATCAAATTGCATGCTTCCTTTTTTGACATCAAAAATCTAGTCATCTCGCTATTAGTGACATTAATTTTACTAAATCGCTCAGCTTGTTTTTGCCAAAAAGGTAAAACTGAGCCCCTGGCCCAAGCAACATTGCCAAATCTAACGCAGGAAAATATAGTCCCAGCTGAGCCATAATAATTAGCGTTAACAAATAATTTTTCCATCATCAATTTTGAAACTCCCATGACATTATTTGGGTTAGCCGCTTTATCGGTGGAAATGGCAATAACTTTTTTTACTTTATTTTTGAGAGCCGCCTCAATTACGTTTTGGGAGCCAACAATATTGGTTTTAATTGTCTCAAATGGATTATACTCACAAAAAGGTACGTGTTTAAGTGCTGCTGCGTGAATTACAATATCAACATTTTTAAAAGCCAAATCAAGCCTCTCTTTATCCCTGACATCACCAATAAATAAGCGCAAATTTTTGGGATGACTCAATTTTTCTAAAAGTTCATATTGTTTACTTTCATCACGCGAAAGTACTCTAATTTGTTTAGGTTTATACTGCAAAAGCTGCTCTACTAATTCTGAGCCGATTGAACCAGCTCCTCCAGTTACTAAAATAATTTTACCCTTAAAAGCTTTGATCATTTTTTTAAAATTTTAATCAATTTATTAACAATATGTTTAACATCTTTTTCTTTTAAGCCAATGTAGAAAGGCATAGCTAAAGAATATCGACTGATTTCTTCTGAAATCGGAAAATCGCCCTCTTTAAAACCAAATTTATCTTGATAAAATTTAAATAAATGGATTGATGGCAAATAAGGTTTTGAACTAATACCCTCTTTTCTTAATTTATCTATTAATTGATCTGTCTTAATTTTTTTATCTTTTATTTTTAGCGCGTAAACAAACCAAGTATGAGTATTGCCTTTATTAATTTGCGGAATTTGAATTAAATCATGGTGGGGAGAAAAAAATTTTTGATATAAATTAGCTATCTTTCTTCTTTCCTTTATTAACCAATCGATTTTTTTAAGCTGCACCAAGCCAATGGCTGCACTCATTTCATCAAGGCGATAATTATAACCAAGTCTTTCATGATCAAGCCACTGCATATTTTCACCACGACCTTGATTACGCAAACTGCAAGCTAGCTCATATATTTCTTTTTTATTGGTTACCAGCATACCACCTTCACCGGTTGTCATCTGTTTATTTGGATAAAAGGCAAAAACTGCTGACTCGCCGAAAGTACCTACTTGCTGACCATTATGACTTGCCAACAAAGATTCACAAGCATCTTCGATAATTTTTAAATTATACTTTTTAGCAATTTTAACAATCACAGTCATATTAGCGGATTGTCCAAAAATATGCACTGGCAAAATTGCTTTTGTTTTTGGAGTAATTTTTTTCTCAATTTCCAAAGGATCAATATTGTAGGTAATGGGATCAATATCAACAAAAATAGGTGTTGCTCCAACATATAAAATACAATTAGCCGAAGCCACGAAAGAAAACGGCGAAGTAATTACTTCATCACCCGGCTTTATTCCAGCACAAAGCATGGCTAAATGAAGACCAGCTGTGCCACTATTAACTGCGCAGGCATATTTGACACCAATTTTTTTAGCAAAACTAGCCTCAAATTTTTTGTAATAAGGACCAAGACTGAGATGACCGGAATTTAAAACCTTCAAAACCTCCCGTTTTTCCTCGATACCAATAAAAGGTTTAGCAATTGGGTATTTCTTATTTATTTTTTCTATCATCAATTATTTTTTTAATTAAATTTAAGATCTGATCATTTATAAGAGTAAATTTCTTACCACCTATTTCTACCCAAGCACCGCTATAGGGCGGAAAAAAGAAAGCCCTAATTTTTCTATCAATATCAGCTACCGAATCTTGATCTAGATTAATTTTTTTTGCTTCTTCTAAATATTTACCACTCCAGTATATCCCTTCTTTATTTGGCTTAGTTTTTATCTTTTTACCAACCAAGAAATCAGCCATCACCTCTTTAAAAAGAGCCAATAATTCTGTCTGTGTTTTAGCTTCTAGGGAAAAAGCGGTTTCATTTTCAGAATTAATTGGAAATCTTTTTACTTTGATTATCGGACCAACATCAAACTCTTCCGAATCAATAAAGTGCGCCGAGGCTCCAAAAAACTTACTTTGATTCAAAATAGCCGTATTATAACCGGCTCGTCCTTTGTAGTCTGGCAAAGGTGCTGGATGAAAATTAATGCAACCTAATTTTGGCAAATTAAATAACGGTTGTTTTATTTTTCTCCAATAAAGATAAGAAATTACTAAATCCGTATCTAAAATCAAACTCTTCCTATTTTTAATTAAATTATATAATTTTGTGTCATCATATAAAAAGGGGATTTTATGTTTGCGCGCTAATTCCCTTAAAGTCGGCTTATAATCCTCTTCGCGTGGAGCCACGATTAACTTTACAGAGGCTCCGGATTTTAATAAATGCTGGACTGCTTCAACAGCTCCGACTTTACGCCCTAAAAAAATTATATTAAGGTTTTTCTTTTTTCTAGGCATTTACGATTTTATAAATCTTTTTAGCTAATTCTAAATCCTCAAAGTTATCAATATCCACACTCCTTTCAAAAGGAATAACATATTTCATCAAGCCCTTACCATAAAACTTTTTTTCCTCCTTGAAATTATCTACCTTTACCCAACGAACTGCCCCCGAAGGACAATAAACCTTGGGCAATTTTTTTGAATCAATCAGATATTCTTTACCAAAAAATAATTCCAAGCCAGTTTCTTTTTCTTGTAAAGCCCAAAATGGGTAGAGCCAATAATAATCAACTACACTCATTGAACAGGTAGCACCAGCTTTAGTTATTTCAGCAAAAGAAATTTTTATATCCTCTTCGTTGCGTAAAGGACAATTGGGCATAAGCATACACAAATAATCAAAATTACCACTAGCATTATTTAACAAATGCAAGGTTGCTTCCTCTAATGTTGCTGTGTCTCCAGAAATTTCTGCTGGGCGCAAAATGCTCTGCACGCCCGGATAGTTATTGGCGACTGCTAAGATCTCCTCTGAATCTGAACTAACAAAAATATTCTCACCAAATAAACCAGATTTAATAGCCGCCTCAATAGTATAAGCCAACATCGGCTTACCATAAAAATCGACTATATTTTTTTTGGGAATTCTCTTGGATCCACCCCGAGCTGGGATAATACAAATATTTTTCATTTTTTTAGTTTATTTAATGTTTTTAAATATTTCTCGAGCCAAGTTACCAGATTTTTTCAATTCTACTACATACCTAGATTTTTCCCGTGGCCAAATTTCCAAAACTATATTAATATCTTTCTGCTTGGTTAATTTATCTAAATTTTCCCTAATAAGATTATAATTTATATTATCATCCTCTTCTTGAATACACAAATGTTCACCAAGATAAGGGATAAATATTTTTTCATCAAACCAGTAGTTAAACATATTTGAGCCATTAAGGTGAAAATTAACAATTGATGATTGCAATTCATGATATTCCTTGATATTTTTGGACACTAATTTCTCTAGATTATTTTTATTATTTTCAATAAAAGTAAACCAAGTTTTTTTAGCTAAAATAACTTCCGGTTTATTCAAATCACTTGTGTCATTGACCTGCACACAAAAAGATTCATTTTCTTTAAAAAATGATGAAAAAATAGAAGAAATCCACATATGCTCAAAATCAAGAGTAATGTAAAGATGGCTAGTCATTTTTTCTCTTAAATCAAAAAAGTCTTTGGGTTCAGCTAAAAGTGCCCGACGCTTTTTTATCTGGTTTAAAAACCACACGTCATTCTCCAGAGAAATTTTAATATTAGCAAAATTCTCTGACAAGATGTCTATTCTCTTAGCCATAATCTCCAAATGTTTATCTCGCTGCGAACTAAGCTCATCAAAATAAGCTCCATGTACAACGAGAACCCCTTTGAAGTTATTATTATCAAGTATTGAAAGTAGCCGCTCTAATAACCGGAAAGAGCCTTCTCCTTGCTGCCCCTCATTACATAAATTAAAATTACGACTTGGCTGATGAACAGAAACAATATTCAACTTTGATATCATGTCTGGCAAATAATGAAAATCCTCTTCCGATGCTAAAAATACCTCATAGCCGAAAAAATCTGAATTAGTGAATTCGCGATAATTATCTTTATTAATTTTTCCTATAATATTAATCATCGAGTTATGTCTGAATAACTAATTATGGTATTTTTTTCTAAATTATTTTTAGCTTTTTTGCCCAACAATTTACCCATCTCTGAAGAAGGAATACCTGTGCCTGGTCGCTTTACTGCTAACATTTTTTCGCTTATCACTGTTCCTTTGGCAATAAATTCATTGGCTACCAAACTACGTCGAAAGGCCTTCTTCATTTCTTTTTCTCGAGCTCCAGGATTAATTTTTATTTCTTTTTCCTGAATGGCCTTTTCTAAAAATCTAATTTGTTCTACCATTTTTTTAAATTCTTTTGGATCGGCCGAACTTGGCTGATCTGGGCCGGGCATATGCTTATCCAAGGTAAAATGCTTTTCAATTATTTTAGCTCCCAAAAGAATAGTAGCGGATGAAGTAAAAATATCTAGAGTATGGTCAGAATAGCCAATAACATGCTTGGGAAACATCTTTTTTAAAATTGAAATTCTTTGGAGGTTTAATTCTTCTGCTTGTGGTGGATAAAGCGAAATACAGTGTAAAATACCCAATTCTCGTGTGCCTTTGGCCAATATTTTTATGGCCTGCTTTATTTCTTCAGCACTCCCCATGCCAGTTGAAATAATCACTGGTTTTTTAGTTTTAGCCACTTCTTTAAGTAAAAAATGATTATTTAAATCACAAGAAGCAATTTTAAAAAGTGGTGCGCCAACCTTTTTCATTAAAGCCAAAGACTGTCTTCCAAAAACGGAAGCAAAAAAGATAATCCCCTCTTTTTTAGCAATAGCCGCTAATTTTACATAATCATTGGCGGTTAATTCCCAACTTTTTAACATATCAAAAAAACTTTTTTCACCCTTAACATGCTTAGCCTTCTGGGCTTTTTCGATAATAAGCTCATCGGCCTTAAAAGACTGAAACTTTATGGCATCAGCTCCGCATTTTTTTGCTTCAATAATCAATTTTTTAGCTGTTGCAAAATCACCGTTGTGATTTATACCCGCTTCCGCAATAATAAATGTTGAATTTTTTTTGAACATATTTTTAATATTATTTATTTTTCCACTCATTTTTTAAAATTGACCAACACGATATATCAATAAATTTTCTTTCAAAAAAGAAAGCGTCCCTCCTTTTCCCCTCAAGCGTCCATCCTAATTTTTTCACTACAGTGTTAAAAGCTGGATTAGGAGAACCAGCCGATAATCGATGCAGCTTTAACTCCTTAAAAGCAAACTGCGTAGCCAGTTTAATCACTTCACCAGCATATCCTTTGCCCCATTCATTTTTATCACCTATCATAATCGATAAATCAGCACTTTTATTTAGATCATCAACTAAGTTTAAAAAAACATTACCAATGTGCTTTTTGCTATCTTTAATAATTATAGCAAAATGCCAATCTTTTGATTTTTCAATACTCTTTACAAACTTTTTTAAACCAAGCATAGTCATTTTCTGACCTCGACGTCGCGTATATTTTTGGATGCTTTTATCATTCAGCCAAGATAAATAAACCTTATTAACATCAGTTAATAATAGTTTACGTAAAGCTAAGTTTTGCCCCTTTATTAAGTATCCTTTTTTTTCTTGCATAAATTTATACTTATTTATTTTTTATCAACATAGCCACGTCCAATTAAAATATAATCATTTTCCCTGCTGGAATGACTGCGTGAAGGTGTAACTTTAAAATAGCAATTATCAATCTTACCAAGCTTCACCTTTTTAACACCCCCATCTTTAACGTGATTTAAAATCGAATCAATTAAAATCCATTTGCCATTTTTATCTTTACCCCAAATATTTAAATCGCGCTTTTTATTAATATGCTGCCAAAAATCAAACTCTTTCATTCCCACCCAAGCAAGAAACATTTTAAAATGACGAGGGTTATATTTTTTATTTTGATATTGTCTAACCAAATCAATTCCCTCCTCCCGCGTTAATCTTTTTAATCTGATTTCCCTAGAAGCATGGTCAGTCACCTTACCATAACCCCATTTTAAAAATTTAATATAATCGTGTAAATCTGAATAATTAAAACAATCAACATCATTATATGTATCAAAAGTCCTTTGCTGTTTTGTAGTTTCGTAATTATAAAGCTTAATCATTTTTTCATGCTGTTGTTTTGAATCCCAACGTATGTAATTATTTAAATAAATTCCCCTAACACCAACTCTCTCTATTTCTTTATCATGTGGATAAATAAAGGGTAAAATATCATCAGACGTGATTCCTTCTTCGCCAATTAAATCCTCTGCCTCAAGGCCCATTAAATCATGCTCCTTACGATATTTACGAGTCATTTCAACTTTATCCAAGTGAGAAAACATACCCACTTGTTCCATGCCCTGATGAGCTCCCCAAATAATTAAGGGTATTTTTAGGCGCACAGCTGTCTGAACAGGAAAAACTGTTTGACCAGCCAGACAATGCCAATAAATACTACCTAATTTTTTAATTGTTACTCTGGTAATCTTTTTTACTTTAGCTGGTGAAACTGTGAGCATGAGTACATCACAACCTAACAAAGTTTTAAGATAAGCCAAATTTCGAATACCAGTACTGGTATTATATTGTTTATTATAAGTTACCAATAAAGGATTCATTTTATAAACATTTTTTATGGTATAAACAATAAAATAAGAATCCCTAGCCCCACTAACCGGAATTATACAATCATAACTTTTACCTGTCTTACTTCTATATTGAACTAATATCTTTTCTAAATCTTTAGCTTTGGCGTCCCAATCAAGTTGATCTTTTTCTTCATGTACGCGACAGCCACTGCAAACACCTTCGTCATCAAAGACAATATTTAAGGGATGATTAGCTGGATAAAGACATCTCTGGCAATACATCATATAATTTCTTTTGCTTGATATTCAAATCTAATCTTATCTAAATATGTTTCGGATTTTTTTGCAATTCGACCGTCTGCTAAAAAACCAAAGCCATCATAATCATAATTAGTTTCTATACGAACATTACTAACTATATTCTTCATAAAAGCCTTTAGAACAACTGGGGAATGCTCTGTAAAATGGAAAAAATTACCAGCAGCTACCGCTACAACTCCATTTTCAAAGGCTTGAATAAAATGCTTAGGCTGACCAGCTCCACCGCAAGCAATAACTGGAATAGTAACTGAACGTGACACTAATTTTATCAAAGCCAGGTCGTATCCCATTTTTGTTCCATCTCTATCTATTGAATTTAAAAATATTTCCCCAGCCCCCAATTCTTCTATTTTTTTAACCCATTCCGTCACCTCAAGTAAAGTTTTTCTGCTCCCTGAATCAGAAAAAACAAAATATTTATTACCAAATTTTTTGACATCAACCGAAACAATAACAGATTGGCGACCCAAAATATCAACTGCCTGGGAAATTAAATTTGGATTTTGTAAAGCTGCTTTATTAATAACAATTTTTTCTGCACCAAAATGAATCACTTTTTTCATTTCTGCTACGCTGGAGATGCCTCCACCAATCGACAATGGTGTAAAATTTTTTCTAGAAAGTTTCTCTATCATGGCAAAATCTGGACCCCTTTTTTGTGTACTAGCATCAATATCCAAAACAACAATTTCATCAATACCCCAGGAGTTTAAAAAATCAACAGCAATATCGGGTTTTCCAATTGGCAAGTATTTTCTAAAACCAATGCTCTGCACGACTAGACCATTTTTTATTACTAAAACTGCAATTAATCTTTTTTTTAACATTATTTTAAACGCTATGATATTTTAATGATATATCCAAAAAACAACGCAATAATTTTAAACCATTACGCTGACTCTTCTCCGGATGAAATTGAACACCAAAAATATTATTCTTTTGCACTGCTACCGCAAAATCTTCCCCATAATAACATCTGGCGGAAATAAATTTATCAGCACAAACAAAATGATAACTGTGATCAAAATAATAATTCAATTCTTTATTGTCAGTCCGTAAAAAAAGTGGATCTTTTTTTATTAATTTAATATTATCCCAGCCCACATGAGGTATCCTTAGATCTTTTGCTTTATTAAGAGCAACCACATGACCATCAATCCAGCCAAGTCCCTGACAAAAACCACTCTCTTCTGAATCTTTGGCCAAAATCTGCATACCCAGACAAATGCCCAAAATAGGCTTTTTCTTTATCAACACTTGCTCCTGTAAGCAATCTAAAATATCTAACTTATTAAAATTTTTCATCGCCTCTCCAAAAGCACCCACTCCTGGTAAAATATAAGATTGCGCTTTGATAATATCTGATTTACGGCTAGAAACAATAAAATCATACCCTAAAAAATTCAGAGCATTAACTATTGATTGATGATTACCTACTTTGTAATCAATAATTAAAATTTTTGTCCCCATAATTTATATTTATTCTAGTACGGTTTTTATATGCCATTCCCCTCCGATATTCTGCCAGATGTCATTATTGCGAAATTTTTCCGCAATCTCCCAAAACTTTTTTTCACTAATACCAATATAGCTACAAAACTTTTTTATAAAACGAGGAGCACATTTTCCATCGTACTTTTTAGCTAAACTGATTGCTTTTTTACGGGTTGTTAAACCTAACCTAATAGCTTCGCTTAATTGATCATTGGATTTGCCAAAACCAAATTTTAAATATTTAAACATCTGATTAATAATAACAAAATCATCATCTAGTGCCTCAAATCCATAAACATCCCCAGTATCTTGGGGTGAATCTTTACGTATACGTAAGCCTCGCTTCATGGCAAATTCCGCATTCTTAAATCTAGTAAAATCATGCACATAATAACCCAAATAAACAATGCGCATCTTTATCCACTCCATTTCCTCATCCGAAGGATAGTAATACCAAAAAAGATCTTTTTCTGATATTTCATTAGTCACCAAAACTTCTGTCCCGCCTTTTAAAGTATGACAATATTTCATTTTATTGGCATCTCCGGTCGTTGAACCGACGCTCAGGTCGCCAAAAGCAATAGCTGGATTCTCACCAAGAAATATAATTGGAATATGATAAGCAATGGCAATTTTAGGAGCACTAGCATAAAGGGCTAACTCTGTTGATTTACACCAATTACCAAAACGCAGAAAACCTTCACGCATTAAAATTTTCCAGACGACTGGATCTGGACTAACATTAATACAATCGAAACCCAAAGAAATTAAATTAGAAATATTATGTGCCCCTATCTCAGTCAATTGTTCTGGAGGATATGAACAAGAAACTAACAATGGTTTCATTTTAAGCTCATCCCTCACAAAAAGTGCTTGTCGCGTGCTGTCCTTGCCACCACTGACACCAATAATACAATCATAACCCGAAACATTATATTTTTTACCAAACTCAACTATCTTATCTAATTCACGTCGCCGAGCAGCCCAATCAATTTTATTTTGTTTCTCAGCAAAACGACAAGCTAAACATATACCCTTACTATCAAACTTAACATTGGGACGAGTGTCTGGCTGAATGCATTTTTTGCAATACCTCATATAACTTTGATTAATTTTTCAAGTTATAAACTTTATAAAAATAAGATTCTTCGTCAGATAATAATTTTTTCGGCGAACCCTGCTCCTTTATTTCTCCGTTTTGTAAAACTAACAGTTTGTCGCAATTCATCACAGTTGACAGGCGATGAGCAATTAATAAAACCGTGACTTTATTTTTTAAATTTTCAATAACTTTTTGCACTTGAATTTCCGATTCATTATCTAGGGCGCTAGTGGCTTCGTCTAAAATCAAAATTTGTGGGCTTCTGACTAAAACCCGAGCAATGACGATTCTTTGCCGCTGACCGCCGGAAAATAATACACCTCGCTCACCAACTACCGTCTCAAATTTTTTAGGCAGGCTCATAATAAAATCATAAATATCAGCCATTTTAGCCGCTTTCTCAACTTGCTCATCAGTTATTGTCTCGTCATAAAACTTTATATTATTAGTTATGGTGTCATTTTTTATAAAAGCATCTTGAGACACATAACCAATATTAAGACGCAGCTCTTTAAGTTTAAAATCGTTAATATTTTGACCGTCAATTAAAATTTCTCCGCCTGTTGGCTCAAAAAAACGTAAAATTAAATCCGCCAAGGTACTCTTACCTCCGCCCGAGGAACCAATCAACCCAACCATTTCTGACTTCTTTATTTTAAAATTAATTTTTGAAAATATTTTTTTGTTCTGATTATAATAAAAATCTACATTCTTAAATTCTATACTATCCTTAAAAATAAAAGTTTGTTTGCCATTATCAACATCTTCGCATTGGCTGACCGCGTCCTCATATGCCAAAATACTTTTTAAATATGGTGTGAATTCATTAACTTCGTGCAAGGTCCCCTGGAGCTGCTGCACATAAACAAAAATTTTTTGAATCAAATAGATAACGGCCACTAATGCTGCTAAATTAAAATTAGACGATTTATAAGAAAAAGTGAAAATACCACAAATAAATATAACCCCAATCGGCTGTATAAAAGCATCGGAATAAATCTTGAGCATTGTTGCTTTCCTAACTAATAGCCTTAACTGCGCAAAATAATTTTTACCTATTTCTACCACAATCAAGTTAGCAAAAGAAGCTTTTAAAGTCTTCATGCCAACAATATTTTCATTAATAAAGTGAGCGATTTCTCGATTTAATATTTCTCTTTTCTGGGCAGTGAGCCTTGATCTAAAAACCAATGGCTGAAAAATTATTAAGGATATGGCGCCGACACCAATAGTAAACAAAGTGATCGGAAAAGAGATGTTGATCGCCACTAGAATATACATAAACAAGCTACCCAAAAGAGTGATGGCCGTAGTAATCTGATTAAATAGACCGCTGCTATAATTTATATTAGTAATCAATAAACTTTCAAGATGTCCAATTTTTTGATTTAAGAGATAGGCCCATGATGCGTTCAACGTCAACCTAAATAATTTATTTCTAGTTTTTTCCTCATAACGAGTAGAGGTTGATATTTTAATATAACTGGAAATAAGTAAAACCACCGCTCTAAAAAGAAACAAAAAGATTATAAAAATAAGCAGGTTGCGCAAACTAAATTGAATCCCCGCAAATATAAAAATTTTTTCCATGGCACGAGCAATAAAATTGCTCCCCGCTGGATCATTCCCTACTAAAAAAGAAAACAAGGGGATAATCGAATTTATACCGACGCCCTCCAATAAACCACCAAAAAAACCGAGAAAAATCAACATAACTATCCGCCATTTATATTCTCTATAACCGCGATAGATTAGTTGCAAAAAAATAAAAATTTTATTTTTTTTAAAAAAATTCATATAATAAAGATACTTATTTTTCTTAAATTACCATCTATTAATTTTATTTACTACTTTTTGCTTTAAACTTAAATAAGATTGAATGGCTTCCTGCTCAACTTTCGGCGATACCAATCGCAGAATTTCTTTGCCTAAAATTCTGTATTGACCACCAACTTTATTGGCTTTAATTAGGCCATTTTTAAGCATCCTTTTAATAGTACTACTGCTAATTTTGAGTAATTCCTGAGTTTCCTTTGTTGTATAGACTGCGTTAGATTTTATTTCTTGGTTATTCATATAACCTGTATTATAGCCAAAGTATCAAAAGGTGTCAATAAGTACCATTATAAACCAAATTTAGATAAATTTATAGAAAAACAGGCTATTTTTTAATATCCCTCTTAATTTTTATTTATAAAATTTATAATGTTTTCTGCTCTCTTTTCCCAAGTATAAGACTGTACATCTTGATAGGCTTGTTGACTTATTTTTTTAGCTAAATATGGATTTTTCAAAATAATTTTTATTTTTAAAGCTAAATCAACCGGATCATCTGAGCGACAAAAAAGACAATTATTTTCATTAAGAACCTCCCTAATAGTTACTAAATCAGAGGAAACAATCGGACGTTGAGAAGCCATGTATTCAAACATTTTTAAAGGCGACATATAAAAAGCATAATGAGTCGTATTGGGAAAAGGCATCAACAATACATCAAAAGCCTTCTGATAAACCGCTAAAATATTCTGATCAACTTTAGGTAAAAACAAAGCACTCTCACCTACACCGAGATCATCCGCTGTCTGTCGATAAAAATTTATATCACTTTGATTGCCACCGATCGCGACAAATAAAATATCTTTTTTTTTCGATATAATTTTTAGCGCTAATAAAATATCTTTAATTCCTTTATCCTGATTCATGGTGGTAAAACTACCCGTAAACCCAAGAATTTTCTTTTCGCTCGGTAAGCTCAATTTAGATCTAGCCTTTTCTATAGTTAAATCCAGATCAAATTTTTCTATATCAACCGCATCGGGACCAACTATTATATTTTCTTCTTTGTACCCCAAGCTTACAAAAATATTTTTAATTCCTTGAGTTAATACAATTATTTTTTTTATAGGCCGGCTTAATGATTTCAACAACCATGCGTATTTTATCAGGCTGTGACATTCGTAAGACACCTGCCCACCCCTAAGGCTCAACATAAAAGCGGTTAAAATATCCCTAGTATAAATTAAATCCCCCGGTTGAATTTTTTCAAACATTATCTTTAGAGAAAAATTTAAACTCTGCAACCAATAACTCCTGTTAAACAAAAATCTATCAAAACGGATAAAATCATAACTTTCAATAATTTTTATTTTGAAAGTTTTTTCCATTTTATAATATGTAAAAATATCTTGTTTAATATTATTATCTTTTGTGGGTAACCATAATTCCGTCTCGTAACCGAGTCGCGAAAATTCAGAGCACATCTGACAAATCTGGTGGCCATGAGCCTTTTCCGTTGGTATTCTTGAATTAGCTATATAAATTATCTTCATAATCATGCTCATTTTAAAAATGCTTCATCATACATTTTTTCTCTTGGTAAGAAATAAAAAATCTTATAACCAACAACGAACAATGATAATATAATTTGAAATATATAAAAATAATAACTAAGCATAAAATTTCCCAAACTTACCACTGTGACGGCAATATAATAAAAAAGCGTCCAAGTGTACATCATATAAGTCAAATAATCAAGTAGTCGCAAAAAAATAGGCAAACGTTTTGACTTTTTTTTAGTACCCTCGGGTATTAGATCATAGAAAACATAATCTGCTTGTTTCATTCTAACGCCAATGTAACATATAGCCTCTGTAAAAAATACATAATTTATTGAAAATACTGCTAATAAAATTGTAAGAAAAAATATAGCTGCATAGTTGCTGATAAAATAATAAAAATGTCCGATGGAAAAATAAAAAACCAGGGGGTAAAAAAAATGAACCATCCTATCATAGTAGATACCCCTTTGCGAATATTGATCTCTATATCTGGCAACTTCTCCATCAATTTTATCCAATATGCCAACAAAGTATAGGGTTATCAACTGTATTAAAGCGATATAAAAATTTTCTACTGCATTTGTTTTAAAAAAATTTGCTAAAAAAATTATTAATAATAAAAACAAGGAAATTACCGTCACTTGATTAGCTTTTAATTTTGGGAATATTTTTACAAGCAACCATGACAACCTTACGGAAAAATTTCTTTCCCAACGATAGATTCTATCGCCTGACATTTTGTTTAATTTCGGCCTGAGGCATTTTTCTTTAAATTCTAAAAAAGTCATAAATCTATTAATAATTTTTATAATCTCTGGCGAATTCACTTAAACTCGCGCCGGCTAGACCTTGGCTGTTAAAATAATTAAACATTTTTTCCAATTGATCATAAATTAATTCCACGGCCGCCTCATCCTTGGCGTAAGGGCTGCCGCCCGGCATCAGTTCTGACGAATGAATCATGAACTCAAGACATGGTAATTTATTAAGTTTAGCCGATTTATAAATATTAATCCAATCTCCCTCCCCGCTGCCAGGAAAAATTCTGAGCCACTTTTGACGAAACAATATTTTATTTAATATTTTTTTCAAAAATCCATTTGTTAAACCTAGAAAAAAATTAGCACAGGCATTTTTTTCTTTTTTTAATATGCCAGTAAATAAAATTGTCATCGGAATTTCCAGCAAACCATCAAAAATATAATAAGGCATGACTTGGCTAAAGCGAAAATCTGGTCCGCCTTGTCCTCCGATCAACCCTAAAGTTTTTGCCCAGTTGATTTTCGGCGTAATTGAACAGTCAACCAAATATCCTAAATTTTTCAAAATTTTAGCCTGCCTTTCATTAAAACCCCAACGGCCGGCCCGATAACTGGTCGGACGATTATTAAATTTTTCTTCAATTGCCCATGTCAACATTTCAAGTTGTTGCTTTAAATCATGATCAGTCAACTCGCTCGGGTAAGCCTGCCCTTCACCCTTATAATCTGACATCACCCACGGATGCAAATGTGCTCCAATTTCAGCCTTTTTAAGCCCTTGCCAATCGGACAATATTTTAACCGCTGTTTCATCTTGGGTTACCTCATAAGACAATAAATAAGTCGGAATAAAACCATATCTTTCGCACAATCTCTGAAAGCGCGGCAAAAATTTTAAATTTTCCGTGGTAATTTTTTTTTCTTTAGACCACTGATTATCACCTTCTGTATCGACAGTAATAATAAACTTCATACTTTTTTAAATCCCCTAAATCTCATCAAAAGTTTTAACAATTTTGAATAGACTTTATAGTAATAATAACATTTTATTCTCGCGCCACCGAAACTCTCTTTAAACTCAGCCAAATTTTTTTCTCCAATATCGGTAGAATATGGATTTATACCACCCAAATCAAACTGTTTGTGGCCACTATTCTTTGCATACTTAATAGCTTCAGTGATGACCATTCTATTAGCTTGGCCAATTATTTCCCGATCCTTTGAACCACTTACTTTTCTTAGCGACGCCAATACCCAAGCTCTTATGTTTACACCATCTGAAATAAATATACCGCCGGCAATCATACTATTATTATAATAAGCCGAAAATAAAATACCATTATCCGCTAAAACATTGGGGTTATCTTTCGTCAAATTTTTACTCTTCCTAAACACATAATATATATTTTTAAACTCGCTAAAATTTTTATCCAGCTTAATAACAATACCATTTCTCTCCCCTTTTCTAATTTGTTTAATAATAAAGTTATTTCTCATTTTCGAAAAAATGGCCTCAATACCCTGATTTAAATCAATTACTGTAGTCATACCCTCTTTGCAATAAAATTCATCTCGATCAATCTTATTATAAGAAAAAAAATTCACCATGTCTGCACCCTTTATGTCAATCGGATCGGAAAACCATAACCAATACTTTTTAAAAAATAAACTGGGTAAACGATAGCCGCACAAAATTTTATTTCCATTCTTAATATTATCTTTAGTCTTTTTAACTAATAAAAAATTTTTAAGAAAGCCATGTGACATATTTTTAATCGCCATTAATATTTGTTTTTATGTTATAAATTGGCTTAAGCCTACTCACAATTTTAATTAATTTCTTTTTCTCAAGATGTCGAACAAAATCATTCTCTAAATCTATTAATTCTACCTGACTGATAGTTCTAAGTGGCCACCAATTTACTAACTTTTTTAATCTAACCAATGTCACTTTATTATCAGATAACTTTTCCCTTCTACGACTACTAATACTTGTGGCCATACCATGATCAATTGTATTATAGGCAGCACCAATGTTTTCGCCGGCCTGCCAAAGAAATGAATTAGCATTGTAATAGCCCGAAAGAATGTGGGTTTGACCAGGAACCGAGCTAATACTGCCTTGACGGAAAATGTAATAATCTTTACCATTGACTTTTTCTTTAAATAAACCGTCATGTCGATCTATCGCTAAAATTTTAATAATCAACCCTGGTTTTATTTTATTAAAATAATTTTCAATCATGATCATGGTGTTGGCTATATAGGCTCGATTATAATTTATAAATAATTTTACAATTTCTAAAAACATTTTTGCTTGACCGGTTTCAATGTTAACTGGCTCTAAACCATTACCTACAATAAATTTATAAAAATCGCTTTCCTTATCTAAAATTCTTAATAAATTATCCCCCGCCGTATGGAAAGTTATAAATAAATCATCCTTATTATTGTCTGCGACTTGCAACTCAAAAAAATGATTACCACCAAAAAATGAACCAAAATATTTTTTTGGCATAATATAAAATTCCCGGCCAAGTTTTATTTTTACTAATTTTAACAATTCCTCAACATCCATTTCAAGTTTTTCGTGACCATCTTTTAGTCCCTCTGAATATCTTATCTCTGAACTAAAATTATCTACCACCGCTCGATCACCGTAACGTAATATATTTTTAAAATATTGCTCACTATTAATATCAAACTTATTTCTTTCTACTAACGGCGAAAAATAATTTAGTTTAAATTGTAAATGATAAAAGAACCCCCCAATTATATATTCAGTCAATTTAATAAAGTCGGCCTTATCAAAATTAGGAAACTGCTTAAAAAAATCAGTTATAACTATCGTGGCCATGGTACAGCCAGTATTAGAATTAATTCTGGGAAAAATATGTTTTTCTGACACAATGGCTATACTAGTTGGCATTATATAACCATCGCCAAAGTCATATATTTTATTCTTTTTCAAATGATAATCTTGGCCAATAACTATCTGCCCTACCTCATCTCTTCCGGCCAGATAATCTATAAGCTTATTATCGATTATATTATCGGAAAAATTTATAATTTTATCAGTATTCATTGCTTTTGAATTAAATTTTTAATTAAAATTTCAAATTCTTTTATATTTCTTTCAAGATTATATTCTTTAGTTTTTTCTTTACCAGCTTCACTATATTTCTGTCTGATAGCAGGATTTTGGTAAAGATAAATTATTTTTTCAGCTATAGCATCACTATCTTTTGGCTCTACTAAAACTCCGCTCCTACCATCATCAATAATATCAGTAAGGCTATCCAGACGCGAAGCAATTACGGGCAATCCTGCCGTCATTGCTTCATAGGTGACTATTGACTGCCCCTCCCTTAAAGAGGGTAGAACAAATAAATCGCTAATATACAAATATTCTTTAGCGTGTTGAGGATCAATTACTAGACTACATTTATCTTCTAGCTCTAACTCCAATATCTTTTGCCTTAACTTTTGTTGAAGTCCACCATAACCTACCAGCAAAAAATAAACATTTTTTATGAGTGGAGAAATTATTTTAGCTGCTTGCAAAAAGTATTCCAAACCCTTCTCTTCGGAAAACCTTCCTAGTGTCATGACCACAAAAGAACCTAATGGCAAATTCAACTTTTTTCTTAATTCAGAAATAGCAAACTCATTTTTTTTTGGCAAAATAACTGGATTAGCTATTACCACAAATTTTTTAATAGAAATTTTCTCTTGCCTAGCAGTAAATTCAGCCACAGATTTAGTAGAGACAATAATACGATTGGTAAAAAAAGAAAGGATTTTGTCAATAAAAATTTGCCACAAATGCTTACCTGAGTAAGAGCTATGCTCAAAAGAAATAATGACTGGAACTCTGACTAAAATTGCCAGTGATCTGACAATTAAATTGGTCAAGAATAAGTGAGTATAAACCACATCAAATTTTTCTCGCTTTAAAATCTTAAAAATCATACGCCAAGTTTTATAATCAAAAAGGCGACGATTTTTTAAATTCATCTGGAAAATCTTATCCGGTCCAAAATTCAATTCAGCAAAAAATGTTGGTTTCTCTGTCTTATAAAGAACCAAAATATAAGGATCAAATAAACCTTTGTTTAGACCATTAATTTGATTTAACACCACTAGTGGAGCTCCACCAACAGCAAAATAATCAATAGCAAATAAAATTTTAATTTTTTTATCCATTTTAAGTTGCTCTATTTATTATTCACCCAATACTTGCTGTAAACGACTAATTAAAATATCCACACTGTGTTTTTCTAAAACATACTGCCTAAATTTCTCTTGATATTTCTGTTTATCAATTAAAGATATGGCCTTTATTTTCCTAGCCAAGTCAATGGCCTCGTGCTCTTTAAATAAAAAATTATCAGGCAAATCGTCGTGTAAAGACTTATTACAAATCAAAACTAAAGTACCACAAGCCATGGCTTCTAAAATAGTTTTATCAAAACTACCGCTGGGAGTTAAATTAATAAAAAGATCATGACTATTATAAATGTCTGGCGTTTGCTGATAAACTACAGACGAATGAAAAATTATTTTATTATCTACCTCCAAAGTCTTTGCCTGCTCTCTTATTTTTTTATAATAATCCTCGTCCTGAACTGGTGCCGTACCATAAATATCTAACAAAAAATCAAAATTTTCTTTAGCCAAAATTTTAGCTGCTGCCACCAGTGTTTCTAAATCTTTAACTGGTGAAATGCGGCCCAAGCTCAACAACCTGAAAGGTTCAGATACTTGTTTCAATTTATTAATTTTAAAAATATCAGTCGCAATACCCACTGGCATGACCTGTGATTTTTGATATCGAGCTGCAAAAGCGTAAGAAGAAGTATAAAATACCTTGTGGGCCAATTTAATGGCTAATTTAGCCTTAATACCACCCTTGGCATGATTATACCAGAACCCTATGCGCTTGCCCCAGCAACGCCAAAAACAACCAGCTAAAACTAAATATTCCGGATTCATGTGCACAAACACCTGATCATAATTAGCGCGCTCTTGCCAAATATACTTATATAAATTAATAACGTAATTTAAACGAGAAATTCTATTTTCCTTGCCCAACGACAACACTTTTATATTACTTGGTAAATTATATTCTGCCTTAACTAAACAAATTACCGTAATTTTTTCATATTTTTTTGCAAACTCTAAAAGCCAGCCATGAAAAAAGCCAAGCACTGGGTCATTTTTATCAACCTTTTGTGTGATAATCAACAATTTATTTTTCATGCCCGTATATTACTTTTTGCCAATTATCAATAATAATATCAGACAAAGCCTGCTGACTCAAAATCTTTTCCTTATAGGCTGTGTGCCTTGTTTTAAATTCTGTTAATAATTTCTGATCTTCAACTACTTTTTTCATTTTAGCTACTAAAACATCTAAATTATTTATTGGAATAACAAAACCATTTATATTATTTTCCACTAAATCATTGGCACAGCCAACATCGGTCATAATCACCGGTAGATCGGCCAATACTGCTTCGGCCACTACCATACAATACCCCTCCATATTAGAGGTTATCAATAGGCAATCAGCACTTTTATAATAATCAGCTAAATTTTTTATATAGCCATCAACAAAAATAATAGATTTATTTAGATTTTCGCGAGCAACCAATGCTTGCAGATTGGCTTTGTCTGGCCCCTCGCCAACAATAACTAATTTCACTTTATCTAAATTCAATTTCTTGATGGCCCTAATCTGCAGAACAATATTTTTTACTGGCACCAATCTACCGACGGTCAAAAAAATAAAATCATTTTGATATAGATCTCGGAGACTAAATTCATTTTTGCTATTTTCTATTTTTTGCCGATCTACAAACACTGGAGACACATAAATCTTTTTGGCTGGTATGGAAAAATTATCCACTAAATATTCTTTGGTTTTGATACTAACTGTTCTGATGATATCCGCTTGTCTCAAAGAATAATTAGCTAATAATTTTCTTAAACCGTGATATTTTTCAAAACCATGAATCTGCACTTCAAATTTTATTCCATGTTTCCTACTTAAAAAAATAAGTATCAATGATAAAAAATAGGCATCCTGAGTAGTCAGTAGATCAAATTTTTCATTTTTTATTATTTCACTTATTCTTTTGTATATTTTGAAAAATAAGAAAAATTTGTTATGAGAACCCAATGATTCGACAAATATATTAGCAGCTAGCTGACTTTTTTGATCTTTATCAGTTGGCACTAATAAATAATATTTGTCCAAATTTTGTCCAAATTTAATAATCCTTTGGGCTGGTATTGATTCTTTGTCCAAAATACTGGGGTCTAAGCTGATACCTAATATTTTCATTATTATAAAACAATTTAGATTTAAACTCTTTTGGCTAGATTATAAACTTGGCGCAAACTTTTTCCCAACCAACCTTTTTGCTCAATCGCTAGACCAGCAAAATATTCAGTTAAATAAATATCGATTGGAAAATTAAAAAAACGATGCTTGATTCGCCACTCAAACCACTTGATCAATGGTCCTAATTTCCAGTTTAAAAACTTAAAATACTCTCTAATTCGCCAAACTTTTTGGACATTAACCCAAGGCGAGTCAAAGTTCTTACGAAAGCGATCAATGGCACCCCACCCTTCGGTCTTAACTGGTGGCTTGAAACCATTAGCAATGGCAAAATCATACATCCGCGATCCTGGGTAAGGCAAATACGCACCTAAGGTAAAAACGGCCTTAGAGTGAACTTTATAAATTTTGTAAAGCAAATTAATGGTAGACTCAAACTCTTCGCTAGTTTCGGTCGGTAAACCAACTATTACCGAGTATGAGGCCGGCAAATCATATTTAGCTAATAACTTCACAGACTCCATAACTTTTTCAACTGTAAACTTTTTATCAATCATTTGCAACAACCTATCGCTACCTGATTCTACTCCTATGAGCATATCAAAAACTTTGTATTCCTTGAGCTTAATGGCAGTTTCTTCGTTAATAGAATCAATCCTAATCTCTAAATGTGAGGGTAAGTTTATTTTTTCTAAAATCTCTAAAGCTCGACTCTTACTGACAAAAAAATTATCGTCATAAAACTTGACCGCATCGATCTGATATTTGTCTTTTAAAAATTGTATATCTTCCACGACAGTATCAATTGACCAGACACGCCAACGATTTTTATTAAATAAATTGTTATAACAAAAAGCGCAATTAAAAGGACAGCCACGTGAGGCCTTATAAGCAATTACCCGCTTATATTTATCTAGGGGAAAAATAAATTTTTCTATATCAATCAAAGAAAAATCTATTCGGTATTCATCTAGATCGGTAATAAAAGGTCGGCTAGGATTTATTTTGACTTGACCGGCTATTTTATAAGCAACACCCAATACATCCTCTGGCTCTTCCTGGTGAATAATTTTTTCCGTCAACTCCACAATACTGATTTCTCCTTCAGAAATTACTATGTAATCAATATAATCCTCACCCAAACATTGCTCTGGCAAAAGCGAGGGATGAATGCCGCCCCACACAATTGGAATATTTTTCTTGGCCTTAATCTTTTTAGATAACTCGGCGCTATGCTGGGTCTGAATACCAGTCATCACTGACAAGCCGACATACAGGGGGTCTTGTTGGACTATATAATCAGCTGTTTTAGCTATTTCCTTTTCATTGATATTGACAAGCTCAACATCATAACCCGCTTTTTTTAAAGTACTACCAACGCACAAAATTCCCATTGGCAGAATTTTTTCTGAACGATCTTGAGAATAGTTGATTTGTGCTAATATAATTTTTTTCATCACAAATATTACTGATTTTTATTTTCAAAAATTTTAATAGTATCTTCAGCGGCCTGTTTATAAAAATATGAATATACTAACTCCGAAATATTTTTTGTGTAACGACTATAATTATTCTCATCGGCTAAATATTCCAAACAGCCCGTAATCTCGGCCGACTTTGTGGGATCAAATAATTTTATATTATTTTTTAACCAATCAAAACCCATTTCTTGCGTACTGACAAAAGGAATCTTGGCTTGCACACAATCCAGCATGGTGTTGGGACTGATGTCACTAAGTGATGGGAAAACCACCAACCAACTTTGAGCCATTTTTTTTACTAATTCCACTCGTGATAATTTATCTAAGATTATAATATTTTGATAATTATTCTCAATAATTAAATTCTCCAACTTATTTTTCAGTGGCCCTTCACCGATCAAGACTAATTTATACTTATCCTGCGACCAAGCCACAAAAGCTTTGATCAAATTAAAAATATTATTTTTATTAATAAAACGTCCAGCAAAAATAATGTCATTAGAAATGTTGTTTTCATCACGCCGAATATCTAATTTTTGATCAATGGGATTATTGATAACAAATAATTTTTTATTTCCCAAATTATAATACTTGGAAAAAATATTTTTCTGCCAATCGGTCGTAAATATAATGGCTCGACTAGTTTGGAACACCCAATTTATCAGTTTGAAACGATTGATATCTTTTTTATACAAGCCATGTTCATAGTATTGCTCCAAGGTGACTGAATTGTGCTCCACATATCTTTCCCAGATAAAATCACCGCCCACTCTAACATATAAAGGTTTTCCAAATATTTGGCTAACAGTAGCTGCTGGCAATCCAGCACTAAAATGATCAAAACAATAAATCAGGTCATATTTTGGTGCCAACTTAAAAAGTGCTCTAAAATAACGCCAATAATTACTAATTTTATTACTGCGTACTATTCGAGTGACAGGGTAAGACAAGGTCTTATCCTGCTCATAACTAGTTTTATCAGAGTAACTTATCACTGCCACTTCATGACCCAAATGCAAAAATTGTTCGGCCACAAGAGGCACATAGGTAGCTGGACCGCCTATCTCTGGAGTAAATATGCCTGTAGCAATTAGTATTTTCATAATTTACACATGTCATTGCGAGGAGTGAATGCAATGAACGACGCGGCAATCTCATTGGGATTGCCACGCTCTCCGCCAACCGGCGGATCGCTCGCAATGACAAAAATATTTATAGCTTATTACACAAATCTTCCCACTGTTTATTAAAATTATTTACTAAATCTACCTTTTTCCGTCTTGACCCTGACTTTAATTGCTTTTCTCTAGAAATAGCCTCATAAACATCTTCATAAATTTCATAATAAACTAACTTATCTACATTGTATCTACTCGTAAAACCTTTGGTTGCTTGATCTTTATGTTGAAATATGCGGCCTAACAAATTACTAGTAATACCGATGTACAAAACTGTATTATTTTTATTAGACAAAATATAGACAAAATATTGCTTGCCATACATAATCACTTTTCTAATCAGTATTTCAGCTAATAATACTTGCTTTAAATCAATTAATTCTATAAAATTATAACAGAATCGGAAGAAATAATCAATATATAAATTGGCTAAAATTAGCCCTAATGTCAATATATGACTGAAGAAAAAAAACTTATTGGCAAGAAAATACTCTACCTCATCACCCAAACCAAATGGGGTGGTGCCCAAAAATATGTCCTAGAACTAGCTGAATACTTCTCCAAAAACAACGAAGTGCATATTGCCTATGGCGAAGTCAGTAATACCAATCAGCAATTTTTGGATACTTGCCACAAGCTAAACATCAAGACTATACCCATAAAATATCTCATTCGCAATATAGATATGGGTAATGAATTTTTGGCTACCAAAGAAATTGCCAAACTACTAAACAAGGGTAATTATAATATTTTGCATCTCAATAGCTCCAAAGCCGGCGCTATCGGCGCTCTAGCCAGCATGTTTTATAATTTCAACCCACTCAATGTCAGGGCGCGCATAATTTACACGGCTCACGGCTATGTTTTCAATGAACCACTAAACAAATTTGTTCGCAAGGCCTACATATTATCCGAAACATTCTCGGCTGGCCTGCAAAATAGAATTATCGCTGTGTCAGATTACGACAAGCAGTCAGCTATTAGCAACAAAATTTGCTTGCCCAACAAAATTGTTGTAGTTCATAACGGAGTTGATTCTGAACAATACAATTTTTTGGCTAAAGAAAAAGCCAAAGTTTTGCTCAAGCTTGATGGACAATATAAATATTTTGGTACTATTGGCAGTTTTTACAAAGCCAAGGGTTACAACTATTTGACCGAGGCCATTAAAATAATTCGCGATGAATCGCCAGAATTTTTGAAAGACAACCGTTTTGTTTTCATTGGCGATGGCCCAGAATTAGTAAATATAAAAAAATACTTAAACGAAAACAATCTTACTGACTATATAAAAATCATAAAACCAAGTGATGAAGACTGGAAATTTTTGCTCGGCTTTGATTATTTTATCTTGCCATCAGTCAAAGAGGGTCTGCCTTATGCCATACTAGAAGCTGGCCTAGCCAAGATACCAGTGATCAGCACTGAAGTCGGCGGCATCCCAGAAATATTAAAAAATAAAGAAACCGGCTATCTAGTACCACCGGCCAATCCTCTATCTTTAAAAAATGTAATACTTGAACTAACTAACAATGCCGAACAGGCACAAATTATAGCAGAAAATAATTATATTAACATCAAAGAAAACTTTTCTTTAGCTAAAACTATTGAACAGACTGAAAAAGTATACCTAGGGTTACTTTAGCTGACTAGTAGAGCTAGCTTTTAACTGCTCAAACAATTTAACTAAATTTTGATCAGCAAGTCCGTCAGGCGCAAAACCCCTGTCTTTGGCCAACAAATAATTATCATAGGCCTTTTGATAATCTTTCAAATAAAGATAAATTTTGGCTTTGTACCAATAGGCATAATAAATATCTGGTTCATCACTAATCACTTTATCCAATAGGACTATGGCCTTGTCCCATTGTCCGCTGATAGCCAAATAGTTGAAGTAAGTAAAATTAACTGCCTGATTTTTATCATTGATAGCCAATAATTTTTGGTATGTTTCGTTAATTTTATTCTCATTTTTATCGCCAGCTCCCCAGAGCATAACATAAGAACGTAACATGGACTCGTACTCTGTGGGGCTTTTTTTGTTGTATTTATCAATATTTTTCTCTGTTTCTAAGGCTATATCTTTAACAATTTGTATATAAGCACTACGCAGTTCTAGCGGCAGATTACCAAGGCCAATACCTTCAATATATTCAGTATAATTGCGCAAAATATCCCGTTCATAGGGACCCCAAGAGCCCCAACTGGCCTTAATAATATTTTCTGCTTCTGTATAATTTTGATAGGCAATGTTGCGATAAGCTTTTTGCTGATTTTTATTTTCGCTATAGGCCTTAAAATTTTGATAAACAAAAATTAAAGTCAGCAAAGTAAAAATAATAATTAAACTTTTGACTATAATTTTAGGTGAATCAATTGTAAACTGCTTGCTGTCTGATTGCCTAATACAAAAAATTATGTAAGCTAACAATATAAATAAAAGCAAATAACCACTGGGATGCAAAAAGGCCACAAAAAATTGGGTTAAAATAGAAAGCACAAAAGCCATCAGTAAAATATATTTATTCTTTTCGTTGGCCGATTTTTTATACAAACGCCCAATGTAAAAAATAATAAAGGCAAAAAAAGCTAGCCATAAAAATAAACCGACAAAACCGGCGCCAACTAAAATATCCAAGTATAAATTGTGAGCTGAATCAAAGTTACTATCACCCCAACCGCGTTTTAATAATTCTGGCTTATAGTGGATGCTAAAAGCCGTAGGAAAATTTTCCCAGCCCCAACCAAAAGGACGCTCTAAAGATGATTGCCAGGCAATACCACTAACTATGAATCTATTGGCCAATGACCCACTAAAATTTTTAACTTCTGCTAAATTATTTAATATCGGCGTGTTTTTTATAAAACCAATTTGTGGTGTAAAAATTCCCATACCAATCACCGTGGCAATAGAAATGCCGAAAAAAACTAGTGCTAATTTAATACTTAATTTTTTTATATGAAGAATATTCCACAGTAAATAAAGCACTAGGGCTACTGCCAAAGACATCAATGGTCCACGACTACCGGAAATAAAAATACCAACAATGCCCAAGAACAAAAAAATAGCCATTATCCAGCGTTCAATTTTATTTTTATTAATAAAAAATAATAAGCCAGCAAACCAAAATAAATAAAGAAAATACTCTCCTAAATAAATAGGATTGCCCAATGGCCCCGAGGCGCGTTGTTGGCCGATGTTCAATTCATTTATTGACTTCAAAAAAATAATAATTCCTACTGCTAAAATTCCTCTAAAAAAATAAAGCCAATCCTTGGCTGAAAACACATTGACTAACAAATACAAATAAGCTACAAAATGAAGTAATGATACTAAACCGCTCATTCTCTCTTGGCCAGTCCACCAGCTATACTGCAAATCAACACCCCAAAATGCCGATATGATTGCCCACAACACAAAAACTAACAATAATATATCCGGCCAATGGAATGTAAGGCGCTTATTTTTTTTCGACCATAGTGTCCATAAAAATAGTAGCACCGCAATATCAACAATTATTCTAAAAAAAATAACTTTAGAAAAAATAAAAGGAAAAATAGTATTGCCTTCAACTATTAATGGCACCAATAACCCCAAAAACAAGAAAAATTTTATAGTATTTATTAAATTTTTATCTGGCATTTATTTCTAGAATGTTATTTTAATCCTCTTATGAATTCCTTTACCTGATCAGCCTTACTGGGATCAAGAACGGAAATTTTATTTATCCATTCAATGGCTTTTTGCTTGTCACCCAACTTACTATAAGTCAAGGCAATGTTGGCATAAGTATCAGCGCTATTTGGCTGCATTTCATCCATTTTGATAAAAATTTGCACTGCTTCAGACCACCTTTCTCTGTCAATAAATAACTTAGCAAAACTTTCTAATTCTTCAAAAGTTAAAATTTTACCAAATTCAATAGATTTATTGATATTTGACATGGCTAATTCTGGGTCACCTTTTCTGGCCCTTATTTCTGCTAATTTATAATATATCTCACCTTGCCTGACACCCAAGGCCAGGGCTTTATTTAAATTATCTTCTGCGTTTACAACATCGCCCTTCATAAAATATCCTTGCGCCAAAGCATAATAAATATCTAAACGATTCGGAGCTTTGACCAACGCTGTATTCAACAAAGTCAATGATTGATCAAGATAGTCTAAACGTGGGGATACTGAGGCAATCTGATACATTTTGGCTAAATTGATATAAAAATACGAATACCCTCCGGAATCCTCTATGGCGCGTTCGTATACTTTTGTCAGTTGTGTAACAAAACCCTGAATCTGAACATCGGTATATTGCTGATTATTTTTAAAAACTTCCATAGCTGTTTTTGCCATAGCTGAGGCAAAAATATCATAATTAGCAAACAAATCATTATCAACTTTTTTATATATATCAATGGCTGTACTCATGTCATTGTTCGTCAAATTACCAGCTAAAATAATATTGTGTGCTGGCCTAATAGCGTGGCTATAAATATACGAAAAAACAAAAACCATAATAATAATAACTGGCACAGCTAAATGAACTGAAATCTTTTTTTGTCGAATATTAGTTTGGGTTTTGTCAGTAAAATTTAAAAATAAAAATCCCAAGATAAGTATAAATGATAAATTAACAATAAAAACATCGAAAATAAACATCGCCTGTACAACATAAGCTACCAATAAGGCAAATAATGTTGCATTGCCCAATAAATCCTCATTGATTTTTTTTAAAATTAAAATAAACAGTGCTACAAAAAAAGCTATTTGTAATCCTAGCCCAATATAGCCATGGGCCAACAATTCGTCAAAAAATTTGTTATGTGAGCTATCAAACCAATCCTCAAAGAGATTATAATCATGATATTTATCAAGTGGCAATCTCATGTTATTAGCGCCATAGCCAAAAATTGGTCTATCTTGAACTGCCTTGACGCTCATTTTCCAAAGTCTGATACGAGACGCAGTGGTGACATCATTCATGCTAATCTCGCTAATACGAGCTAGGGTAAGATTATTTTTTATAAATGACGACTGCTTAAAAATAAATATTGAGGACAAACCCAAAGCCACTACTAACAATAAAGTCAAGGCAATTACTTTTATTTTGCGATTATGATGAAATATAATAACCAAAATAATCCCAACAATGGCGCCCCCAACCAAACCCAGTAAAGCACCACGAGTAGCTGTAAAATACAAAATTACTGTATTTAACAAGATAGATAAAACATAAAAATAAGACCAATATTTATCAGATTTTTTACTCTTGGCAATCATCGTTGATTGTTTTGTTAGTTGCTGATCAAGAACCAAATCCTGTTTTGATCTCAATAGCATATAAGCCGCCATAAAAATGAAGATCAACAAATAACCAGCAAAATATGCTGGATTACCAAAGGTAGCCGAACTACGGTTTTCATCTATATTCAACATACCATAAAAAACAACCTGCATTTTCTGCAAAATAGCATAAATACCTACCAAAAAACTAATCACTAGACTTATTTTAAAAAGTTTTAAATATTTTTCTTTAGTATTAAACACGCTTAACAACAACCAAAGATAGGCCAAAAAATGAAGGGAAGTATAGATACCCATCATTCTTTCATAATTCCCCCAAAAACTATTTAAAAACTTGACCCCAAATAAATCAAACACAAAACCAACTAATGTCAAAATAATAAAAAATAAAAAATATTTATTCTTCTTGGGGTATAGTGGTTTTTTAGTCAAAATCAATAAATAAGCTGCTAGTAAAATATCTACTACAATATAAAAATAATAGGCCTTGGTAGTTATAAATGGAAAAACCAGGCTATCGCCTATCAGTAGTGGCGTAAATAAAATGGCTATCAATCCATAAATAAATATTTTTTCTAAAATTTTTTGCATAACATTTTTACTTAACTAAATAACCATAATCCTTCTTGTAAACTTCATTATCTGGATATAGCTCCAAAAGTTTCCTAGCAGATGCCTTTTGTTTATCAATTTGTCCAGTCTTCTCATAAAAATTTATCAAGCTAGTAATCAACTCTGGCTTATTACTTGTTTGCTCGATCCCCTGCACATAGGTTGTTTCTGCTTCTTGTAATTTATTCATTTTATGCCAATATAAATTGGCCAAACGCTGATAGAGATCCGACATTTGAGGAAAAATAACAACGGCTTGTGAATAATATTTTTCTGCCTCTTGGTAGTCTTTTTTTTGCTCCTCATAGATAGTAGCAATATTTAAAATGGCTATGACGTCCTTGGGTTGTTTGGCAACTGACTTCTGATAGGCCACCAAAGCGCGATCATAATCTCTAACAAACTCATACATATTGCCAATGATATCCCAAGTATAGTTATCTTCTTTTTTCTCGGCATAAGCTTTACGAGCCTCGGTCAATTTCAACTCTAATCTGTCTTTTTTTGTCTGATCAAAATCGTCTGGTATCTTGATATCAAATACATAGTCCGGACTATCCCAATCTACTTTTATTTTACTTTGTTGATTTTGATACCACCAAACAAAAAGACTACCAATTACTAATAAAAATACGACTAACAATAAATAGATTTTTTTTCTTTTTTGCATAATATGTTTATAAATTACCAATAAAATAGCCTAAATGCCCCTCTACTTTAACATAAAAAACCCAAATAGAAAAGACCCCACAGTGGGGTCTTTTCTATTTCAAATCTGCTTAACTAAACAACTTGCTTTATAAAAATTATAGAGCAGTTACTTGGGCAGAAGTGGAAGGACTAGCTAAACCTGAGACTAAGAAGCCATTGGTCCAGTCAACAGTTGTATCGCTATGAGAAGAAGCGCTCATATCTGACCAGATAAAGTCATCTTCAGCATCAGCGTCAACGTTAGTAGCGCTATGTAACAAAGTAGTTGTACCAACTACATGGGCTCCGTCGCCAGCCATTCTGACAGATACGGAAGTACCAGCAGCAGCTAAAGTGACATCGCCTCTTAGCACAAAGGTACGAGTGGTACCGCTAGAAACCACAACCTCATCTTGTGTTTGGTAAGCACCATCCCATGAAGTACCGATAGTAGTAATAGTCATACCAGTACTGCTAGGACCTGCGGCTTGAGTAGCTGCGTCGTCTAGGACAACTTCTGTACCAGTGACATCATAGACATAAAAGTTTGTGACTATAGCAGTTGTAGTAACGATATCAAACATGAACTTGTATAAAGCAAGGTCATTGTTGACAGCAGTTACAGTCCATTTGTACAAATCTTTTGTGCCATTGGATAATGCACCAGTCAAATTGACTCTAGCAAATATTGGGTAACTCTTGTACACATAGTAAGTGTTGCCAGTTGGAGCAGCGGTAGTACTTATATATTCAGCAGTAGCATTGCCAGTCATATCACCTTTGGCCACTACATCGGCAGTAGCATTGATCTTATAACCAATATAATGATCAGAGGCACCATTATAACCTGTACCAATAGTGGCTAGCTTGGCCTTCAAGGTCAAAATTTCGCCATTAGTATCTGAATAGTTTACAACAAAAGCGTTGTCAGCAAAGTTGATATATGGTGTGGTGCTGGTTGGAGTCATACGAGTACCGACAATTTCAGTACCAGCTTCGTCCACAAACCAGATCTCATCATAATCCAGGTATGAAGAAGAAGCAGTATCGGTGGAAACTTGTGTCAGATATAGATAATCTAACTCTACATCTTCAGTTGAAGTAGCGTAGAATTTGAAATTAGCTAAAGACACGGTTGTACCACCAGCCAACAAAGCAGCGTCTGGATTGTTAGAAGCCAAGCTGACTTCCAAAATACCACCGGACGTACCAATGGTCATATTATTAGCAACAGCAGTGCCTTCGGCAACGGCTATATCGTTGCCAGAGGTAGCACCAGAAGCAGTCACTACATTGGAGTTGGTGGATGTAATATCCATCTTGAATGTAGCGGCAGCAGATGCGCTAGCTGATATATCACCTTTGATAATCATGTTCACGGCTGTACCCTTTGGTATTACAAACTGATCAGCGCCTGACAAAGAAACAGTAATTTCTTCAGCAGTGTTTAGTACAGCACTGGTACCACTCTTGGTGATAGACAATGGAGTGCCGTTAACTGTGAAGGTAATATTCTGTATTTGGTTGGCGTAGCCACCAGCCGCTGGAGTCAATTGAAACTCAAAGGCAGTCACTTTGACATTTTCTGACGAAGCAGAAGCGTCAAAACGAATGGTTGAGAACGTTTGAGCAGCTGTGCCGGCCGCCACTGTCGAACCAGCTGGACTTCCTAAAGTAGTCACTGATAAGGCTAGGTCGGTAATAGTAATCAAGTTAGCATCAATTTCTACACCATAAGGATTGGCGTAGTTAGTGGCTGCTACAGCGCTCAAAGCAATGGCGTCACCAGTCACATCACCAGTGGCATCCAAGTTATTGGTTGAAGCAGCTGTAAAGTCAACACCAAATTGAACAGTGTCAGCATTGGCCGCATCAGAACTCAAGGTACCAACTAAAGTAATAGCATTATCACCTATTGGCAAAGTAAAGGCGTCAGAGAAGGTCACTGCACCATCTTTGGATGAAGTGGAACCATCAGCGCCATCAGTAGCACCTGTCAAGCTAGTGCCACCTTTTACTAATTTCAAATTAGTAAAGTCAGAGGAACTGACTGTGCCCTCCACATTAATATCAAACTTGATAGTACTGATAGTTATTGATTCACCTTGGACCTTGAAGTTCCAAGAACCTAAATTCAAATCAGTTGTAGCTTCAGACACATTGCCAGCTAGAACCACATTGGATTTAGTGACAGTCAAAATACCACGGCTAATAGTCACAGTTCTTCCGCCATCAATAGCGGCTGATGGAGTAACATAGGTCATGTTCAATGTATCATAAGCCATGATATCATCGGCTCTTTTGACATCAAAATCCAAAGTTCTACCAGAACCACCGACTATGTCGCCGCGCAAGGTAAAGGTCTCGTTCTTGCCATCTTGAATCAAACAAGAAGTACCACAAGCGCTCAAGTCAAACTTGACATAATTGCTAACCATAGAGCCAGTAGCAATGACGTTGCCGTCAACTACTAACTCTAAATTGTTAACATCAGCATCATTAGCTGAACCAACATTGTTGAATCTGATTGAGTCAACACGGATATCAGCTGAGGCGCTGTCATTAGCCATTTTGACATTCAAGAACTCCACATTTTCTGTACCAACTTCTTCAGTTAAAGTACTTAAATCTGGGGATTCTGAAATAGTTATATCACCAATATTGATAGTACCATTGGTGGTCATGGCGTTGCCTACGATTGGCAAAGAACCGGTAATAGTGGAAAGAGTGGTAATACCCGTCAAAGACAAAGTTGGTGTCTCACCAGCATAGGTGGTTACATCAGCCATCTTACCAACCAAGGTCAAGTAAACTGTACCATTGGCTGGAACAACTACGTCCTCAGTGAAGTTGGCTTCATGAGTGGAGTTAAGAGCTTTATAAGAAGAGCTCAACATAGCGCCATCTTTCAAGATGTTGACGCCAGTAAAAGCGCCATCACTGGCTGGAACGCCAGTTCTCTTGACTACCATAGAATCGATAGTGACTGGGTTACTGCCAGCAGTCAATTTCACTTTAGTGAAAGCAACGTGGGTAGCATTCATATATGCTACGCCAGAAGCTGGAGTGTCACTAGCCAAAGAAACTGATAAATTACCAGCAATTACTGGAACTGTAGTGTCATTTGGAGTGAAGTCCTTGATAGCGGTCTCAGCGCCAGTGATAGAAGTGCCATCAGTATAGCCGGTAAGGGTAGTGACGGCCACAGCATCAGCGGCTACCAAGCCATTGGCTGTAAAAGCAGCGTCAGAGGCAAAAGCTCTCTTGGTAGTACCATCAATATAATAATAGGTGGTACCCATCTTGACTACAGTACCAGTGACATATTTGTCTGAAACATCAGCGCCAGTGGCTTTGTAGGAAGTGAAATAACCTGGGATCACGTCAACTAAACGTGAGGTCCAATTAGTACCATATAAAGCTTTGGCAATGGTATCGGTTGGGATCCAGTGCAAAATTCCGCCTGGTTCAATAGCATAAACCTTGGCAGTATTCATATGAGTAACTAATTTGGTGCCTGGACGTACAGTCACAGCACCACCGTCTGGATACATATCTAGCTCGGCAACAGTTACTCTGACAACTTTGTCAAAGTTTGGATACCAAGTGAAATACTCTTTCTGACTTGGAAAAACATATTTCTTGGCATCAGCACCGATCAAGTATACAGCAGCGCCACTCTGGCCTTTCATAGCCAAAAGTGAGCCGGCTGGGTAGCTACCAGCAGCGTTAGCGGCCAAAGGTGCAAAAGATGCGCCAACTGACCATAACACAGTGGTAATTACCACGGAGTATACGAACAATTTTTTTAATAAATTCATTTTTCTTTGTTAATTATAATGTCCCAAAAACTTTTGAAAAAAGCCGTAAGTAGTAGGCATCCTGCTTGATCAAAGCAAGACTAAACTATGAATCAAAGGACTCCGCCCAAAGGGCGATCGACCTTTCTAATCACAGTGACCATAGGCCTAAAACGCAGTCACAATTCTCTCTAGTCAAGGAACAGTTATTTAATGCTCTGGGTGATTTTTTATGTCACCAGAGCGTCCCTAGATCGCGCGCGATTTAGCGATAAGTTAGGGACAAGTGAATCCATCATCCCGCACTTGTTGCGGGATCTCGCTAGATTCCTGCCTTCGCAGGAATGACAGAACCTCTTGCCCATAACCTACCTTCGACTGACTAGGTCGACATCGGCTAAGATCTGGGGGTCAAATACGCTAATTATTTAAACTACTTAATCAACTGTCATTGCGAGTCCCACGCAGTGGGACGAAGCAATCTACAAGCTGGTGGATTGCCACGCTCTCTTCGTTCGCTCGCAATGACAAGGTGTTAATTATTAATAAAATTCTTTTATTGCCTCTTCTTCGGGAATACCCTCGTCTGCTTTGATACCTTGCTCAGAAATTAATTCTGGAGTAGTTGTCTCATCACTGGATTTTATAATCTTACCAGTGGTGGTTGGTCTAGTGGTAGTAGTGATTGGCAAAACAACTGGCTTAGTGCTGGTAGGCGTGCTAGTGCTAGTATTGGCACCGCTATTTTCAGCTGCGGCTTCTATTCTTTTGATTACTGTTTCAGCTTGCTGGTAAGTCTCCTTGACTTGGGTAATCTTTTCCATGCTATCTTTTAAATTACCCTGTTGCAACAAGTCTTTGGCTTGAGTCAAATTAGCTTCCATGATCTCTGGATGAGCTTTTAAAGTATCAATACTTTCTATGGCTTTAGCATTGGACTCACCTTCTTTGATATCGCTTGATTTTGGTAAATTGCTAATATCTTTTTTATCTACGTCCCCTACTCGATCTTTAGCATTGGCTACTTCTTGGGACACAACTTGTAGTTCGGAAGTGATAATCTTAGTCACTACTTCAGTCACTGCTTTTAGTTCCTCAGCGTTGACTCCATTCTGGGTGACTACGGCCGCTGTAGGAGTTGAGCTGGCGTTGATTGAAACGTCTTTGGCAACATTATTGACCGCTTCTTCATGCACGGCAATGGCCAAATTTACAGCTGAATCCTTTACTTCTTGATTTATTTTTTTGGCATCACCTAGAGCTTTGGCAATCTCTGTATCTTGGGTGGCTAATACTTTCTGATCTAAATTATTAGCAGTTTCATTGGCCACATCGGCTACTCTGGCTACTAAAGACACTACTTGTACTGGTGTTTTTTCTTCTTTTACTATTTTGAGTGAGTTATCCACAGCTACCACATCTCTTTCCAAATGGCTAACTGCCTGTTTAATAGCTTTTTCTGTTTTGCTATTATCCTCTTGGCTGACATTGTCTTCCTTGTCTTTCAAAATCTTATCAATCTCACCAAGACGAGTGTTGATGTGTTTGATGTGAATTTCGGTCTTTTTGACTGGACTCAAGGTCAGGGCCAACTCTGCTTCTTCAAAATTGCGCTTGATGGGCCACAAGGCCTCACCTGGCACCGAAGCTTGAGCAACTAGACTAAACCCCGAGCCAACTGACAAAACCAGCACCACAGCCATGACTTTGGTCAAGGATGGCACCAGTTTGGAAAAAAAGCTGGCTAGAAACAAACGAAACCCATCATTAAATGATCGGCCTTGAGATTTTATCAAGCGACTCTGCACTGTCACCTCGGACATAATAGAATATTTGGTGGCGTGAGCCCATTGCTCATCGGGATTGATGCTTGATAGTTTTTTTAATTGAGCCAGTGATTTTGGAATGCTCATAATTTTTTATACTCCGCTTCGACAATTAAGCGAAAAATTATTATTTGTTGTTAGTTAAAGATTTTAATTTATTCAACGACCGATGCAGAAGCACGCGAATATTATTTTTGTCCTTTTGCATGATCTGAGCAATGTCTTCGATTGAGAGATCCTCGACATAGCGTAAGATCAGAACTTCCTGATATTCTGATTTCATTTTTTTCAAATGATCCAGCAAGACTTGCAAATCAATATTCTTATCTATGTCACTAGTTTTGTGATCACTATAGGGGTCCTCAGTTTCATCAGCGTACTCCAGTGGCAGTTCTTGGCGACTGGACAAGCGGTAATAATCAATGATAGCGTTGCGCGCTACTCGGAAGATAAAAGCTGCAAAATTCTGAATCTCTTTTTTATACACCAAATGCTGCCAGACCTTCAAAAAAATGTCCTGAGTCAGGTCCTGAGCCACGACTTTATCGCTCACTCGTATATAGGTAAAACGATATATGCGCTTAACATATTGGTCATAAAAAAAAGCAAAAGCTTCAGAATCACCGTTTTTCAGCTTAAGCAACTGGATTTTCTCTTGTAAACTATCCTTCAAACTGTACATAAATATAGACGGGCTTATGCCCCAAATATTACACTTTTATTACACCACTTAAATACTAGCATATTTGGGCTATTATTACCCTATTGCTAACAATACTAACTTTAGATTGAAAAAATTATAACAGATTTGTGGTTCCTTGTAAAGCTGCACAAATCAACCTTCGAGGTTGATTTTGGAGTGAAAAACAATCCAGTGAGTTGGCTTGGGTCTGTTTTTAATGCTCTGTGCGGCTCGCTGGCCGTATGGGTCATTCTGGAGCGAAGCGATAGAATCCACGCTTGTAGATTCTATCGGTCGTTGCGACTCCCTCCAGAATGACATTTATATAGGCCAGCGAGCCGCTAAAATACCTAATAAAATACGACATTATTTGCTTTTTTATTACAAAAAGTGTAGAATAGTGTATACATAAACCTTAATTTGTTCGAGTAAGGATCTGTAAAGCGGATCCGCATCGAGAACTATTTTCCATAGAACTTCTCGACTCGCTCCTCGCCTCGCTATCGCTTGGCGAAGCGGGCGTTCGCTCGAAGAAATATATAAAAACAATATGGAAAACATAATTAGATTATCTGTTTCTGAGGCAGCCAAACTATTTGGCGTATCTTCAAAAACAATTCGCCAAGCAATCAAGAATGAAGAGCTTAAATATATTGTAGTCAAAGGCCGCTATAAAATAAGCTTTGCTTCTCTGGTGGAGTGGTCCCAGAGATCTACTCGCCGCTACAACCAACTACAAAAGCAGGGCTTAGGACAGTTTGTTGATCAGTGGAAAATCCGTAATAAAAAATACAGCCCTAGCTCCGAATTGATAGATAAAAAAAATCAACCCGACTAACCGGCAATAAAGACAAAAAATACCCCCCTCTTTTTCGGTCTGGCCTACTATTTATCATCAAAACGTAACATTTTTCTAACAAGTAAGCGTAGTTTCTGAGGATTGCGAGTGTTGTAACGTAATTGCACCTCTTTGAGGTGTATTTGGTAACGATTTCG